>JAGTQT010000016.1:0-22583 GCA_018396615.1 Candidatus Bathyarchaeota archaeon
TTTAACTTCATCCATCGGAAAGATGCTTCAGTCCCGCGGCTTGAAGGTTAACGTGATAAAGATTGATCCCTACGTGAACGTTGATGCAGGGACTATGAACCCGTACATGCATGGAGAAGTCTATGTCACGGATGACGGCGGCGAGACCGATCTGGATTTGGGTTGGTATGAGCGTTTTCTTGATCTTAACTTGAGGAAGGAGAACAATCTTACCACCGGAATGGTCTATAAGGCGGTTATTGAGAAGGAGCGACGCGGCGACTTCTTAGGTAGATGCGTGCAAATTATTCCGCACGTGTCTAACGAGATTAAGAGTCGCATACGTGCCGTGGGCAAGGAATCAGGAGCAGACATGGTCTTAACCGAGGTAGGCGGGACTGTTGGAGACATCGAGGGACTGCCGTTTCTTGAAGCGATCCGGCAGATGCGGTTGGAGGAAGGCTACGAAAACACTTTGTACGTGCATGTGGCGCTTGTGCCTGTCTTGGATGTTACGAAGGAGATGAAAACGAAGCCGCTTCAGCATAGCGTTAACGAGCTTAGGAGAATTGGTATACAGCCTGACATAATTGTGGCAAGAAGCCCTGAAATGATAGATTCTGAGGTTCTGCGAAAAATAGCTCTGTTCGGGACTATTCCGGAAAACGCTGTGTTCTGCTCCTACAATGTTGAGACCGTCTATCAGGTGCCGCTTATCCTTGACGAGCAAGGTATGAGTGAGTTCATCTGCAAAAGGCTCTGCTATACGGACTGCAAACGCGATCTCAGCAAATGGAAGATGTTTGTTGACACGGTGTTGCATCCCGAGCATGAGGTGAGAATTGCGTTAGTAGGCAAGTATGCAGGGCTGGCTGATAGCTACGTAAGCATGAATGAGGCTCTGAAACATGGCGGTGCAGCCTGCAAAGCCAAGGTCTGCATGCAGTACATAGAATCTGAAAGCTTTGAGAAAAATCCGGAGAAGGTTGAGGTTCTGAAAAATTTTGATGGAATATTCATCCCTTACGGTTTTGGTCCACGTGGAACAGAAGGCAAGATAGCTGCAGTCAAATATGCACGGGAAAACCAAATTCCCTTTTTAGGCATCTGCTACGGCTTTCAGCTTGCGGTGGTCGAGTTTGCGCGTAACGTGTGCGGTTTGAAGGAAGCCAACAGCACTGAGATAAACCCTAAATCACCTTACCCAGTCATTGATTTGATGCCTGAACAGAGAAAGGTGGAAATAAAAGGTGCCTCAATGAGGCTTGGGGCTCATAAAATCCTTATTAAGCCCAACACGATGGCGCATACCCTTTACAAGGAAGAAGAAATCTATGAGCGGCATCGTCACAGGTTTGAGGTGAACCTGAAGTATCTGCGGAAGCTGGAGAAGAATGGTTTAGTTTTTTCTGGGAAAAGTGTGGATGGTAGAAGAATGGAGATTCTGGAGCTTCCTAGTCATTTCTTTTTCTTTGCTACGCAGTTTCACGGCGAATTCAAAAGCCGACCGCAGCGACCTGATCCAGAGTATTATGGGTTTGTTAAGGCATGTTTGGATAGGAAGATGGGGAAATCTAAGCCCAGCTTTGCATAGAAATATCTGCTTCCGACATTGGAACATACAGAGAGAAAAAAGTGTGGGTTTTGGGTTGGTTAAGTAGACTGCAGTTTTGGTTGTTGAGGTTTCTTTCGGCGCACGAGAAGCACTGCCAGCACCAACACTAGTATTGATCCTGCTATGGCGATTATTAGGAATGCGCCGAGGAACGGTTTTTCCTCTGTTTCTGAAGTGGTTAAGTATACCTTAAGCGTTGGGTCGTGTTCTACTCTGTAACCGCTGTAGGTTGGATAGCCGATGAGATAGAAGTAGTTGGCTTTGGTCATGTTGGTTATTCGGTCTTTGGCTTTATCGTAGAGTTGTGGGCGCATGTTGCCTACGAGGTATGGAAGGTATTTCATCAGCTTTATGTGCGAGTCAAACAGTGCGGTGTTGCCTGCGAAGCCGTTGATTTTGCATGTTCGCGAGGTTGCGTTGTACGTGTCGTATGTGGTTTCGGTTGGGTCTTTGGTGTAGTTGTAGAGGTTGTAGGTTTTTTTGGTGCCGAAAATTGTGTCGAAGATTCTTTCGTTCTCCGCGTAAGTGGAGATGTGGGAGTCGCTGACCATTACGTCGTTGTCTGTCACGTTTTGTCCGGTTGCTGAGATGCTGCTGGTTTCGCGTTGAAGCATGACTGATGTCTGGAAGTTTACTATGCTCATTTTGATTTCGTGTATCTTTAGAAAGTCGTGGACGGTTATGTTTGATTTCCATTCGTTTCCTTGGTAGCATCCGGTGCTGTTGTAGTGGAAGCACCATGGGATGATGAACCATCCGAAGTGCCATAGGTCTCTTACTCTGCCTATCACGTAGTTCTGGCTTAACGTTGCTGTGTGGGTTTCAGGCGATATCGTGAGCTTGTAGGTAAAGTTGAGTTCGTCGTAGGTGGCGATTGCCATTGGGAAACTATTTTCGAAGTGCGGGTTTGTTGGGGTTATGTAGGTGCGCCACCATATTGAGGTAAGATTTGTGTATCTCATGCCCCATGTCCATGTGAGGTTGTCATCGGAATGTGTTAACGGCGTGATTTCTGTTTTGCTGTGTAGGGCTGGGAAGTTTTCGCCTGTGAAGTTGCCGAAGTTGAAGCCCATGCTGAATGAAGACCAGAGTCTGTCGTTTATGTCAGGTGAGCCTGTATACAGCGTAGATCCGGTTTCGTTGAATGCGAGGAGCATGAGGAAGCTTGATGCTATTAGAACGTCTTGACTTGTGTTTTCGGTTTTGTAGTGCATCATCACTGTCTGCATGGGTATGGTAAGTGTAAGTGCTCCGCCGAAGCTTACGTTTATCAATCCAGCATACAGCATCTGCAGTCCCTTCGTGTTGACGTAGGTCATGTACATTGGCGCATGCCAGTTGCTGAAGCCTGAGGGCGTGGGGATTCCGTGGAGAAGCGCATAGGCTCTGGCGTAGTCGAAGTAGTCGATTGTTTTCTCCCAGCTTTCTTTTGCAAAGTCTGGTGCGGTCAAGGTGTCTGCTATTGTTGGTAGTGCGATGCCAGCCAGCATTATGAATGTGAGCCATATTCCGATTATACTTTTGATTTTCATGGGATTCACTTTTCGTAATGATATGCGTGCTGTGTTTAAAAATCTTCGTGCATATTAGAAAGTTATGGATTTGTAATCCAGTTTCGTGAACTGAGAGAGGTTGTTTTCATCTTTATATAATATGCCTGTGAATGCAGAATCGCTGAGCGGTTGTGTTTGAGCGAATTAGACGCGTCAGCTGTTGACCGGTTTCGAAGACGCTTGGAGGAGGTGAAGAGCTATGGTGAGGTATGGGAGATTGTCAAGGATTCTGTGGCGGCTTCGTTAGGAAAGCGTAGAGGCGGAATGATGCTGTTTCTCGACGATCTTCCTATCCAGCTTGGCGCCTATCACTCAGTTGGGACGAATAACATTGTGCTTAACCGCGTACTCGTGGAAATTGTTGAGGCTACTGTGCAGTCAAAGCTTGTTGTTAACGCTTTAGTTTACAATCTGCTGCTTCACGAGTATTTACATGCGTTAGGCGAGTATTCAGAGCTTGATGTCAGAAGGCTGGTTTACGAGGTTGCGAGAAAATGCTTCGGCGAAGAACACGTGGTCTGCGACATTGCGAAGAAGAGCCCTTGGGCTTTGTTGAAAGACGTTCCACTAGAGGTGGTGAGGGCACGGAAACGCGTAATGGAGATTGTTAAGAATTTCGAGAAAACAGATAGATATGTGATTTAACCTTGAAACTGTTTTTAACCCCCTTATATATAGACGGCCATTGGGGTGGCTCCAGATATCTGGATTGTGATTGCTTTGATTTTCTTGTTGCATCTTTTATGTTGTTTGACTAGAGGTGAATGCGGAAGGCTAATGCTGGGTCTGGGTTGTCTGCTGGTTGCATGTTGGATCCTTTGAAAAGAGAAGAAACACCAGCGCCGAGATCCCTCCCATCGTTCCCAAAATACCCCCTAAGCCTTCATAGTCAAGCAAGAGCAGCACAATCCCTCCAATAGCTGTGCCGAATGCGGAGCCGAGATTTACTGCAGCCGAGTCTATAGACATCATCGTCCCTCGAAGGCTTGGGATCTGCTCAAGAGAAAGGCTACTTGCGGAAGAGGTGACCATCCCGAAAAACCAGCTTGCAGCAAAAACCAACGGCAAATAAACCGCCTCATAAGGCATGAAAACATAAGAGCCGCCAAGCAATCCTGCGAGAAAAGCGCTCAAAACCGTCGTCTCCTTTCTGCCAAACCTCTTCACAAACTGGCCAGACGCCAAGCTACCGATGGTGTAGCATAAAGCAGCTATCAGCACTATGATCGAGGCGACTTCTCGTGAATGCAGAAACCTTTCCCTGCCAAAAGATGCTGCATAAACTAATATAATCACAAAGGAACTCGCGCGGAAGAAATCCCCAGCGAAACAAGCCAGTGCAGAGCGATTGGAAAAGACCTCTCTAAAACCTTTCAAAGAGCTACGCCAATCGACAGAACGCGGGGTAGGCTGGCTTCTGGTTGATGGGAGACTAATCAAAGCCAACATAAGGCTTACCAGCAGAGCGGGAATGATGAAGGCTGCAACTGGGAAACGCCACCCTCCATAGCTTGCGGCCACAGCAATCAGCGGTGCACCCACAAAATAGACTATGGCTCCGCACGCGACAACCCAGCCTATGGCGCCTGCTCTTTTCTCCAATGCTAGATGCTCGCCTACTAATGCTAAAGACATCGAGTAAACCATGACATAGCCCGCTCCGCTTCCTGCGTAAAGTAGAAGCATGGTTGGGAAATCTAGGGCTAGGAAGCATCCTAGCGCGGATACGCTGCTGAGTACGAGGCCTATAACAAGCAGAAACCGGTAGCTAGATCGCATGCTCCACGCGCTTATTAACAGCGCAAAAAGCACGGCGGCAACAGAATGGGCAGTGTTCATCTGCGAAGTTAGACCGACGTCTGTGCCAAAGGTGTTGCCGATGTCGACAAGGAGAAGCGAGACCAGTAAAGGCATTGCGCTAATTGCAAAGTTGGATACGCCGAGCGAAAACACGAAAAACCTTGAACTCACGGTTTCTTTGTTTTCAGAAATGAAATCGTCTTTCACTTTTCCTCATCCATCATGATTTTTCTAGCGAAAAACTGCAGTAAGAGAGGTATCATGTTTGAGGCGATATATGTTTTTGCATATTTTACTTAATAAGGAACAAACCTGTTGTCAAACTTGTGGAAAAGGCTAAAATCGGAGTTTTACACCTTTTTTGTCAAGTGGCTGCAGTGTCGACTTTCAGCGGAATCGGTGAAGTAGCAACAAACCCCTTCCAGAAAGATGGCTTAACGCTGGTAAGCAAAATCACAGCCTCACACAACATCAAAGAAACCATCCTTAAGTCCGTGGAACTGCTGGGCGGATTCGAAAAAGCCGTCCAAAAAGGCGATGAAGTCCTAGTGAAGCCCAACTTTAACACAGGAGACCAGCCGCCAGCATCCAGCGACCCCAACTTCGTCAAAGCCATAATCGAATTGCTCTATGAACATGGGGCTTCCAAAGTAATCCTGGGCGAATCCTCGATGTTTTCGCTCTGCACACGCAAGGTTCTTGAAGACACAGGCATGCTGAAGAAAGCCGAGTCCGCAGGAGCCGAGGTCGTGCCCTTTGATGAAGGCAATTGGATCAAAATCAGCACTGGAGGCAGATACCTCAAAAAAGTAAGTCTACCAGAAAAAGCCATAGGTAAGAGGAAACTTGTCTACGCGTGTTGCATGAAAACGCATAAGTGGGCGAAATTCACGCTAAGCCTAAAGCTGGCCGTAGGCTTTGTGAAGCCTAGCGAGAGAATGCTTTTACACGCAAGAAATCTGCAAGAAAAAATTGCAGACCTCAATCTTATCGTCCATCCTAACCTAATAATCATGGACGGACGCAAATGTTTCATAAACGGCGGACCAGCATGCGGAGAGCTACGGCAACCAAACCTCGTGCTTGCCTCCGGAGACCGCGTAGCCATAGACGTCGAAGCCATAGAAACTATGAAAAGCTACGAAGGATCAAGCCTGCATGATGATCCTTGGGCTTACACACAGATCCAGCGAGCCAGCGAACTTGGAATAGGGGTAAAAAGCAAGAAAGAATACGCGGTGATCAGCTAGTCAGAATCACTTATCATGCTTTTTCAAAATGGATCACGTAGACAAGTTGGTTATCGTCCCATTCTCCATACTTCGCTTTCCACTTCGCCTTAAATTCAGCAAGTGTGAAGCCGCCTTCTCTTTTTGCGTCTTCTTCATCAAAATACTTTAGCCGCTTCCGCTCTATTTCGGTGACGCGCAGATCTGCAATATGCGGCTCCCAGACTGTTGCATGAACTAGTGTGCCGGCCTTCACTTTGGGGTCAGGCATGTTTACCATTGAAATCTGCTTTTTCAAGCCATTGAGTAGCTTTTCCTTGTCCTCAGCGGGGAACCTCATCTCGCAAGGCATCTCAGCAGCTTCTTCAATTATCTCTTCAACAGGCTTCTCCGGCTCACGGGCTACCTTTTTGACAACCTCTGTTTTCGCTTTGGATGGAAGATGTTTTTCAGCCAGCTTACGAATTACCTCAACCTTTCTCTCAGTATCTTCAACTGCGCGCCCAACCTTGATCGCTGTTGCGTAGTCGATTTTGCCCTCCGGAATCTGTCCCGAAAGATCTGCTGGCGCCACGTACTTCTGGGCTTCTTCGGGCACAACCTCGACTGATCGCAACCAAAGCGAAACTGCGGTGCCGCTGACGCCGATTTTCGCGCCTACCACAGATGCGGAAGGATATTTTTCCGGACAGTTTTCCAAGAGATATTTGCAGACTTTGCCCTTTTCAATCGCGCTTAGGTCGTCTCTTTGAATGTTCTCGATAAGGTTAAGCTGCACCACTTCATCGTCACTATAATTCCTTATAATAGCGGGAATCTTGTCAAGTCCTGCTTGCTGTGCTGCCCTGTAACGGCGCTCCCCAACTACAACTTCAAACTCGCCGTTTGAAGGTCTAACGATGATGGGTTCAAGCAAGCCAACCTCACGTATGCTTGCTGCAAGCTCGTTGAGTCGTTCAATGTTAATCTCCAAGCGTGGATTAAGCTTGCTTGGATGGATCTTTTTGAGCTCTATATCTCTGATTGTGTCAGCCAAGGTAGCTTCTCCTCTCTCAGCTTACTTCTTTAAAGCTTCGCGGTTATAAAAAATTGTAGTTACAGTCGAGGCGGCTCTGACGTTAGAGACCTATCTGGGAGGCTGATTTCTTCAAGGCTTCTAATGCAATCTCAAAGAATTTTTCTTTGGGAATGCCGATTTCTTCGCATATTAGGATTCTTTCTCTTTCGGCACCTCTCGCGAAATCCTTGTCCTTAAACTTTTTCGCAACTGTTTCAGCCTTTACGTCAGCCAGCTTTTTGCTTGGCATAACAAGCGCGCATGCCACTAGAAGTCCTGAGATGGCGTCACTAGCGATAAGCGCCTTTTCCATGCAGCTTTCCGGAGCAACTCCAGTATAGCGAAAATTATGAGTCTTCACTGCTTTGACAAGCTCGTCAGACACGAGTCCCTTCAAAATCCCATCGGCGACAAGCGTGTGCTTCTCCGGTGTGGCTTCAGTTTGCTCGTAGTCAATGTCATGCAGCAGCCCAAGCAAACCCCATGTTTGCTCGTTTTCTCCGAAGTAGTTGGCTACGCCTCGCATTATTGCCTCGACCGCAACCATGTGGTAAACAACGTTTCTCTTCGAAACATGTTTCTTGATTAGTTCTAAAGCTTCTTCACGTGTCAGCATCAAGCAGCCTCCAAAACTATTATGGCTAGGCACTTTTATAGCTTCTTAGCTTGCTTCGCATTGTTTTAATATTTGACTTGCACTATTTTTGTGGAAACCTTATGCACCCAATTGAAACAGAGAAGCTGACAAAGCTTTACGGCAAAACGAAAGCCCTGAGAGAACTAGACTTCACTCTGGATGAGGGCGAAATCATGGTTCTCTTAGGCCCAAATGGCTCAGGCAAAACCACGTTGCTGCTGATACTTTCTACGGTCCTTAAGCCTACGTCAGGAAAAGCCAGCGTGATGGGCTTTGACGTCGTCAACCAATCAACCAAAGTCCGCCAAGTGCTCGGCATCTCCTTCCAAGACGCAAGAGGCTTCTGGCGGCATAAGCCCATCGAAATCCTCCAGTTTCACGCTACCATATGCGGTGTCCCACGAGACAAACGGGAGACATTGATAGAGGAGATACTAAAGGATCTTGAACTGTGGGATGCGCGTGGAAAACTGTTTATGCATCTTTCTGGAGGGCAAGCTAAACGTCTTGAAGTCGCCAAGATTCTTGTTCAGCGCCCGAAGCTAGCCATTTTCGACGAACCGTCAAGCCAAGTTGATCTGCGGGGAAAACGAATAATCTGGGATCACATACGCAAGCTTCGCGAAGATGGCTCAACAATTCTTGTAGCAACTAATGAAGTTCGCGAAGCCGAATACTTGGCTGACCGGATAACCATTCTGGATAAAGGCGTTAAAGTAGCCTGCAACACGCTTCAAAGCCTAAAAGATAGCATCGCGGGAGGAGACATCGTTGAACTCGAATTTGAGGCTAAAGACAGCAAGGATGTAGCCGAGGCGCTTGGCAACCTAGAAGGCACTTTCCGCGTTACCAAGGAGGAAGAAAATCACCTGCGAGCTTATGTTTCCATGGCTGAGGAATGGGTGCCAAAAATGACGAACATCTGCTATCAGAAAGGCGTGAAGGTGGTATCCGTAAGAGTAACCGAGCCGTCGCTTGACGACGTATTCCTCCACTTTACAGGACGAGCATTAGGAGCGACAGCCACTTGAGCACCATACTAAGACTTATCTGGTTCGACCTTAAGCAGGAGCTTAACCCTCCTATATGGATAGTTATGGAATGGGTGGTTTTCGGCATCCAGCTCACCGTCTATGGCGCGCTGATTTCACGTCTAGTGACCTCGATGGCAGATTATCTTCAGTTCTATGCTGTAGGCTTCGTTATTATGATGACTTTTGAAATAGGCTCGCACACAGGACGCCACTTTGTTGAACACGCTCACGAAGGGCGTCTGCCATACCTTCTCAGCCTTCCAATACCCCGATGGAAGCTCTTCCTAACAGTTGCGCTTCAAGGAGGAGTCGAGCTAGCGCTAATGCTAACCGTTCCGCTCTCTGTCACCTTATCAATAATTGGAAACCTCACCCCCATATCCGCTTTATCCGCTGTCGCTACGCTTTTTTGGCTAGGCTTCGGAGTTTCAGGCCTCATGCTTGGACTCTCGTTCATCGCTTTTCGTTCCGCAGATCTTTACACAGCCATAGTCACCGCATTAAGCACAATGATAATCCGTTTCAGCACAGTGCTTTACCCGATGATATTTCTGCCAGCATCATACGCTGGCGCCGCGGCATTTAGCCCCTTAACATACGGATCAGACCTTGTCAGATTCTTTCTCGGCTTTGATCCAAACATGCTGGTGAACCCACAGATAGCTATTGCAGTCTTGACCGCTCTCGCAGTCAGCACACTTGGGCTAAGTGCAATGTTGATGCAGCGGATCGTGGAAGGAGTTAAAAGCGGATGACAGAGATAAGGCGCATACTGCAGCTGGCACGCACTGACTTCTCATACTTCTTCCGCACGAAATGGCTGATGGCGGTTCTGCTGAGCCTAAACCTCTCGGACATGCTTGTCATCGGATTAGTTTACAAGGGATTAATGACCGTTAACTACTTCGCCTTCTTCGCTCCTGCCGTGGTCGTCATGGGGCTTTTCATGGGATCCATGGACACTGGCAGAAGGATATGGCTAGCTTTCAGAGAAGGGGTCATACAGTACTATCTTTCATTGCCTATCAGCAACCTTGGAGTCGTAGCTGCCTACCTAATAGCAGGAAGCCTTGCAGCCATGGTGTACTCGTCTTCGCTGCTTATCGTAGCGCTTCTAGTTCTTCCAGCTCAGGCAGTGCTGAATACACTTATCCTGCTACCATTCTTTTTCATACTTGCCATAGGCTTGGCAGGCATAGCCGCAGCACTCGCGGCATTAGCCTCGACACATGGTGAATTCTTTTTTGCCTACCAGCAGCTTCTTCAAGTTCTGCTTCTTACCCTAAGCACTGTTTACTACCCCCAAAGCGTTATGCAGCAGTATCTTCCGTCAGCTCTTGTTACTGTTGCTTCGGCGAACCCGCTAAGCATAGCAGCCGAAGCTCTGAGAGACTTTGTATTCACTGGAATCCCAATCCAGCCGTTTGTTGTCGTGCAACTGATTGTTTCAAGTGTGCCTTTCGCGTTGCTGGGCGCCTTCGCCTACTATAAAGCCTTGCAGAAGCTTCAGATAAAGGGAAAACTTTAGACATGTTCCGATGCTTTGGGCGCTCCGCCATACATCTGGTCAGGAGCCAATATTTGCGGAAACCTTCTGCGCAAGATGCAACGGGCTGCATAACATAAGTGGCACGCATCCGCGTAGGCATCATCATGAGGCAAATTGAATCTCTCGACCAAAACCGCTGGGCTACTTCAAACAGAGCAGTGATCACATTGCAAGTCGCATTTGTATGTCAGCAGAAAATGAACACCTTTCAATTCCAACCGTGACACCGATTAAACATTAATATCCTAACACAATTAAATCTTCGGACACGGAGGCTTGACGTGGAAAGCCCTGACATGGAGGCTAAATCTGAAAAGCAGCCTTTGCATCTGCTTCTTGGCGCCTTCTCACTTAGGTGCGGATGCAAATGACAGCTAGATACAACATTACGTGGAAAACTGGTCTCTTCATTATCGTAGGGCTACTTGCCTTCGTTGTCTACATCCTGGTCTACAGGTACATGTTCAACGCAGACATCTCCATTATCGCAAGCTTGCAACGCACAAACCTCGTGTTCTTCATAATAGGACTTGTTGTCGTACTTTTGGATACGCTCTTTTTCACGCTTGCGTGGCATTCTCTGCTGAAATTCCTATCCGTAAAGATCTCTGTTGGCAAAACTTTACTTTACGTGCTTTTCGGCACATTTGTAGATATCCTTGTTCCCGCAGAGTCGTTGAGCGGTGAGATCTCTAAGGTCTACCTTGTAACGCGAGACCAAGAGGGATCGATGGGAAAAGCCACAGCGTCTCTTGTTGTTCAGAGATTAATAGGCATGACTATAAATATCGCTACGCTCCTTGCTGGCGCAACCTTGCTTCTTGTGGAAAGACTGCTTTCTGGTGCAATGCTTGTCTTGATATTAACGCTTGTTAGTTTGACATTTGTTTTTCTGCTTTTGCTTTTGCTACTGTGTGTTAAAGAGAAATGGACTTTGTGGATAGTTAGCTCAGTAGTGAGCTTTGTTGACCGCATCACAAAAGGACACTGGAAGCTTTCGAAGGTGAAAGGCGAGATGATGGAAGCTGCCAAAATATTTCACTGCGCGATGAAAGAATTTGCCCGTGCACCGAAAACAGTGTTCATTGCATCATTTTTTAGTGCCACGTCATGGATTTTGGTCATATTAACCTTCTATCTTTCATTTATGTCTGTTGGATACACGGCTATAAGCTTGAGCGTAATTCTAGTCATATGCTCAGTCTTTGCAGCCGTAAAATCCATACCAGTGGGAATTCCTTTTGAGGTTGGCATACCAGAAATGACCTTGTTTACCCTGTTTGTATGGTTCGGTGTACCTGCCGAGACAAGCTTCACCGTCACGGTAATATTAAGACTACTAACTCTCTGGTTCAAATTCATCTTGGGATTTGCTGCTCAACAATGGCTTGGAATAAAAGCAATCACAAGCTTAGGTAGCGACGAAACGACCGATTCTGGATTAGAAAAGACCTAAATCTGCTTTATGATGTTAGTCATAATGTAGATGCTGCAAATGGCTATGACAATAGAAACTGCGTTAAGCCAAGATTTGGACAAACTATGTGAAATCGAGGAAAAATGCTTTCAAAACGAAGCTTTTTCCAAAAAGCAGATAGCCTACCTCCTAGCTGACTACAATTCCATCAGCTTAGTGGCCAAAGAAAATAGCAAGCTTTTAGGATTCATTATTGGAACAACTTACTTTTCCAGAAACGCTCTCAACGGACACATAGTAACTCTTGACGTAGCTCCTGAACACCGGCGCAAGGGAGTAGCATCAAGGCTTATGCAGGAAATTGAGAAGATCTTCAAAGAGAAAAACGTTAAAACATGTCACCTTGAGGTTAGGGAAGACAACGTCGCTGCTCTGAATCTTTACACAAAGTTGGGGTACAAAAAAGTTGGGCTGCTTGAAAACTACTACGGAAGCGCCCATGGAATATATTTGAAAAAGCCCTTAGCCTAGCCTCAAAAGATTAAGACCCGTTTTCTCATCACGAGCTCGAACCAGATCCACGCCCACACTCTCAACGATCACAAGTTCTGCAGTTGCTCCCACAGGTGACCCCTTCATCAAATGTCCTCCAGAAGCTACCCCTTTCCTATCTGAGACAACAATGTGTGCATGAACCATTGGTTCCCCTGCCTCATTAACAGCTATGTTTCCCATTCCCGATGCAATTTCAAGCGGGCCTTCCAGTTCGACATTCTCGTATTTTCCATCCTTGTAGTAGCCAAGTGTAGCCTTCTTCAAGCTTCCAATGACTATGAAAAAGCCTGCTCTAACTTTGCTTTCTTTAACTCCTCTTAGAATTGCGTCCGGCAAGTCCTCGTCTTCAAAGATGCGTGCGACATATACTTGTCCCACCTGTCCTCTAAACATGTTGGTTTTCGCCGCTAAACCTTCTGAGTTTCTGGCTTGAAAGCTTTTCGAACGTAACACTAAAAAAGACTGAAATATAATAGTTGATTGAGCGTTATGGTGGCAATAAAAGGGAACAGTGGAGAAACGCAGAGGCTAGTTAAAGCAATTGTAGTCCTTATTCGGAACACCACATGGAGATGTGGAGCACTGGAACGCGCAATAGTCAAGCATCTTCATAAGAAAGGCACAGACTTTGGAAAACGCGGTGTGCCCTTAAATGAGATGCTTCAAAACTTTCAGGTTATGAAGGGAAAAAAGCGTAACGAGTTCCTAGACGCGATAAGACGCTTAGAAAGAAGGAATATAATAAGAATCCTGAAACTTGGGTCTCCTTGATCCCCTTTTAGCTTTTCTCAACAAGTTCTTTAGCGCTTTGTATCCATCTCTGCGTGAACCACGGTGAAATCTTGAGTTTAGCAGCCAAGTCTTCTGCCGATGCATTTGCCAAGTCTTGGACGCTGTTAATGCCTAACGCCTTAAGCTGATCCGCACGTTTCTGTTTTATGCCCTTCACACTTGTAAGCTCCATAACCGGCTTTGACTCAGCTATCTCAATTTTTGTTTCCTCAACCACCGAAGACGTTGCCTGTTGCACTAGAGCTGGAACAGGTGTAGCTGGCGTTTCAACCGAGGTACTCAAGCGTGGTCTCTGTGAAAAGCCAAGCGCAATGAAAAGCAGCCCAAGTATGACCGTTGTCAGGACTGAAAGGTTTCTCTCGAAATCTGATTCAATCAAAGCAAATGTTAACCCAGTTATTGCAAAGCATATAACTGCAACCACATAGAGCACGTAATCGGTACGCATGTTTCCTCCCCTTTTCGACACACCTATGTTCTATGGAAGAGTTTAAAAGATTTTCTAAACCTCAGAAACAAAAAAGGCGGAAAATTGGTTGTTTTTGGTCTTTTTTATGTTTAAGGCGGACTGCGTTATTTGAGAAGCTTTTCTTCCGGCGGCGCTGGCTTTATCTGCCCATGCTTCATCAGAAGCTTCGTGCATTCCCTAGCATTCTGGATAATAGCTTTGGCTTTCTCATAAAGCTCCTGTCTACTAGGCTTGATTCTCGCTACACCTTGATCTATCGACTTCAAAGCGCATGCAACAGCCTCGCGTGGGTAGACTTCCCATTCCTCCATCCTTGGAAGAATGTCTTCTTCATGCATCCCGCGTTCTTCGGCAAATTTGGCAAGCTCCTCTGCCGCAGCTATGCACATGTCATCCGTGACAGTCTTTGCCCCCACATCCAAGACACCTCTGAATATGGCTGGAAAGCCTAGACTATTGTTCACTTGATTGGGAAAGTCGCTTCTGCCTGTTGAGATGATTCTTGCACCTGCCTCCTTAGCTTCCCAAGGCCAAATCTCGGGAATCGGGTTCGCGCAAGCAAAAACTATAGCATCATCAGCCATCGTTCGAACCCACTCCTTCTTTATTGTTCCTGGACCAGGCTTAGAGGCAGCTACGACTGCGTCTACGCCTTTAAAGGCTTCGGCGATGTCGCCTTTTCTACGTTCAGCATTGGTTTTCTGCGACAGCTCATACTTCCATGGATCTTCTTCTTTGGTTATGTCTTCTCTGCCGGGGTAGATTATTCCCTTTGTGTCTACGAGAAGTATGTTGCCTGGCTTCATGCCCCATCTTATGAGGACGTAGGCTGTTCTTAGGTTGGCTGCTCCTGCGCCTATGAGAGCCACTAGACTGTTGCTGGGTTTTTTGCCTACGATTTTGAAGGCGTTAATCAGTCCTGCTAGGATAACGGTTGCTGTGCCCTGTTGGTCGTCATGCCAGACAGGTATCTGCAGTTTTTCCCTTGCCTTCTCAAGTACGTAGAAGCATTTGGGTTTCTCTATGTCTTCGAGGTTTATGCCTCCGAATGATGGTTCAATGAGTTCGCATGCTCTGACGATTTCGTCTGGGTCTTTGGTTCTCAGGCATATTGGGAATCCGTCTACACCGCCTAGGTACTTGAACAACAATGCTTTGCCTTCCATGACGGGCATTGCTGCTTCAGGGCCAATGTTGCCTAGGCCGAGCACTCGTGTGCCGTCGGTGACGACGGCGACGTAGTTCCATCTGTTGGTTAGTTCAAACGAGAGGTCTTTGTTTGCTTGGATTTCTTTGCATGGTGTTGCGACGCCTGGTGTGTACCAGATTGCGAAGTCTGCTGGGCTTGAGATGGAGCATTTGGGCATTACTTGGACCTTGCCTTCGTAGAACTTGTGCATGGGAGAGGCAAGCATTGAGGGTTTTTTGGCTTTTGCAAGAAGTTCTTCGACTGTAGGTTTTCTTTCTTCCTTTTTGCTTGTCATGTTATCATTCTTCCTTTTTGCTGAGTTTGTTTAGAGCCACGTATAAGTCTTAAGGTTTGAGTAGCTGAGAATAGACGGATAGGTGTTGGTTTGAATGTGGATAAGAGAACTGTTGATGATGTGTCTGTGCCTGTGAGCTTGAGAAAGAGAGAATCTAGTTTAACTGCTTGAAACTTGCCGTTTTTGACCTTGTTTGGAAGAAAATGGGCGTTGCTCGTGTGAGCACGCGCATTCTAGAATCTTCTCGGTCTGTAGCCGCCTCTTCTGTCTCTTCCGCCGTAGTCTCTGCCGCGTCCTCTGAAGGGTCGTCTGGGTTGTTCGTATACTTGGTTGGAGACGTTGTTGTCGGTGTTTACTTCGGCTATGGGTTGTTCTGAGATTTCGAGTGTGCCGTATCTGCCTATGTTGAGTCGCATGTTGCCTCTGAAGAGGTTTACGTAGCCGTTTTTGATGTTTATGGTGTTGCCTTCGGTGACTTTGCTTATGTTGTCGTCCCATAGTGTGAGGTAGATGCTTCCTGTTTCGTCTCCGACGAGGGCGTCGCATACTTTGTGTGGTGCTCCGTCTCTGCCTGCTGCGATGTCTCTGGTTTCGCTTTTGGAGACGACTTTTGCTAGGATGTTTACGGCTCTTGATTGGGGTGTGAGTTCGCCTATTTTGGCGTCTACAGGTTGTCTTGGTCCTGAGAATCCTTCAACTGCCAATTTTGTTTCAACACCTGTGTTTTTGACATGGAAGACTATTAGGCGTGCGCACTTAAGGATTGTGGTCAGTGAGTGGTTTGCTTTTTTGTTTGTTGTGTGTTGGGAAGGTTTGGTTATGTGGGCTGTGAGTGTGTGTGTTTGTTCTGTTGTGGTCTGCGGAATTTTAGGCCCCTTATTTATAGGCTGAGCTGCTGTTGATTGATCTTGAAGTATCTGTGCATGGTGCAGATTACTGTGCCCGATGTAGTGGAAGCTGTACCCCGCCACGTTAGCCCATATCCAGTCTTTCATGCGGCACCTATCCTCAACTAAATCAATCAGCCAGCTTCAAACACGCAGCTTTGACTTTTCCATTTTCTTTCTTGCTTGTTTTACGATGAATGGAGCGGCAACTGCTATGGTGAATGTGGCGACGCCGAGAGTGGCTGATAAACCGAAAATAGTGTTCCGTTGCTGGAGCGCACGAGGAGTAAGCTCGTCAAGAAGGTAAAGCGTGCCTGAGGCGTTCATGCACATAACAAAATAGTAAGCTCCAGCAAGTGGCGAAAGCTCGTAGACCAATCCGCTTTCTGGGTTCTGGATGGTGAGAAACCATTTCATTGCTTTAATGATGTTTTCTCTTGTCTGGTTAATGGCGCCGAGGTACTGGAGTGCCATGACCGCATAGTAAGTGAAAAAAGTGTCATGATCCTCAGGGCTTGGCCCAGGATCACTTGCATATTCGGGGATTGACACGAAGCAGCCGCTGCGGTTGTGCTGGCATGAAAGTATATAATTAACAGTTTGCTGTCGCTCTTCTGAGCTAATAGAGTCAAGGTAGTTAAGAGCTTTAAGAGCCCCGACAGCGGCATATGTGTAGGCTACTCCAGCGCCGTACGAATCAACAGTGAACGAGTGGGCTAGCCACGGAATCATATTGGGCTCGTAAGCTGATGCTAAGGAAGTCGGAGAAAATCCGAATCCGCCATTTGCGGTTTTGCAACTGAGTATGAATGACGTTACTTTCGTGATGTTTATTCTATTTAGAGCATGGAGACTACGCAAAATATCGACAGCCAGAAAGGTACTTATAACATTTGATTTTCCGTAGTTGTCACGATCCCCCCAACCTTTGCCAGTTATCGAAAAATGGCACCACGCAATCTTTTCGCCATCAAGTTCAAACGTGGGTTCATGGAAAGCTCCATCGGTTTCGTTATATCGCAGCATCACAAAATCGACTAGGCTAGTTTGGTTCAGCAGATTAGAGCTGCTGAATAGTTCCAATGCATTCACAACCCTAAATGGTGTATGCAATTCACCGTACCTAAGAAAATAGTCGGCTGGAAAATTCCCAGTAGTGGTGTTCTGTTGAGAAACCAGATAATCGATTGCGTCGGTTACGTTGATAGAAGCGAGGCTATCTAAGCATTTTAGCATCGTAAGAATTAATACCGTTTGGTACGTTTGTTTGTACGCTGTTTCGGATTGTGGCATGTTTGCCAATGTTCTGACGAGGACTTGTTTTCTTGTTTCATTGACTGCTTGCGTGACGCTCCATGAAAGAACGAGTGACGTAGAAAAAACGAGGATCGCTAGAGAGATTCCTATAAGCATCTGTTTTCTTATATTCACCGCTCTCTCACGTTCCTACAGTGAAGTGAAGTGTACCCGTGAATGTAAGGTTTTTTGCGTGGTAAAGCGGGACAGTTGAATACTCCGAGCGGTAGCTTATCCATGACACAGTCTTGTAGTTAAATGAGTATTCTACAGGCAAGCTCGAAGAAGGAAAATAGACTCTGCATCTGATAGCGCTTGAGCACAAGTAGTCGTCATCTGTGTCTACCAGTATGTCGTTGATCCAGTTATGTTCTCCAAGTGTCGTGTTGGAGGCAGGCGGAGTTATAGTCGAAAGGTATATTGGGATTAATCCTATCAGCCCTGCAAATGGTAATGGAACACCTAGAATTTGTCCAGCCACCAAAAGGAATAGTGTTGCTGCCTGGCCAGCGCCCCACCAGCCGATTCGCTCCATCATCTGCTTCCATGAGGTAATTGTATCTATTCCCGCTTCTTCGTTCACATCAAACAGTACGTTGCCACTTTCACGAGTAAGCTCTAGATCTGCCAGTTCGGAGTAGTACCAATACTCCACTGGTGTACAAGGTGGGACAATGCACCAACCATGGATTTCTTCGTAGTAAGAGTTCATCATGAGAAGCACATCGACAAATTCATGATATCCGTAATTTTCAAGGTAGATGAATCCTTCTGATCCTGCCACCATTGAAACAGAAAATGCAGCCAAATGAGTGTTGCCATTGCATTCTTGTTGTGTGACACACGGCGCCATTATGTATGCTCTTGCTTCTTCTAGGGCAAGAGCTCCGGCAATGTAGCCTTTGTTATAGTCATTTTCATTTGCTCCCAAGCCGCTGTGAATGAACATTCCCAAGGTCGCGCCGTCCATCAGCAATGTTACGGTTACTCGCTCTTTCAGAGGTGTCTTGTCCACGTAGAGTGTGGCATCCCTCATTAATTCGTTGGACTCACAAAGTGGACGCGAGCCGTCGATATTTCCGAAACGATCGAGCCTATAGATTCTGTAGAACCCTGGGCGATCTGCGTCTATTGGGCCGATTTCCGCGAGGCGTCCGCCTGTTATTGTGGTGTTGCATGCTACGTTTTTGCTCATGAACTGTTTTAGTCCCTGTTGGCGCGGCTGTCTCCAATCCAGCCACGGCTCGTAGCCCTCTCCCATCATGCTCCAGTAGCCGCTGTGCCCAAAGTAGTGAAAGCTGTACCCCGCCACGTTCGCCCAAACCCAGCCCTTAGTACGACACCTATCCTCAATCAAATCAAACCAATCCATCCAGTCAACAAAAAACTCTGCAGGGTTATTTCCCATTAACAAGCCGTATCCCTCACCTTCGCTTTCATTCTCAACATAGTAGCCTTCAGCCACAAAGATAAAGTCTCGCCTCTCAAACTCCGTCTCATTCAGAACTGGCAGATGAAACTTGAGATCAATCTTGTACCCCCGTTTCAATCTCGCAAAAATCTCGTCAGAACGCTGAAGATTGCCCAAAGTGGCATTAACCCCACTTGAATCACATGCAGAAACAAGCTCTCCCTCACGAACCGCAATGTCTGCCTGCTCCGTAGTATCCAAACCCACCAAATCCAAAATGCAGCTACCTTCAAACAGCAGCCGCACCTTAAACTCGCCCGCCGCATCCGGAAGCCACCTAGACATGTTCAACACAAACGTGCCAAAAGAAACCCTAGGCCTAACCGAAGCCACAGTCTCCCACAAGCCACAACCATTCATACACTGCACCTTCACCACACTTTCATTAAAACTATACGTCCGCAAAACCAGCTTAGCACTGCCAGAAAAGTTTACAGAATCAAACTGAACATCCAGCCATTCACCATCCATAAACGACGTACCACTGTCATCCTGCTCACCTACCCAGTAAACTTCACCAACCCCACACTTAAGCGCTGAACTCGGCGCATACGGACGATTATACGTAAGAACCGACCCGTCTGGCGAGACACCTACACTAACATCGCTTCCATGATCAACCGCCAACAAACCAACCCGATCAAAGAAATTGACTTTAGTGCCGCTTTCCTTCAGCCTAAAAGAATAATTCCCATCAACAAACTTCACTAATCCATCCTCAATCTTGTAGTAGTCCACAACAGCCGTGCCCTCCTCGAATAGCATATTATTGCCCACCAAACTGAAATCTGCACCCTGCCAAGCATAAACATAGGGGCACCGAAAAATAGGCGGCTTATTGCTTCCACCCCAAGGATATGGTGACGGATAAGGCTGACCAATATAGTTGATCACTACAGAAGAACATGCTAACAGCCCACCAGCAGTTTCTGCAACAACCTTAAACTCGTACCTATCCGTGTAGTTTACAGCTATCACAGCCTCATACTTCTGGCTAACAGGATCCACGAGACTCATTAAACCACCCTCCTTCAACGGTGCACCCTCAAAACCCCAATAAATAGAAGGCGGATCCTTAAGCTGGGAGCCATACATCGCCTTAGCAACTGCTTCAATCTTCACAGTATAATTCGTCAAAGCGCCCTCTACCCACTCATCGTTTAAAGGAGAAACAATCTGCAGATAAGGCGAAAAATACTTGCCCGACATAGGCACTGCCTCACCATGAGTATTTACGATAACAGCATTGTTAGGCGGATTATTAATCAAATCCTCCAAGCCCGCCGTACTGCTAATTGTTGTCACGCTGATATGCTCGCCTACAAGTTTCACTTTAGTTCTCTCCTGCGCATCAACAACTGCATCCTGAACACCCTGAGCCACCGCGCCAGAACTTCCTACCCACCAAGAAACCGAATCAGAAGCATCCAATACGTAGACCTGAATATCTCTGCCTTCTCCAGGTCCTTTCGTGAGAGATATAAGCAAAGGAGAAACAAAAAGCAAGATCCCAATACAGACACTCAGCAATACACCTTTAACTTTACCCAATGAAACGCTCATGAAACCCCCTCCTTACACCGAATGTACATCTCAGTAAATTTATAAAAGTTACGTTTCAAAGGCGTTCCCAGACTTAACACTGAAAAACAAATAGCAAATGCCTATGCAAAATCCTCAGAACTTGCTGCCCTACGCGTCAACTCTTCTTGGTTCTCTGTTGTCCACCAAATAGGGAAGCTTTCTGCTCCTGAAAGCCACCAGCCTCTCATTCATCTCCGCCAAATACGCCATAACAAGGTCTTTACCTTTCTTCGTCAGCACAAAGACTGGAATAGCCACACCCACCTGCAATAACGCCATCGAACCTATCTTCTCTCGAAGTATCGTCGAAGCGCTTGCACAGACAACATCCGCCTTAGCAATGTGCTCCACATCCTCGTCCCGCACGCACGTATTGCAAACCGAAAAAACCACAACGTCGCCTCCAACATCACGGATACGGCTAATTGCCTCAGCTTGGAAACCAGCCACACTCACCGCAACACGCTTAAACCCCAACGCGAAAGCGCGGCTAACTCCCTCCACTTGATCGATCCGTGCACACGCCTTATCCAGAACCTTTCCGCCCTCGGCCTCGATGTGTTCAATAACTTCTCGAATAGGCGAAGTCCTAACAATCCCAGTCAACCGCGCGCCAATCGCCTGCACAAGCCCACCATTACTCGTAACAACGGTTCCAGCGCCCTCGCAGACAACAACCGCGCAGTCAACAAGCCCTTTATCAAGCCAGACACGCATCATCTCAGAAGCACCAAACGCCACCACCTGCCCCACATCAAAAACGCGGCTTCCACAGCAAAAACCGTGACCAGCAATCTTCATCTCTACGCTTTTGCGCACAGCGTCACCATCAATCTTTCCTGTTCCATACAGCGCCTCATGCAAAGGGCAATACTCAACCAGAGGCTCGCTCAAAACCTCTATGCCTCTCTCGGAAATTTTGACTCTTGCCCCGCAGCAAAAGATTTCATGTTCGCCTTTGACTTTCAATGCTTACCCACGCCGTCTTCTGCAGAGAACAAAAGTGGAATCTAGGTTATGGCTTTTCTGCTGCTACTTATTGGTCATCTCGTTGATCTGCTGCTCCATCATGTGTCCACGGCAGTAAATCAACGCTTTCTTAACCCCAGCAACTTTCAAAGCCGCACTCTTGATATCCGCCGCCAGCTTAAAAGCAATCGGGCAGAACGGGCTTGACGGAACAAACTCAACCTTCACAACGCCTGCCTCTTCCTCTTTCACGCTGGTGATCATCTGCATCTCAGCAAAGGTCATTCCCGTCTCAGGGTCAACAACCTGTCCCACGGCTTCACGAACCTTATCCTCTATCTCAGTCACGTGCCTTCACCCTCTGTTAGATGGCTGAATAGGGAGAATTGCCCAATATAAACTGTTGCACAAAACCTAAAAGGAAAGTTCATTCATAAACAGCCTATGGCGAATGGCATGGAAGACCAATGCGTCTTCTGCAAAATCGTGGAAAAGAAGATTCCAGCAAGCCTCGTCTACGAGGACGAATACACAATCGCGTTCATGGACAACCACCCAGTAAACGAAGGACACACATTGGTGATCCCGAAAAAGCATTACGCAACCATCTACACGCTTCCCGAACGCGAGACCGCAAGACTCTACAAGGCAGTCAAGAAAGTTGCCTGCGCCGTGAAGAAGGCAATCAACCCAGAGGGAATCACCATAAGCCAGCAAAACGAAAGAGGCGCAGGACAAGACATATTCCACGTGCATGTCCACGTCATCCCAAGATACGCTGGTCAAAGGATGCCTAGATTTGAGGAGTTGAAAGAGGAAAAGAGAGAAAAACTTGAAAGCGCCGCCGCCAAGATCAAAAAGCACATTCAAACATCTGCAAAGAAAAGACGCCTTTGATGCTTGCGGCTTGCAGCCCTCAAAACCTTGATGTGTACAAATAGCTTATTTGGAACTAGCCTACTTCTGTATGCTGCCTCTTTTTCTGGTACATTTTCCAGCTTAAAGCCATAGTCCTGGGATGCGATGCCTTGACCTCGTCAAGCCTAGCAACAGCAGTATTATAAGGAGCGCCTGTAACTATCTTGGGGTCTAATCGGGCTTCTTCACAAACCGTTCTCAAAGAGTCTACGAAGCGGTCAATTTCCTCCTTCTCAGCGGTCTCCGTAGGCTCAATCATAAGCGCTTCTTCAACAATCAGCGGAAAAT
>JAGTQT010000016.1:22658-23169 GCA_018396615.1 Candidatus Bathyarchaeota archaeon
TCAAAGGCTTAGCACTGAAAACGCATTCATGCTTTCTAGGCTGACCGCCATTATATGGAAGAGTCAAACCCTCAACCTTCTCCAGTTTACGCATTAAGTAGTTTGCGTTCAAAACCGAGATCTCGGCGACTTCTGTTAAGCCTTCGACACCTAGACTCAAAATGTAGGCATACGCCCTCAAAAGAACTGCAACGTTACCATAGAAACTTCGGATCTTCCCAATGCTGCAAGGCTGCTCATAATCCAGCCGGTACCTTTTGCCGTCAAAAATAATTCTTGGAACAGGCAAAAACTTGGCTAACTTCTCAGAAACTCCAACCGGGCCGGCACCGGGGCCGCCTCCACCGTGAGGTGTGCCAAACGTCTTGTGAACGTTAATGTGGACTATGTCGAAGCCCATGTCTCCCGGTCTTGCCTTGCATAGTAGAGGGTTAAGGTTTGCGCCGTCATAGTAAAGCAAGCCGCCTGCGTCATGGACAATTCGTGCTATTTCGTCAATGTTGTTGAAGAA
>JAGTQT010000016.1:23190-25241 GCA_018396615.1 Candidatus Bathyarchaeota archaeon
AGTAAGCATGAGGCCGGCCGTTCTCTCTGAGACCGCGGCTTTTAACGCTCCTAGGCTTACGCATCCGCTGTCGTCAGATGGAACCACAACAACGTTGAAGCCTGCCATTGCCGCGCTTGCGGGATTTGTTCCGTGTGCCGAGTCGGGAACTATGACTTCTGTTCGTCTTGCACATTCGCCATTGGCTCTAAAATATTCTCTCATTATGAGAGTTCCCAAAAACTCTCCATGCGCGCCTGCAGCCGGCTGTAGACAAGCCTCATGCATGCCTGTCAACTCGGCAAACCAGCGCTCAAGCTTATAAAGCGCTTCTAGAATGCCTTGCACTGTGGTTTCATCCTGATAGGGGTGGAGCATTTCCAGCTTCGGCGAATGTGCCAGAAACTCGTTTATTTTTGGGTTGTACTTCATGGTGCAGCTGCCTAGGGGGTAAAAGCCTGAATCCACTCCATAGTTCATTTCTGACAGGCGTATGAAATGCCTTACCACCTCGACTTCTGAAAGTTCTGGAAGGTTAAGTGCGCTTTTTCGGCGCATGTTTTTGGGTATGAGAGCTTGAATGTCGCCAACCGTCTGCTTAACCTCTTCTTCGACTTCTGGTAGCAGATGCCCTCTTCGACCTTTTTTGCCTAAGGCGAATATTATTTGTTCGTTCCAGCTTGCTTGTCTGAACATCCCTTGTCTCACCTACCATCCCATGATTCCGTCTAGGGCTTCTGCGAGCCGTTCAATGTCCGCTTTCGAGTGAATCTCTGTTACGCAGTAAAGAGCGGTTTGGCCGAGTTCCGGAAACTCTTTGAATAGGTCCTTGCCGCCATGTATCCCACGCTGAAGAAGCTTTGCGTTAACTTCTTTCACAGTCAAGCCGGACTCGTCAAAGTTAACGGTAAACTCTTTGACGTGCGTTGAGCTGAAAACTGGAGTTTGTACACGGTGCACTTTGGACAAGAGTTTCATTGCATAGCTCGCCTTAGCCATACATGCAGCTCCAAGGTCTCGTAGTCCCTCAGGTCCAAGAAGCGCCATATAAACCGCGGCTGCAACAGCACACAAAGCTTCGTTCGTACAAATGTTTGACGTAGCTTTCTCGCGTCTAATGTGCTGCTCTCTTGTCTGCAGCGCCATGCAAAATCCCTGTTGCTCGCCGTTTTTAGTGGTTGTCAAGCCGATTATTCTTCCAGGCATCTGCCGTAAAAGGCTCATGTCATCTCGGCAGGCGAAAATGCCGAGCATGGAACCGCCGAAGCTCATTGCGTTGCCTAGCGGCTGGGCTTCGCCGACAACTATGTCTGCGCCATACTCTCCAGGCGGCTTCAGGATTCCAAGTGTGGTTGGATCGATGCCTACGATAAATAGGGCGTTGTGTTTGTGGGCTTTATCGCTGATTTCTTCCACTTGGGTTTCGATGAAGCCCAAATATGAGGGGTTCTCAATGTATACTGCGGCCGTTTTCTCGGAGATTTTGGCTTCCAAGCCTTTTAGGTCTAGTTGCCCGCTTTTCGAGTCATATTCAACTTGCTTCACTGTTATCCCAGTGGGCTCTGCATACGCTTCTAGTGTGGCAAGTCTTTCCGGGTGGATTATACGGGGAACAAGGATTTCATGCTTCCCTTTGATGCGTGACGCCATTCTTGCTGCTTCGCCTAACGCAGAAGCCCAATCGTAAACTGAGCAGTTGGCAGCATCCATTCCTGTTAGCTCGCAGATCATGCTTTGATACTCGAAAAGAGCTTGAAGTATGCCTTGAGAGATTTCAGGCTGATAAGGCGTGTACGCCGTAAGCAGTTCGCTGCGCTGAATGATTTCGCGTACGACGGCAGGCACGTAGTGAGGCCAGCATCCCGCGCCTAGAAATGTAAGTGTCTCCTCGCAGTTCCTATTTTTGGACAGCAGTGTCTCAATGTGGTTTCCAAGTTTCATCTCAGACATTGGTTGCTCTGGCAGTTCAAGCTTCTTCTTCAGAAGGCAGTTTGCTGGTATGTCCTTGTAGAGTTCTTGGATGCTGTTTATGCCTATTTCTTTCATCATTTCCTTTTTTGTGCTGTCAACCG
>JAGTQT010000095.1 GCA_018396615.1 Candidatus Bathyarchaeota archaeon
CTATGCGAACATTGTAGACGCCTGAGTGGAATATCTGAACATTTCTTAACGCATTGTTTAACTGGTTGTATTGAATCCACAGTCCTGTTTCGTTGCAGTTTTCTATGATTACGCTTTCTATTAGGTGATCTGAGCCTCCAAATTCTCCTGAGATTACTATGCCGTTGCCGTCTGTATGGTTCCATCTGTTGCCGCATACTCTGATGTTCCTTATTTGAACGTGGTGGACGTTGTGCAGTTTTATGATGTCTGTGCTGCAGTTGCTCTTTAAGCATAGAGTGACCATTCTGTTTTCTGAGGCCAATGTTGTGCAGTTAGGAGGAAGAATAGTGCTGTCTATGTAGTATGCATCAGTATTTGAGGCAAGTGCTTTAAGAAGAACTTCGCCACCTGGTGAAGCATGGCTTAGTGCGTAATTAATCACTGCCGTGCAGTTCTCGCTATAGTATTCAATTGTTCCGTCGAAGCCGTTTTGAGCATAGTATGTGCTGTTTTGTTTGAACACGTAATATGAAGAGCTTGAGACAAGCGAAAGATTATGCACGTAATTTTCAAGAAAGCTGAAGTTCATTTCTAGGTTTAGGTGCTGAAGTTGAAGGTTAGCATGGTCCTTCTGCAAATCGCTAAGGAGGGTGTTCAGAATTGCGAGTTGCTGTTGGGCATCGGTGTAATTTGTTTGCAAAACGCTGATGTTATGTATGAGGTCTGCTATTCTTGAGTGAATTTTAGACAACTCGGCTTTTGTGTCGTCAAGTTGAGGCTGAAACATAAAGTAAGCAAAACTGAACCCGGCGAAGCTGCCTAATAACATGGATATTATAGCGGCAATTCCAATTGTGTATTTAATCTGCAAAGTTGCGCCACTTCCTTATCTTAATGATCAAATGCTGTTGTAGGCAAAGCTAAAAAAATTTATCAAAAAACGCGTTTACATCAGAACAAGTGAAGATGCTTAGTGAACCAGCATCTTGGACATGTAAACGCCATCATGCCTATAGCCAAATCGGAGATAATATTGCTTGGTTCCAAGCGCGCTTATGACCAAAATTCTCTTTAAGTCATAATCTTCTTCAGTGACGTGCTCAGCTTCGGCTAAAAGCAAACTGCCGTAACCCTTATGTTGCCATGCTTTAGTCAAATGCTTGCCAACAGGAACTAGTGGTCCGTAAACGTGCAGTTCACGCACTATGGAGCATGGAGTTTGCTTTATTTCTGGTCGGTGAGCTTTTGCTGATGGGATGCGGAGGCGCAGATACCCGATAAGCACGTCTTTTTGTTGGTCTTCTGCTGAGATGAAGATTTCTTCGCCTTCAGAAGCCTTGTACTTTCTCTTAAGGATCTTTACGTTCTCGGGATCTGGTCTAATATTTTCTATAAGCATTCGGTGTCCCACTTCACGGCACCGTATGCATCGGCATTGTTGTTTCTTTTCTTTCATTCGGTGGCGAACTCTTTCTCTAAGGTCGCTTTTTGTAACGCCAGCTGTGATTAGCCTTGAAGGAATATCTCTTTGGACGCGCATTATGCGAACCCAAGGTGGAACAATTCTCTTGATTTTCATAATGAGGTCTTCAGCTTCTTTTTCGCTGTATGGTGTATAGTTGCCTTTTTTGTACCAGCCGTGGAGTTTTGTGTCTTCTAAGACAAGGCATGGGTAGATCTTGATCATGTCTGGCTTGAAACGTGTGTCGGTGAAAACTTTTTTGAATGCGTCTAGATCTTTCTTTGGTGTTGTGCTAGGCATTCCTGGCATCATGTGGTATGTGATTTTGATTCCTGCGTCTTTCATGATGCGTGTGGCTTCGGTGACGTCTTGGACGCTGTGGGTTCTGCCTACGAGTTTGTAGATTTGGTTGTTGGGGTTTTGTACTCCGAGTTCGACGCGTGTTACTCCCATGTTAAGCATTTGGTCTATGTGGGGTTCTTTTGCCCAGTCTGGTCTTGTTTCGACGGTTATGCCTACATTGCGTATTTTGCTTGTTTCAGCGTGTTTTTTTGCTTCTTCGAGGTCTTTGGATTTTTTCTTGGTGATTGCGTCTAGGCAGCGTTGAATGAACCGTTCTTGATATGTGGTTGGTGTGGCGGGGAATGTTCCTCCCATGATTATGAGTTCTATCTTGTCTACTTTGTGCCCGATTGCTTGTAGCTGTAGTATCCGGTTTTTGACTTGTTTGTAGGGGTTGTAGTTGTTTTGTTTTCCTCGCATGGCTGCTGGTTCGTGTCCTGTGTAGCTTTGTGGGGTGTTGGTTTTTGGTCCTCCTGGGCAGTAGGCGCATGGTTCGGGTTGTGGGCATGGGTAGGGTTTTGTCATTACGGCGATTACGGTGACTCCTGAGATGGTGCGGGTTTTCTTTCTTTGTAGAAGTGGCAGGAGTCGGGGTTTTTCTGCGGGTTTGAGCGCGTTGATTATGTGGGAGTTTGGGGGGATGGTTTGTAGCTTGTATTTGGCTGCTGTCTGTGTTTTCAGTTTGGTTAGGTTTATAGTGTCTGATAAAGGCGTGTTAAGTAGTTTGTTTATGATTTCGCGGATGGCTTCGTTTTTGCTCAATAGGGTTTCAGCCACATTAGATTAGCATGCAACGGCGGCAAATAAACTACGCTGGAGAAGCTACGGGAGTTTGCTCTGTTGTGCTGAGGGCGGTTTTTGACCCCCCTATATATAGGTTGCATAGTGACATCTAATAAGCCCTAATCAGCCATTCTTTTTTTCGAGTAGACTACTCTTCCGCCCACGATGGTCATTTCGACTGTTATCTTTCTGATGTCGCTGGGCTTTGCTGTAAAAGGATCATCAGACAGCACTGTAAGGTCCGCGATCTTGTCTACCTCTATGGTTCCCTTCTTGTTCTCGTCAAAAGACGCGTATGCTGCATTTGCAGTATACGTTTTCAAAGCTTCCTCAACCGTTAAGCCTTCTTCTGGGAAGCTCTTTCTATCGACCGCGGCCCACAGGCCAAGCAGAGGGTTGATGTCTTCCACGGGGCAGTCTGAACCGGAAATCACGATGATGCCGCTGCGAAGTAAGCTTCTGAAGGGATATGCCCAGCGGGCTCTGCTCCTGCCTAGGCGGTCTGCTGTCCAGAAATCTGAAACCACGAAATGGGGCTGAACAGAGGCTAGTAAACCAAGGTGTTTCATGCGCTTTAACAGGTTACTGTTCATAACCGAGCAGTGCTCAACCCTGTGCCTGTGGTCTTTTCGTGGAAAAGATTTCAAAGCCTTGCTGTAAGCCTGCAGCACCGCGCGTAATGCTCGGTCGCCTATGGCATGCACGGCAACCTGTAAACCCGATTGATGCGCCCTTAGGATTGCGGCATCAAGCTTCTTCTGAGTGTAAAGCATCATTCCACGTGTTTCTGGATCATCTGCGTATGGTTTTTCCAGCGCCGCAGTTCGTCCTCCAAGAGAGCCGTCAGCAAGAATCTTGACAAAACCAATCTTAAGCATGCTACTGCTGAAGCATTCAGTCGAACTTTCACTATTTACCTTGTCCATTAGCTCGACTGGAATTCCCAGATAGATCCTCAGAGGAAGCTTTCCATTTCGCTCTAAGCTATGCAGCACTTTCACTTCCTCTTCTGAGTCTAGAATCCAGTGAACACCTGTAAGTCCCGCTTCCACAGCCTTTCTACACGCGAGAATGCAGCATTTTTCCAGCTCCTTAAGCGAGCGCTTTGGAACGCTCTTCTGAATCAGTCTCATTGCACCTTCACGGAGGATTCCGCTGGGTTCTCCCGAAACCTCATCTAAGTCGACTTCCCCGTCTTTGATACGTGTTGTCTTCGTGATGGCTGCAAGCTGCAGAGCTTTGCTGTTGGCTACACCTACGTGCCCGCACACGCGAAGAAGAAAAACAGGTTTATCAGCAACCGCCTTGTCAAGATCCCACCGTGTCGGAAACCTTTTCTCAGAAAGCTTTTCCTGATCCCACCCTCTCCCATGAATCCAGCCCGTTTGAGGGTTGTCTTCTGCGTAACGGCGAAGTCTCCTCTGAAGCTCTTTAATAGATTTGGCGTCCTTCAGGTCTAGTGTTTCCAGCGTTCGCCCAAAACCAACCATGTGGACATGGCAGTCAACAAGTCCGGGAATCACCGTTCGTTTTTCCACGTCTATAATCTTTGTGTCCCTGTCCACGTGCATGGAGACTTCTTTATCTGTGCCTACTGACGCTATTTTTCCGTCTCGCACAAGTATTGCTTGAGCCCTTGGTTGAGCAGGGTTTAGCGTGACTACGTTTGCATTAAATAAAGCAAGCGAACGCCTACACATGATGTAAGCTGTCTGCTTAGAAGGAAATAAATGCTTAGACCCAGTTCTGCCCAGGCTTTCTCTGAAGCATCACACGCTTCTCGTAATTGCGCTTGTTCCTAAACTTTGGGCCTGGGCTTTTCTTTTCCTGAGCCTGTATCTTGGGAGTTTGTGACCTGACTTTTCCTGCTTTTGACAGTGAACCGTGTGTAGGCATGGGTTTTCTCTCCGCTTGTTTTTAGATGGAAGAGTAACTCTTAAACCTTTTTGCCGCGTATTTATGCGGTTGCGGGGGTCGCCGAGCCTGGTCAAAGGCGTAGGCTTCAGGAGCCTATCCTGCAGAGGTTCGTGGGTTCAAATCCCACCCCCCGCACTACTAAGAATTGCCCAAATCGTCATATTTTTTAGTGATTTCCGCTAAATAGTCGCAAATTATTTCCTTACGATTTTTAGCAAGGCTTTGATTTCGGAAGAACGTTTAAATTCTCGGTTTTTCCTAACCTTCCACAGTATTATACCAAACA
>JAGTQT010000096.1:0-1144 GCA_018396615.1 Candidatus Bathyarchaeota archaeon
CCCATTCTGATAGGATTTTCATGGCTTCATTGGCGATTTTTATGGCTTTTTCTTCACCTGCGGAATGAAAACTCTTTTAGATGCGGTCGCAATTTTTCTAATCAGGCCGGGGTGGCGGAGTGGTTATCGCGCTGGCCTCGAGATCAGTGCAGACGCAAAATGGGGTCTAAGACAAGCCAGCCAGTGGGCCTTTGGCTCGCAGGGGTTCGAATCCCTTCCCCGGCGCCATCAACATGAAATTGGACGAATCCCCGGCTAGCGGCTACTTTGGCTTTCTGAAGAGCTTGGCTTTTTCGTAGTCGCAGACGTATTGGAATCCCGCTTCAAGCAGCTTGACGGATTCTTCGAGGGTCCAGGCGACTTTGACTGTGTAGTCTTGTTCGCCGAAGTCTACGAGCTGTGTGTAGCGCATGGTGTTTTTGATGTTTTTGTGGCCGAGTAGTCTCATGACGTGGAGTATGTCTTTTGTGCGGTGGTATTCTATGGTGGCTTTCCAGTGGCGTAGTGTGTGGAAGGTTATTTTGTTTAGGCGTGGGTTTTTGCTTTTGGCTGCTGCGATTTTTCTGCTGCGTTCGAATAGGCGTGTTGTGGTTTTTAGGTTGGTTCCGCCGAAGACGTATTTTGAGGTTTTCGGCAGGTCGAGTAGGCGTTCTTTTATGCGTTGGGAGATTTTGAGTATTCTTGGGTTGCTGTGTTTTTCTGGTGTTATGCATACGGTGTTGCGCTCGGTGTCGATGTCTGTCCATTCGAGTTGCCAAGCTTCGCCGCATCTTGCGCCTGTTTCTTTTAGGAGTTGGAGGAAGGTGCCTGTTTTGTTTCCGCAGGAGGCGATTAGGTAGTCGATTTCGCTTTCTGTTGGGATAAAAAGGAGTTTTTCGATGGCTCTGTATTTTGGTGGGTTCCATGTTCCGCCTACGCAGATGAGGTAGTTGCTGTAGCATTCGACGATTATTTCTTTGCGTCCGAGGCTTCATGAATCTTTTTTGGCGATTAGTTCTTTGATGGCTTCGGGGTCGTCTATGTTTGCGTGTTTGGCGAGGTATTTGATGATTTTTACGCGGTTGAAGATTGTTGATTCTGCGTAGCCTTGTTTCTTTAGCCAAAGCATGTAATTGACCACTTTCTCGGGGATGTTAGCGTTTGC
>JAGTQT010000096.1:1156-4541 GCA_018396615.1 Candidatus Bathyarchaeota archaeon
TGTTTCGTTTCTCCGCAGAAACCTGCTTTTTTGAGGTTCTGCAGCCAAGTTTTTCGTCTCCGTGACGCATATTTGGCTGTTAACTATTATGGCATCTTCGCTTTTTAATGGCTTTGATTCAATCATTTCATCATGTTCAAACGTGTTCCGAGCCCTTGCAGCGTCTTCAGGGTCGCAGAATCGGCGTCCGCAGTCGCGGCAAAACCACCGCTGAATTTCAATGCCGCGTTTAGTGTAGCGTTTGGCGTCTCGCCAAAGCCTCTGCAAACCACATTTGGGGCACGCTAAATTATTACTACGTACATTAGAGGGGTCTGTGATGTACGTGGTATCGTTTTTGGGCTGAGGCTGCCCTAATGGTGAAATAATGCTGTTAAAGCTTTGTAGGGTGGCTTTTTCCTGTTCTTGTTTTTGATCTTTGTTTGGAGCCTCAGCTTCAGCCATTTAGCGGATGGGCCTTCTTTTACGTTTTATTCTTATCCTGTTGATGAATGGAAGGACAGGTGATGCTGTGGCAGTTGAATGGTTGCGCTGTGCGTACCTGAAAGGGCTTGGGGGTTTCTAATCAGCTTCTTGGGTTTCTGCTTCCCCCAGTCAAGGAGACATAGATCCCCCTGGTTAGTGTTATTTTTGAGCTTCTCTTTACACGATACTATGCAAGAAAAGCATACAAGTAACGCTGTTTTTGATCTCAAAACATGGCATCCGCTGAGAAAGAGCACTTTTCTGGTCTTACCCGGCTAGACTAGTTGAGATACGCTTGACTCGTCAACGCCCTGAAAGTGCCGTTCTGCACCTTCGTGTAAGCGACTGCGGCTTCGCTTAGCATGCAAAGAGCTACATGCAACGTCGCTTTGCGCAGTCCTTTCTCCCTCAAATCGTCAAGGTCCAGCCAGTCCTTTTGATGCCCATGTGCACCTTCGATCATGCTGCGCAGCGGAGAATAACGCTTAAGCCAGCCTCTCCTGTCCTCGTGGAACTCAGCTAAGCTCTGGTTCCGATAGTACGCACCCACGTACTCGTGCTGACCTGTAACTGCCAATGCACAAAGAATGTCCTCAAGACTGTTTCTCTCCGGGTCTGGATGCAAGCTTAATTCCTCAAGTTTCTGCGCATCCAGTTTTCCCGCCTTGACCATTTTCTTGTAGCAGAGCCTGAGCGTTTTGGGTTTGCCTCTCCAGTTTGGTCTGGCGTTTCTGCGGAAGCCGATCCGCGTTTTGATGAGCAACAGGTTGGGGATTTCGTAGTTCCAGTAGCCGGCATAGCCGTTGTCGAAGACAGCTTCTTCGGGTCTGATGCCATGCACCATGGCTTTCACGAGAAGAGGAAGCATTAACTGGGCTTCGTCGACGTTGCCTGGCGTGCCGATCCATTTCAGCGTCAGGTTGGTTCTGGCGCAGACAAGGCGGTGAACGAGGTAGCAGTGCTTACGGTAGTAGCCGTTGTAGGCGGCTTCTTTGTCTTGGAGCTGGGCTTGGATTAGTGTAGCGTCTCCAGCAATTCTATAGCCCAGCTGGACGCCTTAAGTGGATAGGCAATGGTTTATGGCTTCGATTAACGCGGCGTGTATGGCTTCGAGTCCCTGTGGGCCTACGCGTTTGTTGAGCCAGTGCCAGACGGTCTTGTAGCTTGGTTTCCGTTTGAAGCCCAGTAGCTTGACGGTTTTCTTTTCGAGCAGCCGCCACAGTTCGGTTAGAAACCTGTATCGTCTTAGCTTGTAAAGCGCAAAGAGTCTGACCATCGCTTCCGGCGGGTGTCTACTTCGCCAAGGCTCACAGTAGAACGCTTCCAGAACAGCAAGGACGGGTGACAGATCCAGAAAACTTAAGAACCTAACAGCGTCAACAGGTTTAATCGGAGTAGGGTCAATGAAATCCATCTTTGTTCAATAATATACTATGTGAACGGAGACCCTACACCACTAAATCTCAAAAAAAGCTTATTAGAAACCCCCCTACTACAACGCTAGGGTGACTTCGGATGGCATCCTCAATTATCTTTTTACCTCTTCGATGTTGAAGGCATAATCAACCGTTAAAACCACAGATGTGATTGCTTCTTTTTCCCGTCAGTTAAATTGATTATTCGATCTTTTAGCAACGAGGAATTGGGGATGATTATTTCTCTGCGGTCATATGTCTTCAATTTTGTTGTGCGGAGGCTTATCTCTGTAACTACGCCCTTATTGTCGCCTACCTGGATTATGTCGGAGTTTGTAGGTTTTCCCTGATATTATAAGTAAGCCTGAAATCCAGTTTCGATTATATCCTTTAAGACAAAGCTGATTGCGAGCGTACCTACACCCAGATCTGCCAAAAGTCCTGTTACGTCAACATTGAAAATATGCAGAAGTAGGATGGCGGCGGCTGATAAAATGGTTATTTGAAGGAAGCGTTGTGCATTGTTAACCATCCGCTTTGGTTCTGACGTTTTGCCGCCTACCATCTTCAATAGCAGTTTGTTAAAAATGGCTACTAACACGAAAGCGCCCACAAGCACTATCGCCGCTTGCAAAATCTGAAGCACAAACGTCATTTCAAATAGATCAATCATTCGGGTTACCTGCACAGACATCAATCATTTCTGAGGAGAAATAAGTGTTACGAATGTGGAGCTTGCAAAGCATCCATCTACTCAATAATTTCATTGACGAGCAAGAGTAACTAGATTGCGCCTGAACACTGAAGCGTCTAAAAAGTGGCAAAACAGAAAATATGCTATAGTAGCGATGCTGCTATTTTTCTTGACTCGCGCGACCCTGATCTAATAAGCTTGCCGTATTGGGTCTATTTATTCTAAAGAGCTTGATTGTATGGCTAATTGCGCGGTGGAAACGATGCGGATCCACCAATTGAGTGCTTTAAAAGAATCATCATAGTACACCACAAGCCTTGCAACTGAATCCACTGGGGCGTTAGCTGGCACGGTGCCGTTCCACGTTAAGGTTGCTGATTCTCCAGGTCGAAGACGCAAAGTTTTCGGTGTTCCCGCTTGGGACCATGTATCGCCTTCTAGAGCTATGTTCACAACCCAGCTGCCTTCGGTTACACCAGTGTTCTTAAAGGTGATGCTAACTTTGAAGTGTGCTCCTGGAATCTTGTTTACCACTGTGTCGCCGTAAGTGTTAGCTAAAGTTAAAGCACTGCCTTTTTCAGTTAGCGCGAGATGCACTGCAGCAACTACAAGGACTGCGATGAAGGCGGCTATGATATATTTTTTCGCCATTCCTTTCCCCTACCAAATAATTTTTCACATTGCTAGCTATTATCTGTTCTGAAGGAATGTTCTATAAAACAGCTAGAGGAACAAGCTTCTTATGGTGTTAAACGTGTTCTGTCTCTTGGGTATAAGGTTACTTCGCGAATGTTCCTTCTCCCGGTTAGAA
>JAGTQT010000017.1 GCA_018396615.1 Candidatus Bathyarchaeota archaeon
ATTCGAGTCACAGTAATATCCGCCTTAGCTTTACAGTGATTGTTCCTGGGACTGTTGCGGGTGCTGTGTAGGGCTCGTAGAGGGGTGAACGCACTTTAAGCGTGTACGTTCCTGCTGGTACGTCGAATCGCGCCTGTCCGTTCTGGTCAGTCGAAGATTGAAAGCTGTCAAGCCAGACTGGCGTATATCGGATTGGAGCTCCAGTTTCGGAGTCGATAAGGCGTACGTTAAGAAGTGGCATTATTTTTTTCCTCCCGGGTTTTTGAGGGCCAGAGGTACGGTTTTATGTCGTTTTCAACCTCGTTTTGCAGCCATTGAGCGCCTTTCTCTGTTTCCAGAACGGGCAGAAGGTCGGGTCGATGTTTCTTGAGCCATTTAGAGGCGTAGCCTACGTTTAGGTACTGGTCCACTAGGGGTTTTGGAAATCTTGATACGACGACGCGGCTGAAGCCTAGCGCTGCTAATGCCATGCGTATTGTTTGTTTGCGTAGGGCTTCTATGCGATCTTTTTCTTCTTGGCTGAGTTCTGGAGGATAATCGGGAACGTGATCGGCTTGGTGCTGTGCTGTCCATCGTACTGTTTCGACAATATACCAGTCATGGTCTATCATAATTTGGAGATGTGCAGCATCAAAAGGAGCTATGAGCCCGACAACCATTCGCTCGAGGGTTTTAGCCAATATTTTTGCGCTTGCCTTGCCAACGAGGCTGACTGTTCTTTCAAGAGACAGCTAGGATGCCTCCTTTGCCTTTTCTTCTTCCGTGTTGGAAGGGCGTTCTCGAGTGTATCTGGTCAGTGTCAGGTTTGGTATGATTGGTTCTGAGCGTTGGGTCGCAGGATTAGTTAGTTGAGAAACTGTCTGTTCTGGGGTTGGCGTGTTTGTAGAGGACATGCGGGCTTCAACTGTTCCTTCAAACCATTGTTTTAGGAAGTAGGTGAAGGGCTCCATGACTTTGTCGATAGCTTTGGAGACGACTCTTTCAGCTGCTCCTATTTTGGCTTCTTCTAGTCTTGTTTCTAGGTCTAAGTCATGTTGCTGTTGCCATTGACGTTCAGCCTCTTGAAGCATTCTGTCCACGTCTTCTCTAGCCAGCCTTGTGTCCACGAGCTGGTAGCCCATGCCTTCAACTAGTTTCTTGGCTTCCTCCACAGTTACGGGCGTTTCAGTTGTCACAACCTTGTAGCCTAGCGTTTCCAAGAGTTTTTTGGCTTCTTCTTCAGCTGCCTTCACTTGCTTAAGGGAGCCTTCAACACCGTAGCTGGCTACGGCGGCTTCGGGCTGAGCACCTTCATGTGCGGGTGGTCTAACGCCTATGGCGACGGGCATGCCTCTTCCGAAAACTCTGTTGAACTCGCGTTGGTACCATTTCAAGGCGTTTAAGGCTTCAGTTGGAGTGATTGTGGGAGGCTTCTCTGTTTCCATTCCTTTGAGGGCTTCGTCGAGAGCTTTTGTTTCGGGAGGCTGAAGTTTTGGGAAGAGGGGTTGAGGTTTGAAAGGAGTTAGTGTTGGGTCGCTCCATATTTCCTCGTAGTGTTTTTGGTATTTGTATCTGGATAGCCCTGATTGTTCGATGGCTTTGTTGACGCTTTTTCCCTCTTTGACAAGGGTTTTGAATAGCTCGATTTTCTGTGCGTCGTTTGTTTCTGGCTCCGTTTCGACGTCGTTCTGGTCGTTTGGTTCGGTTTCGTTCTGAGACACCTATATCACCATTTATGTTACCATAGGAGTATACTAATTTAAAACTTTCTCGCATAAAATCAGGCATTAGCTCTTTACTATGCCGTTCCGCCATACTGGTACGTCGGTACGGCTGATTCGAACAATATCTTAACATGCTCTGAACATGCGCTTAAATAACGCTTAAGTGCACAAGTGATAAACCAGAACGAGGCGTTCTGACGCCCGTTCTGACTCGAGCCGAAGCCTTAGTCGCTTGATTTTCTCCTCAGTTCCTTGAAATCTATCACATCTGGACTCATTTCCACAAGCTTCTGAAGCTTCTCAGCCGTTTCGATAATCTTTGTCGCGGTGCTGTAGGCTTGAACCACGTTCTCGCGTTTGGCTGCTTCCTTCAAGGCTGCCACGTCCACCTTTAAGCTTGTAAGCCCCCAACTCACCCATTTCCAGTTAAACCTCGTGGGCTTCAGTGGCAGCTTTTTAAGGTATTTTTGCATGCTTTTCTCGAGGATTATGCCCTTAGCCTCGTCTATGACGATGGCGCGGTTGTCTTGCAGCGGCATGTTCCAAGCGATAAGGTCGTCGAATCGGGCTCGGTAAGGCGTCGGGTCGATGCCCTCTTCGCTTAGTTCTTGGCTGAACTCTTTCCACAACTCTTCATACTCGTAGTCGCGGAGAACCTTTATGACAGGTTCTAGGCGTCTAGCCTCATGCATCCGCAGTGTTTCAGTCTTTGCCAGCAGCCTTTCTTTGACGTCGTCAAGCCACTCAATTATTGATGTTACATGTGTGTAGATGGCTACTGAGTTGCGTTTTTCAGCCTGCCTTTCTGCTGCTTTCAGCCATTCTTGAACTCTCTGAGCGATTGAGAATATCCACTTCCAGTCTAATGGTGCTGTAACCTTCACTTCTGGTATAGCCTCCTCAGCCTCCTTCACAGCTTTCTCAATTTCAGGTTCTGTTGGGGTTGGAACAGCAAGTTTTTCATACTCCTCCCTTAACACGAGAACAGTTAGAACAGCGCCTCTCTTGTTCGTAATTTTCATGAGCTGATACTTTTCCAGTTCAGTGTAGGGATGTCCATGAACAATTGAGACTGTGTCGCATGTTTCCTCATCATGGACTGGGATAATCCATGTTGGCTCTTTGAATCCTGGCAGCAACTTCTTTTCGGGCTTGGCGGTCACGTTAACGTGTAGCAGTCTAACGTAGCCTCGTATTTCTTCAGGCAACTCTTCGATGGGAAGCCCTGGCGGAAGCTTCATCTTCTTTATTTCTTCACGCAGTTTTTGGATTTCAGCTTCCCATTTTTCTCTTTCGCGGCTTATCCTTTCCTCCGCAGCCTCTTCCACCACGCCTAGTTCTTCGGCAAGGCTTTTCACTTCTGCTCTGTAGCGTTCCCACTCTGACAGGGGAATAGCCCTGGTCATCAACAGTTCGTCTCGGGCGCGTAGCCAATAGTTTCCCTCTTTAAGCTCGTCCTCTTCTGGAGTGGGCGCCTCAGGATTTTCTTTAAAGAACAGCTCTAACGCCTTGTCTAGGATTTCTCGGCGTGTAGGCATGTATCCTTGCCCTGCTGTTTCTGGAGCTTTAGGGCGAGTTTCTGCCAGTTTCTTGATTTCTTGAATTCTTTTCTGAAGTTTTTCTCGTTGTTCAAGCCAATCGATTGTCTCTACTTTGTCGGGTTTAGGTTCCACTCTTCCAGCCCACAGGTGGGATTGAACAAACTTTTCCCATTCTTCGTCTCCGTAAAATCTTCGTGCGCCATAATGGTAGACTCTTTCTATGGTTCCATGCCTTTCAATAAGCTGGTTTACGGCCTTGATGTTTCTTTCCAGGCGAGCAATCCATTGCTCTGGGGTTTCTGTTTCAAGCTGTTCTTTGGCTTTCTGCCAATAATTCCCCCTCTTCAGAAAGGCTTCCTCTTCTGGGTCGTGGATCCACCAGATATCCTGTGCTTTGTCGTAAAGGTAGTGGGCTTTGTTGCGGATTTCGTCTTCGGTTGGAACTATCATTCAAGCACACCATATTCAAGGAGCTTGTATTCTGTTGTGATGGGCTGTTTTTCTTGGTCAGTGAATAAGGTTTGAGGGTTTGGTGAGCTATGGGTGCTGCCTTCTTTGATGATTTCTATGTATCGGTGTTTTTCGAAAACTTCAGCGTGAGACGTTGGGATGACTGCTTCTTCATGAGCCTTGAAGGGACCGTAAACTTTTCGGTCTGTGCCTATGAAGCGCACCATTTCTCTTAAGAAGCGGACTCTAGCGTATCCTGGTAGGACTGGAGGTGGCGGAGGCTTCTCTACAATGGGAGTTGGCATTTCAAACGCTTTTCTAGCCTTTTCCATTTCCTTGTCTATTTCTTGGATTTCTCGCCTGTACTCTTTATCGGTGATTTCCTCTTTCAGCAACTTGATTTCAGCCTCGACTTTTCTTGCTTCCAATCTGCTCAGCGTGTGTTCTGGGGGTAGAAACTTGGCTGGGTCTCGGGGGTCTCTGACGCCTACTGTTCTTATTTTCTCAAGCCAAAGCTCTACCGTTTGAAGCCGCCTAATTGTTTCTTCAATGCCTCTAATACACCATTTTCCGGCGAGGTTGACTGAAACCTTGTCTTCCTTTCTCAGTTCTGTTAGCACGTCGCCGAGTTTTGTCACGTCATAGCCTTCATCCGCCAGTCTGCTTGCGATGTCGTCGAAGGAAACTTTTGCCTTTACTTCCATGTTTATGCTCTTCAGTGTGGAAAATACAACCTCCTTTGTGAGGGGCTTCAAAGGCTTCTCTTCAGCGGGAGTTGGCATTTCAAACGCTTTTCTAGCCTTTTCCATTTCCTTGTCTATTTCTTGGATTTCTCGCCTGTACTCTTTATCGGTGATTTCCTCTTTCAGCAACTTGATTTCAGCCTCGACTTTTCTTGCTTCCAATCTGCTCAGCGTGTGTTCTGGGGGTAGAAACTTGGCTGGGTCTCGGGGGTCTCTGACGCCTACTGTTCTTATTTTCTCAAGCCAAAGCTCTACCGTTTGAAGCCGCCTAATTGTTTCTTCAATGCCTCTAATACACCATTTTCCGGCGAGGTTGACTGAAACCTTGTCTTCCTTTCTCAGTTCTGTTAGCACGTCGCCGAGTTTTGTCACGTCATAGCCTTCATCCGCCAGTCTGCTTGCGATGTCGTCGAAGGAAACTTTTGCCTTTACTTCCATGTTTATGCTCTTCAGTGTGGAAAATACAACCTCCTTTGTGAGGGGCTTCAAAGGCTTCTCTTCAGCTTGCTTAACGGCTTCCTCAGGCTCGGTTGACTTTATAGCCCAGTAGCCCCGCATGTCAACAGCGTAGCCTCCTGGACGCTTAGTAGGCCAAGGTTTTGTTTCAACTAGTCCCTTCGCCTTAAGCCGTAACAGAACTTCGTGTAATGGGAGAATCTGGTATTCTCGGGCTAGGACGGCTTCAAGCTCCGTAAAGCCCACAGCGTCGGTGTTCCACTCCAGGCATAGTCCTCGAATTTTTGTAAGCACAACATCTTCGGTTAAGGGTTTAAGCTTCACAGGGGCTTCTATAGGCGAGTAGTATTTGCGCCATCCACTCTCGCGTACGGTTAGCTTCTTTTCTTCGGCAAGCTGTTTTAGAATTTCATGGAGCCGTCCAATTTCGAAACCGCTCTTTTGAAGCGTTGACTCAAGCTCGTATGATTCGACGGGTTTTTCGTTTGCAAGCCAATATTCCCTTACGGCTATTAGAACGTCGTCCTTTGTTAAGGGCTTAAGAAGTTTAAGCCTTCGCAGAAGGTTTGTTGTGTAATCCATGTTTGGCGCTATGTAGGCTCTGAACTTTAAAACGCCCAGTTCAAGGTCTATTCCCATAGGCATGTAATATCCTTTAGCGCAGAGAATCGTCAAGTACGGGTAGGGTTTTCTAAGCCAAACTGAAACTGGAATAAAACTTTCAAAAAGCATTAAGGCGTAGGCTGAGCCGAATTTTGGCTCAAAAACTTCAACGCTTGGAGGCGTGAGTTCCATCTGCACTTCCTCGTTGAAGGCTTTAACTGTTACAGCCCTCGGAGCCCTCACAGGCGGAGCGGACTCGGGTTCTTTGCATGCGATTCCAAAGGCGTCTGCTGCTACCTTCCTAACGCTTGAAATCCAGCGTTTAAGCATGGGCGCGAAATCGGTCCAACCGCTTATCCTGTTTGGGAGCTCAATCTTAAGCTCTGGACATTCGAAGTCAGTGCGCTGTTTGTCTACGGCGCCTATCTTTGAACCTTCAAGAAGAAAATCGTTATCGCTTACTCTAAATTCAACATCCGTCTTCCCAGCTGCCTTAGCCGCCCTGACTAGGGCTTTGCAGGCTTTTCTGTCGTTAATCTCTAGGAAAAGTTCTTCATCAACATGGTACATGTAGAACCAGCCTATTGGAGCATCTAGTGTGTAGGCTGTCGTACGTGTCGTGTTAAAGTTTCTAGCTTTTATGCCTGCGGGTGTAAGCTTAATTATGGCTGTGTCCGTGTTTGAGAAAACCAAGTCTAGGAACTTTTCAGCTTCTTCAACTGGAAGTTTGAAGCTCAAAATAGAAGCCTCTCAGCCCTAACCCTTGAGGCTCTTTCACGGACCCTTTCATACTCTTCTTCTTCCTCTTCAGGGTCCAAACTTATCTCCACTAAGTCTTTAGCCAATTCGCCTGCAAACCTCTTCTCCTCAGACGTCAAAGTTCTATCCTTAAGGACACGCGTGGCAATGTCTACACTGTCTAGAATTTCCTTTGTGGAAAGCGTCCTCCATTGAGCAGCCGTGACAATAGAGTTCGATTCAGCTCTTGTCTTCTGTTCTACGCCGCGGTTAGGGTTTGAGTGGCTTGACGCAGTTTCTCGCTTGAAAATTGCTAAAGCGGGCGGATACCAGCCTTTCTCCTTTTGCAGTTCGTAGAACTTTTTAACAGCTTCTTCATAGTTGCTTGTTTCAAAAACCACTGTATGGTTGTGAACCACGATCCATTTGATGGGCGACTCTTTCTTCGTTGTTTCAAGGTGCTTTTTGGCTTTCTGAATTATCTCTTCGGTTACTCCGTAGATTTCTTTCAGAACTTTTTCACTGACGCCTGCCTTAAGGAGAGATGCAACCTCTTCCACTGACTCTGAAGCCCTTGACTCTAAAAACGTGAGCAAAACGCGTATCTTGTTTAACTGGGCTCTCACTTCTGAAACCATGTTGGCAGCTAAGAACTTCTTTGCCTCGCCAACGGTCTTTTCAATGTCGATTAGCAATGACTGGAGTTGGCTGCCAGAGAAGGTTCCGTCAACTTTGGCTTCGCTGACAGGCTGCTCAAAATACTTTTCGAGGCGAATCTCCCAGTCTGCTTTTCCTTCGTCAGCCATATCCATACGCCTCCTTAGCCTCTTGCATCTCTTTGAGGCGCCCAAACTCTCTCTGCCTGTCTTGTGTCAGCCTTTCAAAAGCGCGTTTGACGAGTCTAAACTCCACTTGGTCTTTTGGGTAGTAGGCTCTCATGAAGATGGGCATGCCGTCTGAGCCTTGGGCGAAGTCCACTGCAATGTTCTTTAGCGTTTTGGTTTCGCCTGTGAACTTGACTGGCTTGTTTCGTGTGGTTTTGTCTTCCACGATCCAGTTGGTTGAAGCGTCGTAAAGCACTGCGAACTCGTTTTCTTCAATTATTGTCCAGCCCCAACTCATTTTTTGCACCTTCACTGGTTACTGTAAGGGAAAAGCTTTATAATAAGATTACCTCTATGGATACATGTATGGTGATATAAATGGCTGAAAGAGCAATATCCGCATCAGATGCCGCAGGCATAGGAAAGCAGACGCCACGAGTCTACGTGCCAAGAATCATCCACGTTGACTGGGCAACAATCCACGTGCTCATAGGCGTAGCAAGCCACGTAGCATGGAAAATCCTAGCCAAAAAATACAAAGTGATAAGGCTTAGAGGCAAGTTCTCGGAGCACAAAAGCGTCATATCCGACTTGATGAAGAAGTGGTGCTGGGAACTCGTCGAAGGACAAATAACCTAAGCCCGCCAGCTGAGGTGAACAATGCATGGCTGCAAGACCAGGAGAGTTCACGCTAACAGGCTGGCTTGACCCCGTCTTCGACTACTTCGCCAAACAAGCAGACATACCCCTTGCGGACTATACAGCTGTGGCTGGAGCAGAAGGCATAGGCGCATCCATCGAATTCATCACAGACCTCTTCACTAAAGGGCTGTTGAACAAAGCCATAAACTTCCTCGTAGGCATAACTTCCGCGGGCTACGGAATATGGGGAAAGCCCACACCCCAGAGACTGAGACGAGAGCTAATCACTTTGGGACAGCACGCCCTAACAAGAGTGGTTGACATGAAGCCTAGCGACGCCCTTGAACTGAGGCAAAGCATAGACACACTCGTAGAAGGCTTAAGGCTTGGAGACACAAGCAGAGTAGCCGAAGCCCTCCTACGCTCGCCAGAAGAACTTCGACAAATGCTCTCGGCCCTAGGCGCTCCAGTGTCGCCTGCCCCTCCAGAACTGCCTTCTGCCCCTCTCGCTCCACCACTTGTCAGACCAACCCTTGAAGGCGCTCCCCCAGCAGCACCCTTACCAGCGCCTCCAGCCCCACCGCTTCCACCCTCAGCCCCACTTTTCCGAGCAACATCGGACAGCTTCCAACCTCCAGCCCCCACAGTAGCTAAAAGACTGTTCAGAGAAACCCTAGGCTAGACTAAGTCCAAGAACAGAAATGCGTTGCGCTTGAAGATGCATGCGACTAGTGCAGACACTTTCTCTTCACCGTGGGCTCTGCGCACGACGGTGCCGAAGTGTTACCAGTCAACCAAGTGTTAGTGGGCGACTGCACTAATGTAATGAAAGGTTTTCCAGCAGAAAGCATCGACATGGTTATGTTTTCTCCGCCCTATTATGGGCTTCGTAATTATGGTGAGGCTACGGAAACAGTTTGGGGTGGCTATGGGAATTGTAGCCATGAATGGGTTGAAGAGCGAATGACTCTTGTCCATGAAAACAGAAATTTTTCAATAGGAGCACAGGAAGACGTTCACGGAAATAAGCTCACAACTTACATTAAGAAGTATGATGATGGGAAGGCTGGCTTTTGCGTCAAGTGCGGTGCCTGGAAAGGACAGCTTGGGTTAGAGCCTTCTTGGCGAATGTATGTTGCGCACTTGCTTATGGTTTGCAGAGAAATCAAACGAGTTCTGAAAGCAGCTGGAAGCATGTATATCGTGCTTGGAGACACTTATGCTGGTTCCCACTGCGGAAGAGGCGACAAAACCCTTTTCCAAAACTATCGCAGAGTAAAGGTTGCAGGAAACCTATACGACAAGCCAAGCCCCCAAGCAAAAGCCACAGAGTACAAACCCAAGTGTCTAATGGGGATTCCGTGGCGCGTAGCCTTCGCATTAATAGATGATGGCTGGATACTACGCAACGACATTATCTGGCGCAAGCCCAACGCTATGCCCTCAAGCGTTAAAGACCGCCTAACACAAACCTACGAGCACATCTTTTTCTTCGTTAAAAACCGCAAGTACTATTATGATTTGGATGCGATAAGGGAGCCTCATAAAACAGCCTTCGCTCCTTTTAATCTGAGAGTGAGAGACGTAAAACGTGGGAAAGGCGGAAAATCGGCTTTTGGACAGTTAAAGGCCTCAAAAGAAGAAGTTGATAATTATGTTTATCCAGAAAGCGGAAGAATCAGAGGGCTTATTCAGAGGCTTTACGACATCGCTAAGCAAATCCGCGGTCAAACATGCTATCAAGGAAAAAACAAAGATTTGCATGGATGGAAAGAGGCGTGCTCCAATGCTAAGGCGTATCGCGATGCATTGAAGATTTTGGAGCAGCAGGAAACGCTTACAAACGCGGAGAAGAGGTTTCTACAGGATTATGTTCAAAACCATCTTGGACATCCCTTAGGCAGAAATCCAGGCGACGTAATTTCTGAACGTGTTAGGGCGAACTTAGACCATTTTGTCCCGAGAGGAAGCGGCGGACATTATGCTTATGGAGGCTTATACTCAAAAGAGGGTAAGCATGCGCATCCTTTGGGCAAGAACCCGGGAGATGTTGTTCTGACCAAGCATGACTTGGCTATTAACCGTTTTGGAAACTTCAGCTACACTGATCCGCTTCACACTAAAGCTTACAATCAGAAAGGGAAAAACCCGGGTGATTACTGGAGTGTCTGCACCAAGCCCTTCAAAGGCGCTCACTTCGCTGTCTATCCAGAGGAAATATGCGTTAAGCCTATTCTTTCCAGCTGCCCCAAAGACGGCGTAGTTTTAGATCCTATGTGTGGAAGCGGAACAACCTTGGCTGTTGCTAAAAAGCTTGGACGCAATTACATAGGAATAGACATCAACCCAAAATATGTGGAAATTGCGGTCAAACGCTTACTCAAGATCGGTTGCATCAAACCGCTCATTTTCTAGTTTCTCTGAACAAGGGCTTGTGCTTGCTTCTTTCGACAACGTATCTCTCTCCTATTCTTATCCACACCAAAGTGTCGCCGTCTTTTAGGTCAAGCTCTCTACGTACCTGACTTGGCACTTGCGTCTTGCCCTTCTGAAAGATTTTCGAGGTTGCCACTATCTGCTCTGTCAGAGCTCATCCCTTCCGACGTACATCTTTGTATATTTTAGTACGGACACATTAATAAGGTTACTCTTATGGATACATCAGTGGTGAATAGTCGTGCCAGGTTTAGGTAAAGGCTTGCCCGACATCCCAGAATGGATGGCCCTGCAACTAGCCGCATTAGAAGAGTCAACGCTAACAAAAACGAAAGAATGGAATCCCGTGGCTGACGGCGTTAGACCCCTAAGACCAGAAGACTTGGACCTTCCGGAAGGAACCTACGGCTTCGAAGTCCCGCCTGGCGAGTACAGATTAGTCTCCACCTTCAGCCTGCCTTCAGGCGTAGGCGTACAATTCTGCGGATGGTTCTGCGACGGCGACCTAGGCTACAACAGCTACCTAAGAGTGATCATTAATGGCGTAAAAAGACAAGAAATCAGCGCCAGAGTGCCCTACCAACAACGCAGCAGATACGTCCTAACACTAGAACAAATCGCCTACGCACGAGAAAACGATAAGGTTACCTTGCTGGTTTATAACGGCACAGGTGCCCCTGTTCAGCTCTGCCTGTTCCCCATAGCCTTCATTGCAGGACCAAGAAAAACCTTACTAATCGAGTAACTGCACTAGCTCCATCAAATTCATATACTCCAGTCAAAAATGCGTATTAAGGAAAACGTAGACTTTACAGAACCACACCTATTGCAAATAAAATTACTCCTATTATAAAGACAAGAATGATTTGTATGCGTACCGACTCGTGCGAATAGGAAATGAACGGTTTTACGGGAACCCTCTTGTTTTTCGGCGTAGTCTTCTCTAGGATGAAAAGTACGAGGCAAGCAATAAGGGAAATAACCCCAAGTGCGATCACTTGAAGATTCATGGTGTTATCAACACCTTTTTCTCGCTCCAATGCTGAAGTACTTTAAGAACGTCATATCAAAAAATGTTTTTGTGCCAACGCAAGCCCATTTGAAACGTACTTCAACCGTTTGTTATTGTGTCTTCTACTTTCTTTAGTCTTAAGTCTATTTCGTTGATTCTTCTCTGGAGTCCTCTCAATGTGGGATCTCCTGTGTAAGCGCTGATGTACTCTGTTAGAGCTTCCCTTATTATGACACTAAGATACTTCTCACCCTTTCCAGAAGCTATCGTCTTCAACGTTTCAACTATCTTGCTATCTAAGCGGACGTTAACGAGGACTTTGGGCATTGTGTTACACTCTGTTTACATTTGTGATATAACTGTTTTATAAAGTTACCACCCATGTATCCACAAAGGTGACAGAGGCGACGGAATGCCAAAACTTGGGAAAGGTGAAATTCTCATCCTCGACAAGATAGCGTATCGCATTGGACGTGTTGAACGGCTGATTTATGTTGAACCAGTCAGCTTAGGCGCAGGAGAAACTGACAAACTCACAGACGTGAAAAATCTAACGCCAGAAGATGCAGAAATTTATTACATTGAGGAGCTGGACTGGAGCGGTCCCACTAGGCATCAGCTTCAGTACCCTAGAGGCGTACCAAGGCATACTCCTCACGGAATGGACGTGAAAATACGAGAATGGCAATGCCCTTACACGGTAGAAGTTCACGTTAAGAAGGCAACCTTTCCAACTTTGGTCTCTGACAATGAGCTTGCGAATGTGGCGATTACACAGGACGTTTGGTTTTACGGTTGGATGTACAAAGATGTGGAGATAATTAAAGCTGATGAAGTTGAGTCGGCGAGAAGGGCTGGTGTAAGGGTTTTGGAGGCGGAGGCTTAGGCAAAATGAGTGAAAGAGAAGGGCTTAAAGTTGCGAAGAGAATCTGGGTTGACCCACACAAGCAATTGAGAAACCGTAAGCCAATCACAGGTTCCGTGGAAACCGCTGGAACAAAGAAAGCATTGTACACTGGAACCTTCATAGCCTTAACAATAGTTGTGAGCAACGATTCGCCCGGCGCAGTATGGTTTGAAATCTACGACGGCGACGCCAAAGTCATTGGAAGAGGAACGTTAGCAGCCAATGAAGTGAGACCATTAACAAACCTATGGCTTCCCTTTAATCGTAGCGTAGAAGTGAACTCAAACGCGACAACAACAATCTTCACCTTTGGAGGTTTCACTCCCTAACAATTCTTGGAGCACCGCTAGATGGCTGAGGAAGAGAGAGTTCCTGCTGTTCCTAAACCAACGCTTCTGGACCAGCTAGGCGCTTTAATCACGAGGCTCGACCCGCTCATAGCTCATATTGCTGAGACAGAGACGAGAAGGGAAGCAGTAGACAAAGAGATTCTGGCAGTGTTGAAAAGTATTGAGGCAGTTTTAAAAGAGGCGCAGCCGCCGATTGTTGTGGCTGCTGAAAGAATTCCTGTCGTAAGAGCTGTGACTGTTCCCTCGGAGCCGTTTGACGTTAGGATTAAGCCCACGCCCCTACCAGTAGCTCTTCCCAAACATAGAAACTATTTGAGTACAGAAGAAACGGTTGTGAAAGGCAAGCCTAAAGAGATCAAAGTTACAGTTGAGTTGGGTCGTGACGGCGAATACGGCTACATTGTCAGCGACAAGGGCGCAATTAGGGTACGCATAAACGGCGGCGAACAAATCCCACTTTTCAAGGGTCAAGCAATATACTTTCATGAGCTGAACCTGCAAGTCTCAAGGCTGGACATTTCCACAGAGTCAACGGTTCCATTGGCTTATCGGCTTCTGGTGGTCTAATTGGTTCATCAGCTTTCCCCTTCCGAAGCAATCCCTAAACCCTTGGCGACGACGAAAGCGAAGGGCTCAGCGGTCACCACAGCAGATTATGCGACGATAGCTGAAATAACGGTGACGAAGGACAAGACCTTTCATCTAGCCAAAGTTACGGTTTCATGCCCTGAAGATGTCATGTTCAAGCTCCTGTGGGATGGAAAAGACGCGAGCATAGAATACTATGTGATGGGTAAGCTTCCTTTCACCGACTGGTTTCCTTGGGGTTGGCATCCATGCGAAGGCGACGGCTCTAAGAAGTTTGAGCTGCAAGCCAAGTATCCCACTGGGGGAACAGCTGGGACAGTTCATGCAGAGATTTGCGGAGAGGAGGAATAACCGATGTCGCGTAGAGTTGGCTTAAGGTACATGCAAAGCATTACTGGAAAAAAGAGAATCCCAAAATGGAAAGGCTCCACAAAGTCTAGGTACCGTGAGGGAAGCATAATGGAACAGCCGAAAATGGCTTTTGCTCACGTTAACGCTGGCAGCAACAAGGACTTATTGCAAATGGCTTTTTCGCATTCGAATGCTGCAAGCAACACTGGTGAGGCTTTGATGGCTTTTGTCCACGGCAATGTTGGAAGCATTTTGGCGCCTCTCCCGCCATAAGAGGCTAAGGTTATGGTTGACAAGTGGTATGAGGATTTAACGCCTGAAGAGAAGGCTAAGACGCTTCTGTTGGGCAACGACGTTTACGCTTTCTTACATAGTGACCCAGAAACATGCATCGACACTCAGGGATGTACGTCGCCAGTCACGCTGAGGCAGGGTTTCGAAATTGTTAATGATGAGCTTATTCCCTTGTGGTTCAAGGTTTTCGCAGATGTGACAAGTGGAGACCCTACTAAGTGGACTGATTTAACAAAAGAGTTAGGCTCAGTGCCTGCAAACAGCGCAGCTTTGTTTTTCTGGACGCGTAAACGTGAAGTTCCAACAGCCCTAACACATGAAGTTATGACTCTGACTATAAGGGCGTACAAGGATAGCGGTTATACGCAGCTTTATGGCGAAGACAGTATTACGTGGGAATTCTACTTTTTTGACCATTCGTGGCCTGATGCCGTAATCATTGATGAGGATGATTTTGAAGGGACATTGGATGGATGGGCGAACACTGGGTATAGCAGGTTCGAGTATAAGACTGGCTACGCTTACAAGGGAGCCTACAGCCTAAACATAGCAGGATACCGAACACTTAACACTACTTGGAGAAGCGGCATACTAGATTCAAGCGGACAATGGGTTCCAAACAAAGGGCAGTACATGCAAAAAAGCTTTGCAATTGGAGCATTTTCCCACGCTTTCGTAGTCATACACATGACTAAATCCGGGATGAATCCTAACAACTGCGTTAGAGTCCACTACGACGATAAAGACTACATTATACGAACTGGAATCCCAACAGGAACCTTTCAGCCTTGGAGATGCTGCGCAAAACTCTGGGTAAACGCAACCAAGCCCTTAAGGATAAGCGTAATCACTGGAGGAGACGGAAGTTATAGCTGGGACGATGTGAGAGTCGACGACATTATTATAGTTGCGTTTCCAGGCTGCCCGCCGCCAGGTGAACAGTTTACAAACGGAGATTTTGAGACTGGAGACTTGACTGGATGGACTGTAGAAGGGACTCATGCTGACGGGACTCCAGTTTGGGAAGTAGCCCCAGACGCTGAATGCCAACCTGATGGGTTAGGGCTTAGAGCGAGGTTAGTGGCTCGGGAAACTGATCCTCCTGGACCTATAGGTTGCCCAAGAATAAGAGGAGGCTTAAGCCAAGACTTCGCCTCGCCCATTCCAGTAGAATGCTTCACTGACTCATCCGTCTTTAAGGTTCAGACGAAGTGGGACTCAGACTATTGTAATCCTATTCCGCCTGAAGTTTGGCAGTTGGAAATCCTTTACACTGATGGCACTTCAACGCTTGTAGATTTGAGCGGAGACCCTGAAGGTGAATGGGTTTCCCATGAACTAAAGCCTGTTCTAGAGCCAGGCAAGAAGGTGAAGGGAATAAGGTTCACTGGAATAGTTGACAGATGCGGCGGTCCAGCCTGTGGGCTGACAGAGGTTATGGTTGACAATTGCACATGCACGATTTAACCATAGTAATCCCAGTGAAGAACCCGCCAGACCTGGACCGTTTTATCAGAGAAAACTTCCGGATTCTAAGCGCTTCATGGAAAGTTGTTGTCGACAGTGGAGGAGGCGAAAGGCTCAGCAGGTTACCTAATACCCTCTGGATTCAAAGGCAAGTGCCCATGTGGGAAGCCAGAAGAATCGGCTATGAACAGGTCAAGACGCCTTTTACTTTGAACTTGGACGTGGATACAATTCTTCCAGACGGTTGCGTAGAAGACGCACTTGCTCTTCTAAGAGAGAATTCCTGCGACGCAGTAGCAATAGATTATCAACCTCCGCAGGGGCACTATGCTTTTGGCACATCAATTTGGCGAACCGAGCTGCTGAAGAAACTTTATGATTATCCTCCAAAGTCAGTGGAGAAACTCATTAAAGTTGGAAAGCAAGAGTGGATAACTGCTTTCCAGAATGGCTTTTGCGAATGCACCTACATGTGGGCTAGGCTCTTGAGAAGCGAAGGAAGACTAGAGAGTTTAGGATACAGAGCGATACACATAAGAAAAAGCGCATGCAATCTGTTAAGAGAACAACGCCAGGTAAACTTCTTCTATTAACTGTAGGTATTTCATCCCTTCTTTTGTAGTTTTGTAAAGTTCCTCGTTGATTGCAAGCATATTTTTTGAACAGAGTAGGTCGAGATACTTTTTGGCTGTAGGCGTATTCAGGTTACATGATTGCATTATATGAGTTAGCTTTCGAGGCTCCTTGCAGTAATCCAATATTTTCCAAATAATCTCGTAAGCTGTTCTCTTAAGCTTCAATTGGTCCACCCAACATCTCAGAGAGCTTTTTCTCAGCGTTCTTGAGTTTTAGTAACTTTCTGCCCCAATTTATGTGCACATGAATATAGAGAGTTGATGCAATAAGTAACATGAAAGAGCTAAGTGCCCAACGGAAAAAGGCTTCCCAAAAGGACATACGCCCATATAACCACAGATAAGCAATTGCTACAATGATTGAGAAGCTTACTGCAATAGCAAGTGCCATGACAGCCTTAACTTTGAGATAATAAGCTCGATAAAAAGCCATCATGTCCCTTACTAACTCGGTGGCTTTAGTTTTTTTCTGCTCATCCTCCAATCTTTCCAGCTTGTGCACGAAGTGGAAGAAGAAATGCTTTCTTCTAAGCCTATTAATTTCGACAATGAATTTTGAAGAGAAGGTTAACCAAACAACATCAAAGATAAGCTCGAGAATTCGAACAGCAGTTGAAGCCAAGTCATACTTTTCCACTCTTAGTGCGATACCTGCATCCGCAATCAAAAGTGAAGATACAGCAATGGATAATACCGCAACCAACACTAAAAGCTCAACTTCTAATCTAACCCTTCTCAAAATGTTATCGAACATCAGCTACACCATGCAAACAAGAAGCCCGCCGAGAAATATTCCTTATGTATGAAAGATACAGCAGCGCAATACTATGATCCCGTCGTCCAAATATTGAATTGCGACAAAATCAAGGCGAAAGCGTTGGTGGTTGAGTACCACTCATGTATACATGTACGGAAACAGATTTAAGCCTCTGAATGAAAAGGCTTGTGTAGGGTGAATGGAAAACGATAAGCTTTGACCCGGTAACCATAGCTTTTATTGGCGTCTTGCTCGGCGTTTCTGCAAGGACTGCTCTTCCCTACTTGAGGAAAGCGAGAACTGAGCATGTTGAGTGGAGTCACAGGTACACTGCTAGCGCTGTTGCCTCTTTCATTCTCTGCCTCATTGTCACAGCCTTGGTTTTTCCAATGTTCACTGTTCCAGAGGACTTTTTTCTACAGGTACTACTTTCTGCGTTTGCGTTTGGATTCGGCGTTGACAGCGCTGTCATCGAAAGTGCGGAATGGATTTTCCCGAAGAGGACGGAAGAATGAGCCTTAAGCAGAGGATTGCCCTTAAGCCGTTGGCGGTTCTCCTCTCACTTGTTACCCTAACCGTAGTTGCTTCCGGATTCATCCAGTCTTCAGTTCGCATTCGCGGTCAAGGAACAGTTAAGGCTTTGGGCGTTGGCGTCTTCTGGAACAGCAACTGCACCAGCCCAGTTTCGTTTATTGATTGGGGAATGGTTGAGCCAGGCTCAATGAACAATGTCACTGTTTATGTGAGAAATGAAGGAAACGTGGCTGCTAGCATTTCTTTGGCTACAGAAAACTGGAATCCCTTGAATGCTTCCGATTGCCTGACTCTAAGCTGGAACTATGACGGTAAACAGCTTAATCCTCTAGAAGTAGTTCAGGTGATGTTAACTCTCACCGTTCCCGTAGATGTCCATGGAATAAAAAGCTTCAGCTTCGACATAGTAATCAGCATTAGCGGCTAGAATCTTCCATAATTCATGACGGTGATCGGATGACGCACGAGGATAAACTTGAGTTCGACGATTCAAAAGAGGCTCTGGTTTATATAGCCCAAAAGCTAGGCGCAATCGAGGAGATAAACAGAGACACGCAAAGAGAGATTATTCTGTTAAGAAAAGACTTTCTCAAATTCATGAAGTACATAATTTTCCTGGCTATTCTTGCTATTTGCGCACTTGCCGGTGTCCGCTTGGCTTTGCCTTGAAGTAATGAAGTTTGCTTTAGTTTGGTTTCGCTACTTTTCTTTTCCACGAATGAAAGCTCTTCGATGAACTAAGGTCCAGTAAGAATATAGCATAATCCAAGCAACAGAAAGAATCAACACCGCGAGAAAACTGGTGCTCAGGGCGAAGTTGAGGTAGGCCCATAAGATGATCAGTGTAAAAGCGATGATGTTAAAGTAAAAGGCGCGTTTATACCATCCGTATCTTTCTATGGCGTTCACAGCCTCTAAGGCAGCATAGCCATTCTTGTTCAAACTATAATGACCATGAGAATCCTTCGTAAGCAAACCTTCCATTTTGTTAAGATGAAAATCCAAGGCTCCACTACTTTCGATACTCACAGCCCTTTTAAGTTCGCTAAACCCTAAAGAAGATTTTGCAAGAACCCTCAATATTTTAATCCTTTGAGGGTGTGAAACAGCTTCAAAAATTTCCTCTGAATCCGCTACATCCTTCTCAACCATTATTTTACCCATCCTATTATCCGACTTTACAAATATATTTCTATCAGAGTTGACTAGCAAGCCAAGAACAGTTGACTACTCACTTCAATTCTAAATCTTGTTGGTTAATATTAAATATTCATAAATATTCAAAATGCAACGGTATTGAGTAATAGGTGAGCTTGTTTGTCTTCAGAAAGTTGGTGGAGAGTCTCTCTTGGCGCTATTCTTCTACTCGTGGTTTCTTACATGATCTATCTACTTCGATATCCCTTATGGTGGATATTCACGTCTGTAGAACAAGTTTTCGTCATGTTAATTGCGTCTTATTCGGTTGTTTTGTTTCTCGCATTGTTCTTGTTGAGAAAAGATTCAAAGAAGTCTCTGTCAAGCATCTTCAAGGCAGTCAATCGTCGAATGGTTCTCTTCGGTGTGTTTTTTGCCCTGCTTCATATGGGACTATGGTATGCAATTAGTTTTGCGATTTGCAGCAGCTTTGAATTCACATCTTTTCCAAGTCTAAGAGGTTACGAAAATTATGCTGTTTACTCCATGTCCTTCGCGTTCGTTCTTTATCTTGTATTCTCTGTCTTTGGAGCTTTTGCAGAAGAGGTTGCCTATAGGGGTTACGTTCAAACAAGGCTTTCCTCAAAGTATGGTTATGTTGTTGGCATCTTTGTGGCTACATTGTTTTTCTCTTTGCAGCACATCCATATTTTTCAGACAGGTTGGCTTATACGGTTTTTTCAGACGCAGTTTTTCCATGTTTTTCTTTTCGGTGTCTTTGTCGGCTACCTATTCTTCAAGACCAAGGAGAACATATGGAGCGTCTTTTCGTTCCACGCCTTCGAGAACATTTTCGGCGTTTCTGTTCCTATAGTGGTGACTGCATTTTTCCCATTTGCCAATCAGCTTGCAGAAATTGCAAGTTTCATGGTGATGATTATGGTTCTCCGACTATCTAATCTTTAACCAAGCAAACTTTTGTGCACCCTAAAGAGAACAAAAACTGATGATATTTTCACTTTTACTGAAGTCTCTGTGTTGTTCGGTTTTGAAACCTAATTTTAATATTGAGAAGCGCCTTTAAGGAATTTCTAAGAGAATTTGCATAAAGCTAAACCTGCTAAATTATAAATAGGAGGCGGTCACACGTTTAAGAAGTCCTCTGTCTTCAAAAAAGATGGCATTCAAAAGCTGGATTTTGAGTATGTGCCTTCTCGTCTTCCTCATCGGGAAGAGTTTATGGAGAAACTTGTGAAGTTTTTTAGAGTAGCCATTGACCAGCCAGGCATGCTAAGCGAGCGAATTTTGATAACTGGTGAAAGTGGAACTGGTAAGACGGCTACGGCGAGGAAGGTTGGAGATGCTTTGGAGAGAATCGCAAGGAATCGTGGCGTGGATTTGATTTATGCTCATATTAACTGTCGCACGACAAGTGGAAAGTTCGGTTTGGTTCAGAGTATTATTCGGCAGGCTGCGCCCACTCTTCCTCTGAGGGGTTACGGGCCTATTGAGTTGCTTCATGCTTTGTGGGACTACTTGAACGAGCACAACAAGTTTCTAATCTTAACCTTAGACGAAATTGATTATTACTTGAGGCGGACTGGTGAAGACATAATTTATGAGTTGACGAGGCTGACTGACGCCATTACGAATGTTCCTCAGAGGATAAACTTCATGTTCATAGCGCGAAACCACTCGTTTATGAGAGATATGAGTCAAGAAACTCTAAGCAGGTTTAGACCGCAAGAGAGACTGGAGTTTCCGCCCTATTTGGAGGATCAGCTTGTAGACATTTTGAAGGAACGTGTGAAGGAGGCTTTCAGAGAAAACGCGGTTTCAGACGAAATAATAACTTTCATAGCCAGAAACACAGCCAAATACGGCAATGGAGACGCAAGATACGCGCTGTTGCTTTTGTTGTCGGCTGGTTTTGCTGCAGACAGAGATGAGCAGTCGGCTATTTTGCCTGAGCATGTTAGGGAAGCCCAAGAGAAGACAGACCCAAAAATAAGGGATGAAGACGTGACAATGCTGACAGACGACGAGAAGCTTGTGCTCCTAGCCCTTGCTCGCCATCTGAAAAGGGAAAAAGAAGCAATATTCCTTCCGTTAGAGGGTGTTGAGTCTTCTTACCGCGTTGTTTGCGAAGAATACGATGTGGAGCCTGTTGGAAGAGTTATGCTGCACGCTTTAGTTAAACAGTTGAAGGCTGCTGGAGTAATTACTGTAAACGAGAAGTTTGAGCCTGGGCTTAACGGCGTCAAAGCAGAAGTCTTAGAAAAGTTTCTAGTAGACCTATTGAAAAGGAGGGAGTCTGATGCTTAAACTGGACGAAGAAAAGAAGAGATTCATCGAGGCGATCGGAAATCCAGCAAGGCTAAAGATTTTGCTGGTCTTATGGAAATCCGATAAAGAGTTAACAGTGTACAAAATATGCCAACGTACAGGACTTGGAAGAAGCGCAGTATCTCGTCACCTATGGAACCTCGTGGATGTTGGGCTTGTTTCTAGAGGCATTTATGGGGAGATTCCGTTATATGGTATCAATAAGAATGATTTTAGAGCAATGGCTACAACAGAATTTTTCACTAAAACAAAACTATAATTGACAAATATCTTGTGCTTTCTACTTGTAATTATGTCGACTTCAGCTTTGGTTTCAGCACAAGTTTAACAACATTCAGATCTTCCGAGGTGTTAACATTTACAATGATTCTTTCGTCATCAACGACCAAAATTTCCTCATCCAACTCCTTTTCCTTTATTCGTGTTCCATCAACCACATTTACCCCTACGGGAACCAGACTTTTTCCTTCAACCTCGAAGACATAATCTGCGCTTAGTCCAAATTTTTTATAAATTTCTAATGGAGCCATAACCGTCAATGCTGGTTTTTTGCTTTGCTCGTAATGCGTTATGACCTTGTCGATAAACTCGCTTGTGATTAGCGGGAGGTCTGCACATATCGTTAAAACGGTCTCAAGCCTTAGTTTTTTAATGGCGTATCTTGCGTCTAAGCAGAAACCTTTCCCAGGAGTTTGCAAAACATTTAGACGGCGTTTTCTTGCAAACGCAGCTGTTTTCGGGGTATGTTTACTTGCGGTCACAATTATGTCATCAACTTTCTTGGCGCCTTTTAAGGCTTCTAAGACATACTCAATCATAGTTTTGCCGCCGATTTTAAGCAAGGGCTTTTCCCCTTCAGTCTTTAACCTTGAGCCTTCACCACCAGTCATCAACAGAGCAGTTACAACCATCTAACCACCACTAAAATGGCTATAAGAGAACTCAATCGAGCAAACTCATTTCCAGCTCCGAAAACATCACCTGTTACGCCTCTGAAATGCCTGTTTGAAATCCCTACGATAACTAAAGCAGCAACTAAACCTGCGATTATTGCGGTAAAACCTGCAATGTGCAGAAGGAGTAGCGCTATACTAAACGCAATAAATAGGGCAGCTACTAGGCGGATGTATCGATGTTTACCATGCATAGCATTAACAAAGTACGTGTTCATTCCCTCGTGAGCAGATCTTCCAACCCAAGCCATGAGCACCATGGCAAGTTTAGCCGAAGCTTCACACACAATCAGACTTTGAACAATGAAATTCTGGCTAAGCTGTGCAATGCAGAAGGCCGTTGTTAAAATCGCTACCAACCCAAGCGCTAATCCGCCCGCACCAGTCTGCTGGTCATGCATAATCTCAATTTTTTTCTCTGGTGATCCCTGATACATTATGCCATCCCCAAAGTCGAGCAGCCCATCTGTGTGATGGAGCCCCGTGATTAGCAAGATGAAGCCCAAAGTCAAAATTCCGACAATTAAAGCGTCAAGGATGGTAAGAAGTAGCCAAGCGAATATGCCTGCTAACAACCCGATAAACGCGCCTACTAGTGGGAATAGAGACATGTAATCAGCTGCGTCGGTTAGACACTCGGAGTCCATGCCCACTGGAATTATTGTGAGGAAAGCGATTAGGCTCTTTATTTCCTTAAACATTGCATGCATCACTTTGATGCTATTAACCGCTCGTAATTTCTTTCAATTTCCCTAAGTAAGGTATCTTTTGTTATCGAGCCTTCCGACTTAGCCATCGCAGCTATGGCGGCTCCTCCCGCACCAACTCCCTCTTTAACAACGCCAGCCTCATAAGCCCTTAAGCCCTCAAATTTTGATCGACTGAAGTCAATATCAGCCGCGAGTATCGGAACGTCTGCAATTTGAGTGATAATTCCTTTAAGATCAGCACTTTTGTCGGTTATAATCCATCGAGTGGTTCCAATAGCTACATTGTTTAAGACATTTGGGTTTATGGCATTAATGACAGCTAATACGGCGCCCATTTGGGTTCCGCCAGCCATTAATACCGGCACTTTATCCGCGGCTCCGTGGACTAACCCTGCGAAGGCCGCTATCATAGGGTCTCCAACACACGAGATCGCCTTCATTGGGTTTTTTGCCAAAGCGCCGAACTCTACTTTTGAGATCTTCAAACCCTCTTCAACAGTTTTAATCTTAAGCTCGTGGGGGTTGTTTGGCATGCTGCTGCTGACTTTTCCTTTGGCGTCTATGCCCATAGCCAACATAACACCGAGGGCAGTCGTTGTGCCGCCAGGGATGCTTTCACCGACCACCAGGTAATCAGCCATCTTAGAGAGATTTTCTCCAGCAATTTTGGCTCGGCACAAAATTTCTTCTGCATTTTGTACAGTCTCACCTGCTCTTATATCGCCCCCGGGTTTGCCTCCTAAATCTAAGAATGGAACACGCGGATTTATCTTAAGCCCGCCACTCACCACGATGGTGGGCATGTTCGCCAGCTTTATTGCCGACATGGTGATTAGGGCTGGAGTTGGTATTCCTTCAGGTGTAACTGGCACTCCCGTGATACACTTACACCTACCTAATAAGAGTAGTTCTACATCTGCAGGTGGCGTGTAGTCCGTTAGCTCCGGATATTTTCCCGCGGCGGATATGCCCGGAATTTTAGCTGTTTCCGTCGTGCCTATGACGCAAACAAATAGAGGTTTCTTTCCGATAAGCACCTCCAAGAAAGCTTCGGCTTTAAGCTCGTTATGAGCTAGAATTACATCAAAGATTTTCTTCACTCTCTCCCCTAACTTCAACTTCCTCCGGCTTTGATATCATTTTTCGCATTATAACAATAATTCTAGGAGCAACCGTTGTAAATAAAACAGTGTTGCAGATGAGGGCCGTGACCATGGATATAACACCTCCTCCGAAAGCCAACACAAGAGCCTCTAGAAGCGGAATCCCTGAGAACACATAAAACCACGTAGTGTAAAAGTTCTGAAGAGTCTCACTCATCAAAGTGAGGAAAAAAGCCGCTGCACCTAAAAACATGACATTTGGGTTTTCCTTGACACGGCGTAACAATCCTCCGAAGACGCCCAGCAAACCGATGATAGCTGCGATAATGGGCGTCCAAGGACCAGCCCATGTAAAAACGTCAGAAACAACAATTATCAAAGCGCCAGCGATAAAGCCTGCTATTGGTCCAAACACAAAACCAGAAACAAACGTCAAAGTCTCAGCCAAACCAATCTTTACAACAACACCATACATCGGAATAGGCAAAGCAAAAGCCACCCAATTCATTCCCACCCTCACAGCAGCCGCAGTAGCAACCAACAATGATATAGCCGAAAGTTGCTTTACAGGAATGTTCATTTTGTTCCCTCCTTCTTGGTCGCTACTGGATGGATAATCCAACCAACGCTTAAATCTTTCGATGAGAATAACTTAAATGAAGTTGCATGGGGAAAAATTCCAATTAGGGATATGTATGGAAGACGAATTTTCAAACTTGCCTTTGCTTAAGTATCTTGAGGAACGAGGAATAAAGTTGAAGGATATGATAGACACGGCTATAGAATTGTTTGTCCCTCACCCAGGCGTAGAGATAAAAGAGAAAGCTATTCAATTGCTTAAGGAAGAGTTCTTTGAAGCCCTGTCCGATGTAAACGTTTCTTGCTTAGAAGTTGCATGCTTCCGCGCAGAGGAAGACGCCAAATCTGGCTCTATCCCCGGCTTAACAAAAGAAAGGTTTATGGGACGACCAGGGCTCGTGGCTGATGAACTTCTAGGGATGACCATAGCCAACTATATAGCAGGAGCAAGAGGGATTTTCGAGTTCATCCGATTCGACCAAGCCAAACCAGGCATCCTAAAAAAGCTGGGGCCCATCACAAATGACGCTATCGGAGGGCTCATCGCAGGTGTATCATCCAACATGTACACAAAAGCAATAGGTGAAGCCTCCAAGGAAAGCAAACAATAACCACTAAAATTTCTCTTTTCTCTGAACACTTTTACTCTACTCTCCCTGTTGTTCGCTTGGCGCATCCATTCTTTATATGATTTTATTACGATTTTCTGTTGCTTAAAGGATGTGTGAACAGAATGGGAGAGCCTATTTCGTTGAAGGATGTTCCAGGCGTTGGTCCTGCAACTGCCTCTAAGCTTCGTCAGATAGGGATTACGACGATTGAGGCTTTGGCTGTTACGCCTGTTCGGGAGATTACTGACAAGAGTGATATTGGTTTTGAGAAAGCGCTTGAAA
>JAGTQT010000097.1:0-2377 GCA_018396615.1 Candidatus Bathyarchaeota archaeon
TATAGTGGCGTTATTGACCAATATGTCTACCTTGCTGAATTCTTTAAGCGTTTTCTTCGCCAGTCTGTTCATGCTATTCTCATCTGCAACATTGGTTTTGACAAACAATGCTGTGCCACCTTCAGAACGGATTAACGCCTCAACTTCAGCTCCGGTGTCTGCGATTTCAGCAATGACAACTTTGGCTCCCAGCCAAGCCATAGCCCTCGCCAGCTCTTTACCAATACCTCGTCCAGCACCAGTAACTACTGCCACTTTTCCACTAAGGCTTGTACGGGAAAGCTCCATTCTCTCCAATTTCTCAAAAAGCATCTCCTATGGCTCCTTAAGTCAATAGATTAACTGGAACTATTAATTTCTATTTCATGTGCCTTGAATTTAAACGTAACTTGCGACATCAAGTGCGGGGGGTTAGGTTTAGACCTCGGTTTAAATTCTCGGAATTTGATACACGCTGGATTTCTTTCACTTATGATCCTTAGAAGTTTCGCAGACCCAAACCTCGTTCTTGGGGTTTGCTAAAGTCTAGCAACATCTCTGAGTCCCCCTTAAAACGTGGAGAATGTTACTTTTCTTCATCTTCTTGAGATAGTCTCTCACTTGTAGTACTCCAGCAATTCCTTGACTTTGGGAGGTGCATTGGCAAAGTACAGAGGGAAAATCAGAAAGTCAACCAAGACTACTACAGCTACTCCGATAACTATGCCTATGAACAAATCTTTCCAAGCTCTCGCTTTGCATGAAGCCCATAGGATGTAGATGGAAGTCAAGACCATAATGATGTGGTTAAGCTGTCCCTGAAGCATAAAGCCACTCCAACTAAAGATAAAGAGCCCAAGCCCTCCGAACCGTAGCAACAAAGGAATTGATATACTTGATATCAATCTCTTCTTGGTTAATATACCAATTATCGCAACCATTTCAGAAGGACTGCAGATATTCATTATGAGCCACCCGAGCACATCTAAGCCCAAAAAGCCCATGAAAACGAGGGCGCCCCAGAAGATATTGACCCCCATCAACGCAACGAGAAGCAGTTCAATTCGCCTTCCCAGCACCTTTTTTGTCTCTATCATCACTCATCCTATCCTTTACTCTAAGGGCTTTTGCCATTTTTGCGAGTATCGCCAGCTCGTTTCAAACGTGTCCAAGAGACATTTGACACATTTGCTATATTCCATTACGGAAATATCAAATATCTGATCACCCATCCATACAATGTTGAAAATCCTGTCTGAAAAGCTTACAGAACCAGTATTCGCTTCTTTACCCTTAAATTCAACGTATATTCTCGCCTTTGTTGTCGCGATTTCGCCCAGCTCTTGCAATTCGCGCACAGGTTTTTCTCCAATTGGTAAGATTATCTTTAAGTCTTTGTCTGCTAGAAGAGGCATCAACTTATGGAGTAGAGTCATTGGAATGTTGATTATCCTTATTCTTCGTGATTTTTCAACTTTTCTCTTGATCTCCTCTATCCCTTCTTCAATAGTGTCAAAAGTTGTTGAAAGTTTAGCTTCGTATCTTCCTTCCACTATTGGCATACGTCTTCACCATGTGTTTTTTGTGCGGCATTCCAGCCTAAATTGTACCATTCTCCGAAGCATTTTGAGCATTCATCATATAGCATTTCGTCCACAATATAGTGATCATCTACTGGGTCTTTAAATACGGTAAACGTTCTGCTCTCATCAAGGATAACGGACATTGAGGGTACTTCCTTTCCTTTTATTATACACACTATCTTCATTTCCGCCTCCTTGAATTCAATGTTTCCGTCAGCGATTCTCCTCTCTCCTGGAAAAAGAAGAACCTTCACTGCAGCATCTTTGCTGAATGCTTTGTTTATCTTCTTTAGAAAGTCTGTGGTTGCGTTGCTTATCTGTATGGTTTTGGCTTTCTTTATTTCTTCTTTAAGGTTTTCAAGTCCAAGATCAAACTTTTTAATCACAAACTTCTCTTTCATTTCAATCACCTCTTTTTCAAGCGTCGTCTTTACAGAGTCCAGAAAATCGGCATATTCACTTTTGACTTTCTCGAAAATATCTTTAGGGTCGATGGCTTTGAATAAGAGCGGAACGCCTGAATAAATCTTGATCCATCCTCTACGAGCCAAAGTCTCCAGAACTGAGTAAATCTTTGTTCTTGGCACGCCAGACTTTTCCGCCAACTTTGTAGCAGTCGTTATGTGATCATTTAGTAAACTGAGATACACTTTAGCCTCATATTCCGTAAGCCCAATCCGCTGCAGTCTCTTGACGACGCTCTCCATACTGTATCAACTGATTTAAAAAAGGGGTTAAGAAAATAAATAGTTACTGTAACTCGATGGAGTTACATAACTTCAAAGATGATAATCTAAAAATAAAGAAACAATTGC
>JAGTQT010000097.1:2448-4474 GCA_018396615.1 Candidatus Bathyarchaeota archaeon
ACTTTTAGTGCGGGGGGATAGGTTTAAACATCGGTTTAAATTCTCGGAATTTAAGCACAAGCACATGAGTGTTGACGAGTCTTTAGCGTAGGATTTTTATGTTCCTTGCTAATATGTTAAAAGTATGGATTCAAAATTTGTTATTGTCACAATTGGAATATGGCTACTCTTTATGGTTCTTGCAATAATCAATGCAGTAATACGGAATGAAATATACAAGCCAGTGGTCGGTGATTTAGCTGCTCATCAAATAAGTTCGATAATATTTATGGCAGTTATTCTGGTGGTGACTTATGCAATTTTAAGAATTAGCAACCTTGAACTCAGCGACTTTAAGGCATTTTTTATGGGCACTATCTGGCTGATCTCAACAATCGCGTTCGAATTTATTGCTGGGCATTACGTTTTTGGAAATCCGTGGGAAAAGCTGCTTGCGGACTACAATCTATTTGAAGGAAGAATCTGGAGTCTCGTTCTGCTAATTATTCTATTAGCTCCATACATAGCAAATAAACTACGATAATACAAGAAATCTGCATTTCAGTATGGCTTTAGCTACTTCATGCTCTCTTGTAGTTGGGACTTTTTAGCAAGAAGTATCAAAAGGGATATTACTGGCACCACGAAACCCATAGCAGCTGTAAATTGGATGGTTACTCCCCATATATCAAAGAGTATTGTTAAAACACTGACGAACACGGTTGCCCAGAATCCCCATCCTCTCATCATTAGCAATCCAACAACAGCTATGAACCCCAGAATCCCTAGCAGAAAGAACATCGTATTTATAGTCTGAATAGTTATCTGAGCAACTTCGACATCTAAGAGGCCTCCTGGTGTAATTGTACTTAGGTATCCCAAGACAATTCTTCCAGCGGACTGAAGCATCCATAAAAGTGCTACAAAGATTATGCTTCTGGTCGGTTTTCCTGAACTATGAATTTCTTTTTTCACCATATCTCCCCATCAACCTGATTTAAGTTGGGTTGTTATCTTTTTTCCAAATTCTTTGCATTTTTGAAGTTCGCCTTCCGCAATGGGGCCCTTCATTCCCAGGACTTTTATCGATAAACCTGAAGCTATCTGTTTTAACCCCGGAACCCTTTCACTTATTCGTTTCTCCATCTTTTTCACCGCTTTTTCGAAATCTTTTCCCATATATGTGTCAAAAACTGCGAACTTTTTACCTTCAAGTTGCAACTTACCGAGCTTATCAATGAAGCCTCTAATGCCTCTTGTTGGTCCACCCATATGATTTGGTGAACCAATCAGAATAGCATCATATTTGAGAATTGTGTCGAAGTCTGTTTCGTTGAGTCCACTAAGGGAAACTTCTCCACCGATCTCTTTTATGCCTTCTATGATCATCTCCGCTACACGCTTAGTATTACCATACTTCGACTCATAAATAACAATTACTTTCACTAACAATCCACCATTCACTAAGTCTCCCACTTCAGTTTTTATGACTTGCGGAAAAATGGTTACAGCTTTCAGAAAGATGAAAAACCGAGAATTTAAACGCTGACCTCGACTTTTGGTGCGGGGGGTGGGGTTTGAACCCACGCAGCCCTACGGCAGCAGGTCCTAAGCCTGCCTCCTTTGACCAGACTCGGACACCCCCGCGCATTTGTCAGATCAACGTTTGAGATGCGTTTCCCCTTATATTTATTTTAGTCGCTGAGATAAAACATTCTTCAGGAAAAATTTCATGGGAGAATGGCGCTTTTTTCGTGAAGGGAGAGAAAGGAGAGGCAAAAAATTTTACCATTCTTCCCATACATCTACTAAATACAGTATTGAATTTCAGATTTAACCTTTAGCTTTATTTGCACAACAACGACGAAATCGAAAGCTCTAAATCCCAAGTAAAGGTTTCTCTTCTTAAAGAAAACCAAGCGCCTCGGTAGCCTAGCCCGGTGGGGCATCGCCTTGGTAAGGCGGTGGTCGCGGGTTCAAATCCCGCCCGAGGCTTCACTCCATAAACAAAAATAGGATAAGACGGCATGTCAACAAATACAGAAAG
>JAGTQT010000099.1:0-1343 GCA_018396615.1 Candidatus Bathyarchaeota archaeon
CGGATTACGTCTTGGATGCTTCGAGCCTTCCGCCTCTTCTGCTCTTTCAAAAGCCACTCGTAAAGCTCAGAATCAACGCTCTGCTGGAAAATCGGCAAGCATTCAACACCAACAACAATATTAAACCAGAAAAATAAAAGAAATTCTGAAACCATACTTTAATTAAACTTAGTTTTAAGATACAGCCGAGAAAATGGGAGAAAGCACGCAAATATCTTCATTTTTCCGCCAAGACATATTTGCTTAATGTATAGATCGTTTGAAGGATTGGGGACTCTGGGAAATATGTTCGATTCTTTATAGAATCCAACAGTTTTTCCAGCATCTGCTTGAACTCGATTATTTCGTCTACATTATATGCCTGTTTTGCATAGCTTTTCTGCTCGTTCTTAAATTTTTCATCAAGCCTTGATATTACAAGAATTCTCTTAAAGTCATTGCATCCAAAGAATTTCATGGAGGCTCGCTTGCTTGTGTATCTCCAAATAGACTCTTGCATGCATTGTCTATTTCCCTTCGCGCTCCTTCACGAGATCTGCGACGTTTAGGTTCCATATGCCAACCCTTAACCGAGACCATTGCCCTCTTGCCAAACTTCTCAATAAATTCTTTGTACTTCTCAGAGTTTGGATTTGGGTGTAAAATTAACAAATCGATGTCTGCTGGTCCTGCGCCACCTTTTGTCTTACCTGCACGCTTTTCTCGAACTTTTTTGAAATAAAAGCCTGTTCTCACCATGTAACCGCAGACTTCTTCAAAGTATGCTCTTGCTATTTCTTCATTAACTTCGACCATTATTATTCACCTTGGACGTAAACCCTTCGCAAAGTTGTATTCATATAGTTAAAAGAATTTCTGAAGATTGGTCGGAGAAATCTTTATATGCTTCTGTGGGCATATTAGAGTATGCGTTAAAGTATGTCTCTATAAACGTGATGAAATATGCAAGATAAAGAACCTGTTGAGGAAATCAAAGAACGGAAAATTGTTAAAGTAGTGGATCTGGAACATGAGGAATTTGTGAGAATCGGGCTAACGATGCCCAATAACTTACTTGCCAAGCTGGACGAAGCGTCTAAATTGTATAAACGAACTCGATCCAAGTTAATCCAAGACGCTTGCGAAGCGTATGTTGAGGCTTTGATCGGAACCGATTGGCTGAAGGAAATATTGCAGAGCAAGGAAGTAAAATATGGCTCGTTAACAAAGAGTTATAGCGTTGACAATCTGATAAACGCAATATACGAGCACTATATCCCCGGTCTTGACACAGAAAACGCAACCTTCTTGACACCAACCCATTTAAAGATGATCAAAAAGGCACTTGAAAAAGAAAAGACCAT
>JAGTQT010000099.1:1358-4306 GCA_018396615.1 Candidatus Bathyarchaeota archaeon
ATGGGAAGAATTTTGTTCAAAATGCGGTTTAGACCCAAAAGACATCCCTGAAGAACATGCCATCAAACTGGTGTTTGAAACCGAGGAAATCGAAGAGGAATAGTTTACCTTGGTAAGACTCTACCTTGATCTCGAAACCTATCGTCCAAGGAAAGAAGGAGCTTTTGTTGATGAGAGAATAATATCAAGTGGACTGCTAATTGACGAAACTGCATACCATGAAGACAGTTTGAAAGAAAGCATTAAGCCGGTTTTGATAAGTGAGTGGGATGGGCTCAGTGAGTGTGAGATTGTAAGGAAGGTACAAGATCAAGTTAGAGAAGCACAGGAGAATCACAGATTCGCTGTCGTATGTGGCTTCAACATTCTCAGGTTTGACATTCCCCTGCTAACATGCAAATGTGCCCGATACTCACTTGACCAGCATGATGTCAGTGCCAAGATGTGGAATAACTGTTTTACTATAGATTATTTCCAACAACTCTTGGCGGCAAACAGGAATTATTTCAAAGACTTCTCTCTTGAAAGGATTTTGGAAGTTTCAAAGAAGCTCGGTTTGAAGCCGCCAGCATACAGCACAAGTGGAAGTGCCATCAAAGAACTCTACGAACAAGGCAGATACAAAGAGATCGAAGAGCATCTAAAACAGGACCTCATTATAGTTCGTTGGTTAGACCTCTATGGAGCTAAGAGACTGATTGAAAAAAGTGTGAAAGAACAAAAGGCTCTATTCCAAGAAGAGCCATGAGATGAGTCTAAGGAATGATTAAGAAGAAGCATATGACTGAAGGAGATTTGGAAAGGATACACGAGTTCTTAGAGTATGCGAAGGCTTCTGCCCAGAAAGGCGCGGCTTTGGAGCAGGAGTTTGATCAATTCTGTGTTGCCTATGATGGTTATTGGACAAGATACAGAGTTCTCAATGATTCTGTCAAATGTCAACTTCCTGAAGATAGTTCAGAAATCACTGAGCTCCCTGAATGTGCCAGGAACTGTTGGAAGTTGCTCATGTTCAGGAGAAAGCCTGAAGATATCGAAGCTTCCGTTAAGCTTCTGATTCCTCTTTTGAAAAGTGGTGAGATCAAGAGTTTTAAACATAATGGCGATGTTGGTAAGCTTAGAATCCTTAGATACGATGATGAAAAGAAAAGATTAACTGCAATTAATGAAGCAACTTATGTTATCGTCATCTATACTTGGGGAACTGAGGAAAGAGACAGGCTTAAGGCAAAACTGCATTCTATTGGCTTCACAAACATTCCCTACAGGAGGGGTTGCAAGATGTTTGAAAGTCGATTTGGGCATTGGAAGCAGTGGTTCAAAGAGTGATAGATTGTGCAGGTTTTGGCTTTCAGCGATCTTCATGGAGATGTCGCTACTCTCAAGCTTCTCAAAGACAGCGTTAAAGATGAAGACTATGATTGCATGCTTGTTGCTGGAGATTTGACAAATGCAGACCTAATTCGGCTACCAGAAGCAGTACAGCAAGTGAAAGAGATATTCTCTATTATGGAAAGCTTCAAAATCCCATACTATTATGTTTGGGGAACACCATTTAGAGAAGGCACTCTTGCGTCAATAATGCAATTGATAGAGAAACCTGAGGATTATGAAGTAAAAGAACAGGAAGAAAAACTTGTATATCAGAGAAAAATCGGCAATCGGACAGAGCCAATCAAAATGTCAAAGGTTGGACATCGGCTCCTTAAGGAATTTGAACACTTCATGTCCTCACTAAGTTTTGGCAGGCACGTGGGAGAAAAAGAACCCGTCAAGCTTGGAAGATATTGGCTGACTTCCTCTCCAGAAACAATCCCCAAAAATGCAATCTTGCTTAAGCATCATTATAGAAGGATTATCCCAAAAGCATTAATTCAATTAGATGGACATCTTCATTATGGACAGCATATCCTCAACTATCTGAACTTGGGTTTTCTCTACAGAGATGTTGCACACAATGCTTCACCTATGATTGGTTGCTATTGGAAGCTTACATTAAAAGATTCCAGTGTTTCAGTCAAGTTCGTGAACTTAGGTAGCAAACTGAAAGAGTTCAGGTGCCCTTACCACCCTAAGGAAGGCACATTCTACATTCCATTTTATTGGAAAAGATGCCCAATATGTTATGAGCCAGAGGAAGCCATTTTCAAAGGAAAATAGGAGTTTAGCTATTTAGCCTACATAAAATGGAGCCATAAATCTGCATCGACTCGTTTGGTGGGGAAAATTAGAATGTACGAGTCCATTTTGATAGGTCAAAACGCCTCAAGGTTCCTCAAAAAAGTTAAGGATTGGCTCTCTTAAGTTTGTGTGTGCGTGTGTGCGCGTGCACGCCTCTGCAGAGTGTAAATAGTCTCTCTGTTTCTTTAAGAAATGTGCTTCTTCTTTAAGATGAATATTCGCTAACTTATCTCAGCCTTATTCATCTTCGTTTCTTCTTACTCTAAGCGTGTTCGGTTTCTCTTCAGGTTTCTGAGGATGATTAGTTTGGCTGTGTGGAAGTATCCTGCTTCTCTGAGTTCTTTGTGGGTTGCTGTTATGCCTTTATAGTCTGCGCCCATGGTTCGGGCTTGTTCTTCTTGATAGAGCTGCTGAGCTTTCTCCCAGATCAGCGGTCTTACCTTGGGCCAGAATTTACCGTGGTTTCTGGTTTGTGATCGGGACAATTTCCTCATACCTCAGGGTTTCTATTTTGTTTTCGATTTCTTCGTCTGGGATAGGAAGGTCGATAAGGTAGTCGGCGATTTTTCTGGTTTCGTCAGAGTCTTTGGCGTTGACTACGAGAATTATCTCCACTAAATACTTGGACATCTTCTCACTTCTAAAGAAGCTTAGGCAGTCTTTCTAAAAGTTGGTTACAGTTGCCTCTGCACGCCAAATCATAAAAGAAGCAAAAATAGGCTGGGACCCAGACCAAATCAAATGGGAAGAAACCCAAGGCACAAGCG
>JAGTQT010000098.1 GCA_018396615.1 Candidatus Bathyarchaeota archaeon
CTGGTTCTTAAGCACATGCCAAGAGGTGGAGAAAACATCCAGATCAGCACTGTTCCTACAGTCCTTGGGGCAGAGGATGCGGATGAGATAGTGCAGCTGATAAGGGAGGCTGACCCTTCTTGGTGGGGCGACATGACAGGAGAACAAGTCAGGCGAGGCATGGCTGGAGCGCTCTGGCTGGGAATAAGGCAGGATCAGGAGTTGGCTTCTGTTGGTATGGTTCGCTTGGTGGATTTTGCCGACAACATCGGAGTCATAGCTACGAAAAAGGAGTATAGAAACAGAGGTTACGCGACATCTATCGTTTCAGCGTTGGTGAAAGAAATCTTTAAGGTTTCTCCAAACGCGCTGATTCACGTAGTAAGCAAAAATGCTCCGGCTGTCAGAGTATACTCAAAAGTCGGATTCAAACCGTACAAGACTTATGTTGTAATAAGAAACTAGTAGCGCCTAGGAGATTCTCTGCAGAAACTTGTCCACCTCGTTTTCCGCATTATCTGCCTTTATGAATATGGGCACGTTCTCCATGCCTGTGGCAATGTAGCTTGAAAGCATCCATTCGCCAGGCGCAAATTCCAGAGTCTTTTCCAGTATTCCTTTGTCAACCATGAATGTTTCGCTGATTAGGTTTCTGTCGTATGGTCTAGGCAGCGTTCCGACAAAATAGGTGTGCAACTGCTGCAGTGCATTCGTGTTTAGATATGCGACTCTCTGTGTGGCTATGCAGACGCCTAAACCGTACTTTCTTCCCTGTCTCAGCAGTCTTTCAACTTGGGCGGAGCATTGCCCTTCAAGTCCGCCTGTGGCGTTGGGAATGAATTCTTGTGCTTCGTCAAAAACTAGAAGAATGTACGGTTTCACGGTGAACCGGCGTTTCCTTCTTATAAGCAGGTCCTGCGTAAGCTGGATGGCTAACTCCTTTATTGCAAAGGGATCGGAGATTGAAAGGCAGACGAGGCTTGTGGTTTTGTCTTCTATTAGTTCTCTAATTTTCTCAACTGTCAAGCCCGCAGTTTCCTTGGTCTCTTCAGCTTTGCCCTTCTTTATTACGTCAAGTATCGCGTTCCGCGTGGTCGCCCAAGCGTAGAGCCCGCTCTTGTCATGCACTTTAAACTGCTGAATCGTTTCAGAAGCCAGTGCGTCGAGGAAATGGATAAAATCCTCAGTGATCTTCTGGTTCTCGCTTAAACCATGCTCCTTCACGTATTCGAAAATGCCGTCATGAATCTTGTCTATGGCGTTTAGGTAATGTGGTTTATCTATGTCTTTGCCTCTAAGCGCTTCAAGCTCGTCAAAGATTTGGCTGTAGGTTGGGATTTGCTGTCTTGGCTTCGTGTAGTAGGCAACTTTTCCCTGCTCCATGATGGAGCGCAAGCCTGCCTTGGTTCTCTCATCTGTTTCGAATTCCCTAGGCTTAACCACGGAGTTGAAGAACTGATCAAGCGAGTCAATTTGATGTTCCAGGATGACTTTCGCGGAAATCTTGGGGTCTGCAAGAACATCTAGAAGGAGAAATATGTACTCGCAGCTTATGTCGAAGACCACGATTTTGGTATTATCAGTATGCAGCAACAATCGTCTCAGGATGTTTGACATTAGATTACTTTTTCCGCCACCAGTGAATGCGAAGACTCCGAAATGGTAGCGGACAAGCTTTTCGAAGTCAACGTAAATGGGGATAACGGTTTTGCTTGCTTCAAACATCTTCACTAAGCCGAGTCTTGGATCGGTTCTCGCATCTTCCGTGGTCTTGGAAGTGTCAATTTTGTATTTCTCCGCGATCTTTTGGTTGTAAATTCGGTTAATCATCCCGCTGTTCAAAATGTAGACAGGACTACCGATCACTGGGTAGGAAAAGCCTTTCTCAAACCGGAAGTTGCAGTTCCCGTCAATGATAAGATCGCAGTTTATCGGGATGCCATCTATCTGAACCATCATCGTGGACTTGTCATCAGTCTGCCAGTCATCCTCAGACTGCTCGATAATCTCAAACTGCATAGGATAGTAACCGTGGTCCGATAGCCCGCGCAGCCCAAAGTGTTCAGGCCAAACACGGCTAACCTCCATGAGCGTATACCGCTCTGACCCTTCTTCTGTCTGCTTGAAGTTCCTGACGGCTAGAAGCATGCCTTCTTCCAGAAGCCCCATCAGGTCTTTCTGATACTCGACCTTGACGCGACACTGGTAGCGTGCGCCTGTTCCCGCTATCTTGGTTTCTTCGGTTACAGCGAAAAACCTCGGAATCACGGCGGCAAGTCTTGCTCGAAATCTTCCCGCGAAGTCTGTAAAGCAGGAGCTGTTAAACGGCTTCTCTTCTTGCGGCTTCAATTGAAGCTCTCCTTTCTCGGAATGTGCTCATGTAGAATATGAATCTTCTCAATTTATGATTATTAAGTATCCAGTCAGCCGTAGTGTCAACAACGCATTTAAACTGTCCGTAGTTCCATTTTGCCACTTTGTCGGCGATGAAAAGTGGCTTGTTATGTCCGAAGGCTTCAGGGATTCTGGAAGGCGCCATGGCAGCAAGTATAGTAATTGTCAGATTCTGGATCTCGTTAGGCGCATCCTTGCTCTTGAAGAGAATTATTTCTAGGGGCTCGGTGGCGCCGCCGAACTCGTTGAAAAGACGTAAAATATTGTCGGGTTTGCAGTCGTATTCGGGGTAAACGAGCCTGTCCACTAGGAGAACGTTGCTTCGCAGAATTGGGTCTGTTCGAGCTTCGCTTAGCTGCACATACGTCTTAAGGAAGGTTTTTTCCATCGAGATTCTGTTTTTGATGGCGCCTGTAACGTAGCCTTTTCCCTTTTCTCGGTCGGGAAACATTGTTCTGACGGCGGAGTCGTATTCGATGAGGCTCCATGGCGGCTTGATTCTTCGGTGGTTAAGGATGCTGGCTGACTGCAGTATCATCCGGTCAGTGTTAGGCAGCTTTGCAAAATCCTCGTCAGAGATCCCCATTTTCAGTAGCCCTTCGCTGTGCATTATGGGGATGAGTTGCCTTTTGAAGTCGCGTGCGGCGGTGTCTTTTGTGATTCCTATGAGAAGTATCTTTCTCTTCCAGCATTCTTCGATCAGCATCTGTAGCGTGAACAGTGTTAGGAAGGCGATGTCTAGGGTTGTGAGCCAGTGTTCTTTTCCTTTTTTAAGGATTTTCATCACATTGCTGGTTGCTGTGTCTTCTGAGAAAAAGAATCGGTCGCCTAGTAGCGTTACAAGTTTGCTGATGCGTTTCCGCGTTGTGGCGTATTTTGGGTTGAGAGCGTAGGTTCCATTTTCTTCTTGGAGGATGCCTCTTTTTGCTAGTCGATTCAGGTAGCGTTTAACTCTGTTAGCTCTTTTTTCGTCCTCTATGCCGAGCTTTGACATGATTTGTTTTTCATTTAATGCGCCTTTTGTCTCTGTGAGGTGGATGATTGCGTGGCTGAGGTAGTCTGCTCTCGGCGGCGGAAGATTGAGCTTCGGGTTAAATATGCATTGTCTGGCGATCATTAGGTCGTTGACGTCGATTGGTTCTCTGTCAACTTCGTATCCCAGCAGTGTGCTTTTTGCTTGCCAAAGATCGCTTCTCGCCGTATCGTAGATCAAGCTTGCGCGTTCTATGGAGAGGCTTCGGTCAAGAAGGATCACGCGTGTCTGCTGCTCTGAGTCCAAGGCGAGCTTGTATGCGAGATAGTGCTCGGCAAAAGTCATTATCCAGTTGGCAATCGTTGCGTTGCTGATTATGGATTCGTCAGTTAAAGGCTTGTTCGGGTTAATTTCTCCCGGCTGCTCAGCTTCAAAGAAGGCTTGGTCTATGTCTGGGATCTCGTTGACGTAGGTGGGAACGACGCTTGAGATTCCAGCGTTCTTTTTTAGTGTTCTTTCGTCGTAGCTGACTTTAGGTTGCCCGTTTTTAGTGAAGGCTATCGTACCCGTTGAGGAGTATGCTCCGCCGAAAAAGATGACAAGGTCGAATAGAGGTCTAGAGTACATTGTGCCGTCTATGCCTGCGAAGCGGACGCAGTCTGTGCCGAAAAACTCTTTGGCGGTTTCATAGGCTTCCTCGTTGCTGAAGTTCATTCTTACAAGATTGCTTAGTAAACCGTCATAGATGTTTTTCAGCGACGAGAAGCGTTGCTCGTAGTCGGCAACTTGGGCGGCTGCGCCTAGCTTTAGGGTGCTGCTTGTCCGCTCCAGCGCCTTGCTTATTGAAGTTACGCCCATTTTTTTCCACGGCTACCCAGATTTGTGAGTGCTTAATGTTAGTGTGCTCTAGGTTTATGTAACTTTACCGTCAAGCTACATGTTGAACGCGTTGATTCTTCTTTCTGGGTG
>JAGTQT010000101.1:0-764 GCA_018396615.1 Candidatus Bathyarchaeota archaeon
CTACGCAAACAAACAATACGCATGGCATTAGCGGCACTAGGCTTCAGCCGCGTCATCGTATCAAAATTTCCAAAACCCCTAGTGGACCAGTACCTAAACGTTGGCTACACCTCTAAATGGCTCAAAAAACATCGACCCGACCTTCTGCCCGTTCTGGAAACAGAAAAAGGCGCTCTATGGCTGCAAAACGAAGTTGAAAAGGACATAAAACCGTACCTCTGGCCCTCAAAAACCACGGAGGAAAACAGTAATGCCAATTCTTAACGTACGCCTTGTTGACGCGGAAACTGGAGCTCCAATCCGATACACGCCAGTCTGGCTTAACAGCTTTCAATCTTCAACTGACCAGAACGGACACGCCCGATTCGACATACCACCAGGAACGTACACTCTTAAAGTGCGCTCACCCCTCTACGAGCCCTACACTGCACCCGCAACAGTCCCAGGAACAGTCACTGTCACGTTAAGGCGGATCCTATTGTGACCCGAGTGCTGGTCCTCTATCCCATAGACGACATTGCCACTTCAGCCTCAGCCTACATTGCAGACCGCACAGCCAACATGCTCGAAAACAAAGGCTTTGAAGTCTTCAGATTTGATCTCTGGAAAGCAAACCGCCTCCTATTCACACTTCAACAGCTGATAAACCCAGCTGACTTCATAGTCTACGCTGGACATGGAACACTTGACAAGTGGTTCGGCTCGCTAACTGCGGGCGGAATCATATGGCCACTGGCTGATCTCCTAAATTCTGGAACGCTTCA
>JAGTQT010000101.1:895-3991 GCA_018396615.1 Candidatus Bathyarchaeota archaeon
AAGACTTGACAGGCACGTTTCTTGAAATTCCGAAGGCTTTAGCCGAGGGCAAAACCGTAAGCGAAGCCTCAAGGGCTTACCTGTCCAAATGTTCCGAGCTTAAGGCTCTTTACGAAGCCAACCTAGAACAGTGGCCCAACGCTGACTTCTACGCTATAGCAGTGAAGAACAACATGGAAGGCTTCGAGCTGCTGGGAGATCCCTATGCCAGAATCACGTAGAAAACAAGAAGACAACCTAGACCAGCTCATCAAAGCAGTAAGAAAGGAAATGCAAGGTCCAGTTAACAAAACTATCGATCGCTTGCTGCATCCACACTTCCACAAGTACCCATTCCTGATAATCATAGACGGATTGCTCCACGGGCTAAACGAAATGGACCCCGCCCAGTCAATCCAGAAGTTCTTGAGGTACAATGCGCCGAAGCTGATTGCAGAACTGGAGCGGGCTCAAAGAAACCAAAGGCGTTGTTGAAATGCAACTAAGTAACAAGTCTCAAAACGAAAAGCTGTTTGAAGCCTTGGCTCAGCAGTGGCCGCTACTGGCAGGCGGTGCTGCTGGCTTAGTTTCTGGTGTTGTTCTACTTTTTGATGATGTAAGGGATTTCGGCGATCTTTCACGACCGCACCATTACATGTGGGGGATTCTTCTAATAATCGGCGGAGCAATAGCATTCGCAATCGGCTTCGCCAATCTTATTTTGAAGCTTTGCTCGTGACAGTGTTTTTCACAGCGCTTGTCTCGGATAAAGACTTAAAAATAAGGTAACATATAAGGATACATGGATGGTAATAAATAGACTAGGCGATTTGAATGGACGTATTCTCCTACATTGGAAAAGCCATGGCGAAGGTCCTCCGCGGGGAGAAGCTCACCGTAGAAGAGAAAGTCACGTCAAGTCTCCTCAGCTTGGCTGTGGTTGCGGCTGCAGTGCCCCTAGCTATCGAAGCTGGCATGGTCACTTACTCTTACGGAAAATCCAAAGGCTGGTGGAAGTAGGATGGCTGTCCCAAAAGCACTAGAAGCGCCTCTGACCGAAGAGATTGAGAGGATAATTAGACAGATTCTTCCTCAAGCGCCAGGCATGCCAGAATTTCCCTTCGAGTATGGACGAGTCTACCTTGAAGAGCAAAAATGGTATCATGTCTCGTTTAAAAGTACGTTTGCAGAAGCTCCAGCAGTCCTCATAAGCGCCGAAATACGCACAGGATGGTTCAGCCCCAAACGCTACGCCGTCCCAACAGTCAAAATAAGCATTCCCAAAGTTGAGGTGCCAAGCGTCTCGGTTCCAACAGTAACAGTACCCACTGTTGCCGTACCATCCTCACCTGCAATAAGCATCCCAACAATTGAAGTTCCAAGAGCTCCAACCATAAACATTCCCGGCGTCGAAATCCCAAAAGCACCCACAATCAGCATTCCCACAGTAAGTGTTCCCAGTATAGAAATCGCCCGTATAGGTAGAGGCGATTTGCGCCCGGTCGTCAGAGATCAGTTTAGAGCTGCACTTGGGGACTGGGGAATATTCAACTGGGCAAGAAACGCAATTGCTGACGGACCAGGCTGGGTTGTAGGCAGCTTCCTCAACTGGCTTTGGGACGTGATGATTCAGCCTCAAATTGACAAGGTGCGAGACGCCATAAACGACGGACTTAGAAGAATGACGGGCAGCACGCAATCAGCTCTAAACGCCTACCGAGACCAGATTCAATCAGGAGTAAACGCAGGCTTAGCCGACGCTAGAGCTAAGGTTCAAGCAGCTCTAAACGCTTACAGAGGTTACATTCAAGACTCGCTTAATGCGGGGTTAGGCGACGCCCGAGACAAGACGCAGGCAGCCCTAAACTCGTATAGGGGCTACATCCAAGACAGCGTGAATAAGGGACTGCTTGATGCAAGGCAGAAAGTGCAAGCAGCCTTCACCGATTTTAGAGATCGCTTACAAGCCAACTTCAACGAAACCATAAACTCTGCAAACCGATCCCTAGCAAGCTTCAGAGACTCATCCAACACTTCACTAGAAACCTTGCGAGCTTCAACTGAGGCAAGCGTAAACGCTTCAGCAGACAAGCTAAGAGCAAGCGTAGAAGACGCCTTCAACTCGCTCATCCCCACGCTTTGGGCCATGGAAGGAATGCCAGAAGGCGTGCTGATGACGCCGGCAGTCTACAGAAACATCACTCCAACAGGCTTCGACATCCTCTCGCTTGGAAAAATGACAGTAAGCTACATAGCCATAGGAGTAAAGGCTTAGGAGAGAAGTGCCACGGAAGAACAAGAACTCAAAATCCCAAAAGAAATAGAGAAGGCGGTTGAGAAGCTAATAAAGGCTAGGCCTGAACTGGGCTACAAAACGGTTAGAGAGTTCATCATCACTGCTTGCTTTCTTCAGATACTCCGTACTCAAGGAGAAGACGCCGAATAGCATCTTTGGCAAACTCCGTTTTGCTGCGGTAGCCATGCTTTCCCACAATTTTGGTTATTTCTTCATCTAGCTCTCTGGGAATTTTGTATACTGCATAATCTGACTCTTTCTCTTTCTTACCCATATAATTCACCATGCATGGTTACTTCTAAGATTTTCTTAAGAAAATATAAAGTTTATGCAACAAAACACTGAGGGGAGACAAAATATGAATCCTAAACGTAAACTCGAATCGGAAAAGTCCACTCAGAAAGTTAACATTAAATGCACGGTAGTTGGCGAACCAGCAGAGATTTTCCTCGAGCTAAAACGTCGAGGGATTGTACGAAGCGCCCGCGACGCATTTGTTCAAGGCATTATATGCCTCAATGATAAAATCGTTCAAAGAGACCTCAAAATTGCTCAACTTAAGGCGTCTAAGCAGTTAGAGGAGGAGTTTTAAGCCCCTTCTCGCTAGGACTCGTGTCTTCCATCATCTTCTCGAAATCGTAAACTTCCTTATTTTTCTCAACAGCCTCAGCCAAAACTTCTTCGGCTTTCTCGGGATCTTTCCAAATAGCTTCTAAAATCTCCCTCACCTCATCCTCGTCTCTTGCAATCTTGCAAACCTTTTGAGCTGTTACCTTCGCCGAGCATCCCTTTTCCCTCAGCCTCTGGTTGAAATCCGCGGC
>JAGTQT010000101.1:4061-4203 GCA_018396615.1 Candidatus Bathyarchaeota archaeon
ACATTCTCTTTTGGATCAAAGGCGCTACCAGCAAACACTCCGACAATTCCCTGTTTCACTTGCCTTCCATCAGGCGTGTCGACACCGAACTCCTTGCTCCATCGAAGCACATCCAAGAAGTCGTCTACATCACGTTTCTGCA
>JAGTQT010000100.1 GCA_018396615.1 Candidatus Bathyarchaeota archaeon
AGAAATGCGGTGTGGAAACGATTATAACAATAGGCGGTTTTCGCATGGAATCCGAAAACAAGCCTAAAGTCATTGCGGCAGCTACAAACGAGAAACTGCTTCAGCAAGCGCTAGGCGCAAAGGCTTTAGTAAGCTCCGTTGGCAACCCCATTGTAGGCACGGCTGGACTAATTTTGGGTTTGGGCAGATTCAAAAAAACTGACGCACTTTGCCTCTTAGGCGAAACCCGCGGATATCTTCCAGATCCTAGAGCTGCCAAAAGCGTTTTGGAAGTTCTCCAAGCAATGCTTGGAATCACTGTCGATCTCTCAAAGCTGGATGAGGAAATTGCTAAGGCTGAGAAAATGGTTTCTCGCCTGCGGAAAATCGAGGAGAGAAGAGCTTCACAGGCTGAAGAGATCAAGAAGGAAGAAGATAAGAAAGTCACGTATATTTCATAGCCGCTTTTAAAAAGGAATCTTGCCTTTCAGTATTCCAACTATTTTGTTTGCTGCATCGCCTTCTCCATATGGAGATTTCTGTGGAAGGCTTTTTTGCTGAGTTAAGACGTTTTTTATCATGTTTACTATTTTTTCCCTGTTTGTGCCCACAACATGAGAGAAGCCCGCTTCTACCGCTTCAGGTCTTTCGGTTGATAAGCGAGCGACTAGAACGGGTTTACGTATATTTGGTGCAGTTGCTTCTTCTTGCACGCCACCCGAATCGGTTATAATCAGTTCGCAGTTTTTCATTAAAACTAGAAAGTCCAAGTATCCTAACGGCGGCAAAATCTGGAGATTCTTGGACTGGGATATTTTTCTGTATAGATTTTTTTGTCTTAGCCGTTTCCTTGTTCTTGGATGGAGCGGACAGACTACCGGCAACGGGGCTTCCGCGAAGGCTTGCATAAAATTTTTGAGAACTGCTAGGTCGTCTACGTTTTCTGCTCTGTGTGCCGTTGCCAAGATGAATTTTTTGAAGTTAACTGTTTCCATGATTCTTGATTTTCTCTGTGCAATAGGCATGTGCTGCATCACTGCATCTATCACCGTGTTGCCCGTCACGTAGATTTCTCCCCACACGTTTTCTTTTTCCAAGTTGCTTTCAGCTGTTTTTGTTGGTGCGAACAGGTATGTTGAAACGTGATCTGTTAGTCGCCTGTTGTGTTCTTCTGGCATGCGGAGATCGAAGCTCCTTAACCCTGCTTCAACGTGCCCTACCTGTATTCCGCATTTGACGGCTGCAAGTGCTGTTGCGAGAACCCCGTTGGTGTCGCCTTCCACTAAGACTGTCGCTGGACTAGTTTTCTTCAACAGGGATTCTATGTAAATAATTATCCGCGCCGTTTGGGTTCCTTGAGAATATGTTTTAAGCTGTTGCGCATAGTCTGGCGCTGGAAGTTCAAGTTCCTCGATGAATTGCTGAGACATGTTATAGTCATAGTGTTGGCCGCAGTGGACAAAGAGCATTGGGGTGTCGGTCTTTTTCAAGGCTCTGATAATCGGCGCCATTTTTATTATTTCAGGGCGGGTACCTACGGCGACCATCACTGGTTTCAATGTTTCACCTTTCAATGGAAGTGTTGCTGTTGGCGTTTTAGGTTTTCTATAGATAAGGAAATTCGTCTGAAATCTGATTCTGAATACTCTTGGAAAGTTTGGATTTTTGATCGACTGCAAAAATAATAATCGTTAACTTGCTTAGTTTCTGTGACATACAAACCGTCTTATTGAACGGTGTTGTCTTTTTGGTTCAACTAACTGCAGAGGTAAAGATGAAAAATGAAGCTGTTAAGAAGTAGGAAAGCACTCTCCACGGTAGTAACCACTCTAATAATCCTTGTTGTCGCGGTTTTACTGGCAACTGTCGTGACATTCTACGCCATAAACGTGGTAACCACGCGCGTTCAAGAAGAGAGTCTACAGATATTCAAACTGCATACTTGGCATAATGGCACCACCTTTGCGGAAACATCCTTTCTAATCATCAACACCGGAGGACGCGACCTCGTCATCGACAAGATTTCTGTTCGAGGTCAAGAGTCACCTTGGTCTAACGTCTACTACAATAAGACAAGCGATACAGTAAATCCGGATCTGCCTTACATCATACCCAACTCAAACGGCACATTAACCGGCAAAAGTGTTACACTAGGCGGGACAGACTACGTATTGGTTCCAGCCGACACTGATCTCATCTTGAAGTCGGGCTGGAGCATGATTGTCTACGTAACGAATCCTGATCACGTGTCAGTCAGCGACATTGGCGTCACCATCGGCGTCACTATATTCACAGCCAATGCCCAGTACTACAAGGAAGGCAATGTTGAAGCATCTCAGTAGCAGAAACTCTTTCCTACGTCTTTTTTAAGTATCCCTCTCTAGGCGCATAAATTGTTCCTTCGCGTAACAGTTGCCCTAAGAGCTTTTCCGCTTCTCCTCGGGGTATCTTGAATTTTGCTTCTAACTCGCTTAGCAGCAAGGCTTTTTCAACGATGCCTGTGTCTCTTTCCATTTCCATCAGCGTGGACAAAACGGTTTGAAGTTTGTCTCTCACACTTTTGGGTTTTCCAGTCATGATTATGTCTATGTCAACCTTAAACGAGGAAAGGTCAATTCCAACCTCTTCAAGAGACCGCTTCATGATGGCGATTGCGGCTTCCGCGTCTTCTGCGGTTACTTCTTTTCTGAGAGCCGCCCGCGCGCGTGCTTCGGCGGTGCGAACAAGAGATTCTAGTTGCCGTGCGGTTATTGCTACTGGCGAGCCTTCTGACTCGCTTGCAGCGCGCATTGCTAGGTAAAAGTCGTTCAATCTTTTTAGTGCTTCATCAGTTAGAACGGGTCTGATTCCTTTTGAATAGCTTATGTATTTGCGCAGCAGCTCCAGTGGTATGGGCGAACTGGCTGAGCTTAACCCTTTCCGGTGAAGGTTCAGAATGTGCTGAGACATTTTGCCATCTGCCTCCTTGTTAGGCACGTCTCTTAGAACAAAAATAAGGTCAAACCTTGAGAGTATTGTAACCGGCAAGGAGATGTTTTCCGCCACGGTGCGATGAGGCTCATATCTCCCTAGCGCAGGGTTTGCTGCCGCAAGAATCGCGGTTCTCGCGTTCAGCGTGGCAACAATGCCTCCCTTGGCAACGGAAACTGTGTGCTGTTCCATGGCTTCGTGGATCGCTACTCTGTCTTCTGGGCGCATCTTATCCATCTCATCGATACACGCAATCCCTTTGTCAGCCAACACCAAAGCTCCTGCTTCAAGGCTCATGCCTCCGCCTTTCTCTCGGATCACCGCAGCAGTCAAGCCGGCTGCAGTGGTTCCACGCCCAGAGGTATAGAGCCCTCGTGGGGCAACTCTTGAAACATACTGAAGAAGCTGGGATTTTGCGGTTCCCGGATCTCCGACTAAAAGGGCGTTCATTTCTCCTCTTATTGCTATGTCAGGCAGAGTTTTGGGCACGCCTCCGAAGAGGAGATACATTATCGCTTCCTTTATGTGGTCGTATCCATAGATTGACGGCGCGATAGAGTCGATGATCTTTCTGTGTATCCACGGATCTTTTGCTAATTCCAAGATCTTCTCCTCTTCTTCAGGTGAAGGCAACGAGGTTTCCGGCTCCTTGCCAAGAACCTCAATCGAGTTAGCATCTATATGCAAAGTGAAAGTGCGCAATTTGCCCACTCCAGGCAAAGTCGGCGCAACAGCGCGGACTACGCCGACTATGGAGACATGGTCTCCAGGCCTTGCTACATCGACAATTTCGCTTCCTACAAGTTTCACATTTAACGTTCTCGGCAGCTGACCTGGTGGAAGGTCTTCGGGTCTTTCTTGTAGACGGAGATCTTGTGAATCTATGAATGTGGACTCTTCTTGAACAAAGTCGAACGGCCCTTTTGACCGGCAGTCGGGGCTTCTGCATTCGAAAGGAGCCTTTAGAAAAGGGCCTGTTTGAGGTATGTCTATGACGTTGCCGCATCTTTTACATCTGAAGGCCGCTTGCATCACCATGGGGCGGACTGGGGAGGATCGGACAACTATGCCTTCAACCATCACTAATCGGCCTATCTGTTCTGAGCCAAGTTTCCTCAGCTGGGTTGGTTCAACCAGTTTTATAATTCTGACAGCTACTTCTCTTATTCTTTCTGCGTATTCAGCATCTTCGCTTTTCAGCTGTTCATAGGCAGCATTGTTGGCGTGTTTAAGATACTCGTCAGGAGATTTCACCAGTTCTTCAGCGAGTTTTTGGTCAAAAACTAGGAGGTCT
>JAGTQT010000102.1:0-378 GCA_018396615.1 Candidatus Bathyarchaeota archaeon
AAGGTGAAAGCGCGGAAGCCATGAAAAGCCGAAAAGAGATCATACGCAAGATCAAACAAGGCAAAATAGAGATCGAAGGCTCCGTCCTCATAGGAAGACACTGCAAAATCGCTGACGGCGTACGGATAATCAACTCGTGCATCGACAACTACACAAAAATAGACAAAGGCGCAGTAATAGAGAATTCCGCAATCATGGACCGCGTTATAATTGAAGAAAAAGCACTCATTAAAGAAAGCATCATCGGGAGACACGTAACCGTAAAATCCACTGCTAAAAAACAGACAAGCATAGAAGCCGTATCAGTAATCGCGGACGATGTGACAATTGCCGAAGGATGTAAGCTCGAAGCCACAAAAGTCTATCCACAAATCGTAG
>JAGTQT010000102.1:391-4119 GCA_018396615.1 Candidatus Bathyarchaeota archaeon
CGCAAACCAGATGTTGATGGCAAGCTCAGAATAGACTTGAAAAACGCCACGGAAAAACCATAGAAAAACAAGCGTCCGTCTAACAGTACCGTTTTTCAATCAAGCCCTAAACCACTTAAAAATCAGGTAATTTATCTTCCCCTTACCTAGATCGGGAACAGCGATTATAAAACGCTTACGCACTGTCGTAGCAAGCCTCCCTGCCTTAACAATCTCGGTTGCAGTCAACCCAGTATTCGCTTTCTTGACAGAAACCATAAAAGGCGCATGCTCAACGCTTGGTCCTTGTTTGTAAACCGCAAAATCGCATCCAAACTTGATTCCCGGAGTGACGATTAGACCTTTGTCGCGCAGGTCTCGGTAGACTGCGTATTTTTCTTCGAATTCCTCGTAAAACTGCTTGGCTTTCTGTCGAAGTGTCTTTAAGCCAACTTTTTTCTTTTCTTTTCCTTCGTGGACTGTTATTTTTCCCTTTTCAGCAAGATATAGTCCTTCCATGAGGTCGAGGATTAGGGGAACGGTGAATTCTGGGATTTTTGGTTTTGCGATGCCGAGCGGTTTGCCGTAGAATCCTAGCTTGTACAGGTTGGAGCCTTCAGCAGGGTCCCATACTACTAGAAAATTCTCGATGAACTCCACTTTGACTTTTTTAGGCATCGTTTTCTTCGCCTATTACATGATAAACGATAAGATGCGTGCGGCATCAGCGGCGTCCTCGGCTTTGTCAGCGGAATCTTCTAGAAGCTGCAGCACGTCTCGTATGAGGATCAAGGCTGGAAGGTCAATCTTGCTGCCGAGGATCTTTATTTCAAGCTGGCGATAAATCTCGTCAACAGCGCGCTCGGCAACCTCTACGTCTTTGGCTTTTTCCATTGTCTTGTTTGACCCGTAGCTGAGCATCATCATGGTTTCCCTAAGCTTCAAAGTTGCTTCCAGAACGGTTTCCGAAAGTTTCAGCAGATCCTTCTTTATGTCCATAGGAATATGCCAGTTGTGCTCCATGATCTGGAGAATGCGAAAAGCAATGCCTTCACAGAAATCTGCAATCTCGCTTGTTAGATTTGTGAACCTCAAAAAGTCTTCTCTGCTGAGCAGAATTGCCCCAATCTCTGCCAGTTCATGCGAAACCAGACGCCTTGCCTTGTCAACTTCGTCTTCGGCGCTTCGGATCTCGTTGAAAAGTTGTCTCGCCGTTTCTTTGTCATTGTTGATTAAGCACTCTACGATTTGTGGGATTTTCCTAGCCAAGTCGAAGACTAGTCTAAGATGTTCCTGACATACGCTTAGCGCTCTTCTCTTCACGCGTTCCTCTGTTTCTGCTGGCAACACCAATTTTTTTCCCGCCACAAAGCAAGACTTTTTTCCTACAGCACTAGTTATGCTGATGTATTAAAAAAGGTAACGAAAGCTAGGTTTTCAAATCGAAGTGCCCAACGCGTCGAAGTCTATCTTCTTCCTAAAGTATAGGTGCAAAAGGTGCGGTAAATCCTTGATTGGGCTTCTCACCTGTCTCCAAGAGTCGCGGTCTCTAACAGTCACTGTGCCGTCTTTCAACGTATCATAGTCCACGGTTACGCCCAAGGGTATGCCAACCTCGTCCGCGCGAGCGTAGCGTCTCCCTATAGACCCGGCTTCATCGTACTCGGCTACAAAGCCTTCGTCAATAAGCTCTCTGTAAAGCGCTAGGGCCTTTTCAGGTAGTCCGTCTTTGCTTACTAACGGATACACGCCTAGCTGAATAGGCGCAATGTCTGGCGGAAAGCTTAGCAAGGCTCTATCCTCTTTGACGCGGTATGCATACTCGAGAGCCACGTAGAGAAGTCTATCTGATCCGAAGCTTGGTTCGACGACGTGGGGAATGAAACGTCTGCCTCTTTCGGCGGTTTTCTGCCGTAAAATGTTGACATGCTCGGACAGTATCTTGTATTTTCCAAGTTTGAAGAAGCCTTCCTTCTTCAGCGATGCTTCAACCTCTTTCGGGTCAGCCTTCGACAGCATTTCAGCAATTTTGCCTGCCTCATTTTTGAAAGCCGGTCCAAGATTAGCCATTAAAGGTTTGATTACAAGCTGTTCTCTTTCAACTGGCTTTTCATATTCCTTGAAGACACACATGTCCACTCCGCTGAATTCGGCGTGCTGTTTGAGGTCATAGTCGCCTCGGTATGCGTGACCAGAAACCTCAACCCAGCCCCAGCGTTCAACTAGAACCTGCTGGTCAAAGCTTTGACTTGAGTAGTGGGCTCTTTCCCAAGGGAGCTTCTCGATGAAACGTTGATTTTCAGCAGAAACCCCTAGCTCGATTAGCAGTTTCTTAGCGTACGCCATAAAAACTGCATGCCACTCCGACTTCACGTAGCCTTTTTTCAAAGCCTCAGCAACGGAAACTTCGGTTATTTTCTCGGAGCTTTTCAGCCGGTGCTCTGCCAAAACAAGCCTTAACATTTCATCTTTGACTTCTTTCAGGAGATGGCAGTCTGGCTCTTCAGGATCAAAAAAGAACTCCAAATCAGCTATGGTGAACTCTCTTACACGCAGCAACCCCTGCCTAGGAGAAATCTCGTTTCGCAAGGCATGACCTATCTGCAGGACACCAAAGGGAATTTTCTCACGAGCCATCTCATAGAGACGCCTAAACTCTACAAAAATTCCCTGAGCAGCCTCTGGTCTCCCGTAGCCAACAGCCTCAGAATACGGGCCTATAGTCGTTTTGAACATTGTGAGAAACTGTTTGGGCTCGCCTAATGTTCCGCCACACTCTGGGCACTTAATGCCTTGTTTCTTTAGTGTCTCATTAAGCTCAGCCAAACTCATCTTTTCAGCTTCAGCTTCACCGACTCCCGCAGCTTCTTCAAGAAGATGGTCAGCGCGAAATCTTTTCTTGCATTTCACGCATTCGACCATAGGTTCCCTAAAGTGCTCAACATGCCCTGAAGCCACGAAGACTTTTTCAGGAGTGATTACCGGCGACTCTATTTCTAACACTCCAAGTTTGTTAACAAAAAGCTCGCGGAGCTTTCGTTCAATGTTCTGTTTTAGCCTAGCTCCCAGCGGACCATAGGTCGCAAAGCCGCTTACGCCACCATATATCTCATAAGACTGCCAGTAGAAGCCTCTGCGGCGAGCCAACTCACTGATGATTGTGAACTTGTCTTGTTTTCTGTTTTCTTCCTTCATCTCTAATCCAGCTTTCCAGAGTTGCGTCTAAAGGCTTTAAGGCTTACTTGATAATAAATCTTCAACGGTTGCGCGGTGGTTGATGTTGCGGCTCTTGACTTATCAAGAACTTCTTGACCTAGTGGATGGCGCGGCGATATTTTCCTCAGGCGGAGGAGGCAGCAGTGAAGGAGGTTATGGAATAGCTGATAAACTGACGTCAGAAGGGTATAAGGCTAGGCTTGTTGCCCCGTCTGAAGTGCCGAACGAAGCCAGAGTTGTGAACTTTGCTTGTGTCGGCGCGACAACAGCGCTGGACTATGATTCCGAAGCCGCAGTGAAGACTCTGAAAACCTTAGAAGAATACGCTGGCTTTTCGGCTTTTGCAACAATTCCCGTGGAACTGGGCGGATTCAACACGCTAGCCGCCGTAGATGTAGCTGCCAGACACAACATTCCAGTAACCGATGCGGATGGGGCTGGCAGAGCCGTTCCAGAAGTACACTTGAAAGTGTACACCATAGACGGGATACCATTAACGCCGATGGTTGCTGCAGACGCGCATGCAAAAAACA
>JAGTQT010000018.1:0-4439 GCA_018396615.1 Candidatus Bathyarchaeota archaeon
AAAGATTTTCCGCGACGCTGCCCGAAACTGCTGAGAGACTGAGACCTCTATACTTCGAGAAAGGCGAAAGGCTAGGTGGCTACACGGTCTTGCCTCAAGAGCTACGGCTTAAACTGATGAAAGCAGTGCGCGACATCGCTGTAAGTTTTGGCATGAAGTTTGGCACATGCCGCGAAGGATTAAGCTACCTAAACACTGCTTCATGCGACGGCTCATGGCTCATGCGACATTAGTCAAGCACTAAAACACGTATGTTCCTCTCTGAAGGAGGCTGCAAAACTCATAAGAATCGGCAAAACTATTCTTCATAGTGAAAAATCATGCTTCAAAAACTTGTGTTAATTCTTCTGCTTTTTTCCCTGTTCTTTAAGCCAACTCTCTTCCAGTACTGCGGAGACATCACCGTTTCAGAAGCAAAAACACTAATCGAATCCGACCCTTCACTAACCATTTTGGACGTAAGAAACCAAAGCGAATACGACTCAGGACACATAAAAAACGCCAAGCTGATCCCACTGCACCAGCTAGAAAGCAAACTAGGCGAACTGGACAAGTCAAGCAAAATCCTTGTCTACTGTAGAACAGGCTCAAGAAGCGCTACAGCAAGCCAAATACTTGAGGAAGCCGGCTTTCTCTGCGTTTACAACATGATCGGCGGAGTAACCGCGTGGAGCAGCCTAGGCTACGATGTTTATGTCAAGTTTCCATCTATACAAGAGGCAATAAACAGCGCGACAGCTGGAACTACGCTTTTCGTTTCTTCAGGAACCTACCGTGAGCATCTAATCATCAACAAAACTATCTCGCTCATAGGCGAGAACAGAACCCAAACAATTATCGATGGCAACTTCACAGGAAACGTTGTAAACATAACTGCTCCTAACAGCCGTCTTGAAGGCTTTACAATTCAAAACAGCGGAAGACAAAGCTTGAACAGCGGCATCTATATTGCAGAAGGCGCAAACAGCTCTAACGTAAGTAGCAACATAGTCGCGAACAACTACGTGGGTATACTAGTCTACAAGTCATCAGACTGTATTATCAAAGACAATGTGGTGCATTCAAATCTTGATGACGGTGTACGACTCAAGAACTCCCATGCTAACACAATCAGCAGAAACACCATAGACGCTAATGTTTTCTATGGAGTTAATCTGCATGACTCTAACAACAACATTATCTCAGACAATTCGGTTTCAAACAACATATATGGCTTCTGTGTTAACCGCAACAGCAACGGCAATGTAGCTACTCGAAACAGCTTTTTCTCAAACAGCTACCTTGGCGTAGGTATCTACTGGTACAGCGATAACAACGTAATCTCATACAACATAGTCTCCAATAACAGCCACGGAGCCGACCTTTTCTGGGGCAGCGCCTCAAATCTCATATGTGCCAACACGTTCTCGCATAACGACTACGGACTGTGGCTAGATCACTCCGACAACACCTTCATCTTTCACAACAACTTCATCAACAACAAGCAGCAAGCATACAGCAGCGACGCAACAAACTTTCTTGATAACGGTTTCGAAGGCAACTATTGGAGCAGCTTCAGCGGAACAGACGAGAACAGAGACGGCATAGGCGACACCAACTACACCGCCGCCCCAAGCAACATTGACAACTGCCCCTTAATGGGAGCATTCAGCAGCTTCAACATTTCCGCAACCTACTCGATAGACGTGATCTCCAACTCCACAATAAACAATCTACAGTTCTCTGCGCAACAAAGCATTATCAAAATGCATGTCTCCAACACATCGACTTCCCAGCTTTTCGGCTTCTGCCGCGTTCAAATTCCCTACTCGATCATGAACCAAACATACCACGTAACCATTAACAACGAAGAGCCCTACTTCGCCAACTACACATTGCGTGATAATGGAAACAACCGCTGGATATACTTCTGCTACGAACACTCCACTCTCGAAGCGACAATCACCTACGAGTACCAGCAATGGATGCTCCTTTTACTTTTCGCAGTGGCAACACTGCTTTCAAGCACCGTATACAGGCGAAGACATGCAGCGCGATTTGGCTACAGTTAATAGGCAGCACCAGCCAACTATAAATCCAAAGGTGAAAATCCTTGTTCGAATTCGGAGACGTCAGGTTTAGACCATTCGAAAAAGAAGACCTTAAAGTGCTTCACGAATGGGAGAACGACTTCGAAGTAGTAATGTACTCCAGAAACTACCCCATGAACTTTGCAAGCATGGCTCAGCTGGAACAGCAGTACGAGGAATGGCTTAAAGATGAAAAACAAATCCACTTCCTTGTTGAACTTGCCGAGTCCAAAGAGCCCATAGGCATTGCTCGGCTCGAGCAGCATGCCTGGGCAAACGTGAAAACCGCCGACATCGGAACATACATCGGCAAGAAAGAATTCTGGGGCAAAGGATTGGGAACCCAGATCACCGTAGCCCTGCTGGAGATGGCTTTTAACCAGCTTAACGCTGACCGCTGCGAAGCCTCAAGCGTTGAATACAATGAACGTGCCCATAAGGCTCTAGTCGCCTGCGGCTTCAAGAAAAGCGGGGTGACAAGGCAATCAGCGTTCGTGAACGGGAGAAAATGGGATCGCTTCTACTTCGATATTCTCCGAGATGAATATCTCAAGATCAGATTGGATCTGCTGAAGAAGACACTTGGCAACAAGCTTGAAGAATACATCAAGAAGCACTGCACAATCAAAGGCTACTAAGAGCAAGAAACGTTATCCAGCATTTTCCGCTTGTCCCGAATCTTGAATGGTTAGTTGCAGAAACGATCATAAATAACCAAAAAAAGAGGGGCGTTACTCGAAGCAGAGAGGGAAACAAAGCGGTAAGGCTAGCGACGTCTAAAAACACATTTCACTGCCAAAGCAATAATTATTGCTGCCTCAACAGTAATCACTAGAGTCTTTGGATCTTGCCACCAATCGCCATCTTCATAAGTCTCTGCTACTGTTTCTGGCATGTTCGCGAGAAGTATTATTGCAGTTGTTTCGCAATTTGCTTTTGTACCATCTGGAATTGAACCGTTTCCATAGTACTCTGTTAGAAACCCACCGTTGGACGCTTGGCAACTCCAAGTTCTTTCGACTAATACTTCTTCGAACTCGAAATGTCCCTTTCCCATTATACGGTTAAGGTAGTAAAACAAGCCAAGTTTGTAAACATCGTAATACCCATGGAGTCGCGCGGCTTTGTCGTTAAATCCTTTTCCATCCCAAAACTGTTTCGCCATATCGTACAATTGATCTGCATATGTGTAATCCTGTTTTTTTAACTCGGTTAATGCTTGGTATATGACTAGATCAGCATAATTCATCCAATCCTCGAAAGCCTTGTTTGTGGCTTCTTCGTTGCGCAAGGCGTAGCCATGATAAGATGGATCCACTATTCTCACTCCGGTCTCATTTAGCGCATGAACATTGTATCCCAAGAGGATTTCAGCTCTCGTGTCTATGGGCACGTTCTCAGAGTTGCAGACCAAATCATATTCGACAGCAAGATGTTTCACTGTGGAAGTGATGTTGTCTGCGATGGTTCTATTCCACTGTTCCATGGCATATCCGGCTAACAGATTGTCATGAGTAATCCAGACACTGTTGCTTCCCTCATATTCCACGCAGAGCCCTATTTCCGGTCTGTAAAGCGAAAGCAAGAAACTCTGCGCATCAAGCATCTTGTGTGAACTTCTGCTTATGGGCGATACTGTGAAGAGAGCGAGGCAAAGAAGAGAAGTAGCAACTACAATTTCAAATTTCAACTTTTCCGCCTCTGTTTTCCATAAAAGCAGCCAGTATAAAAGCGTAGCAGACTCTATTTTGCCCCTTTTTTTTTAGGGAAACCTTTTTGGTTCAAGGTGTAGTTTCAAGTCGCAAAGCTTAATTTTCCCGCCAAACTCACCACATATCCGGACGGTCACACGTTGGTAACCCTTAACCTTGACAAAATCTTCAATCCCAAAAGCGTAGCCATCGTTGGTGCCAGCGACGAAGAAGGCACGGTTGGCTATACGCTGATGAAGAATCTTATTGATCTAAAGTTTGAAGGCAAAATCTACCCAGTCAACATCCGCAAGCCCGAAATCCTCGGCTACAAAGCATACCCGAACGTGGAGCAAATAGGCGAACCTGTGGATCTCGCCGTGATAGCTACACCTGCGAAGACGGTTCCACAGATCGTTGAGCAATGTGGAAAAGCTGGGATCCTTGGGCTAGTCATAATTTCTGCTGGCTTCAAGGAAATAGGCGAAGAAGGCAAAGCCCTCGAAGACCAAATCACCCAAATAAAGAAGAAGTATGGTCTCCGCATAATTGGACCCAACTGCCTCGGCATAATTCGTCCAGCCATCAACCTCAACGCGACTTTCATAAACCGCGTTCCCAAGCCAGGTAACATCGCGTTTATCTCTCAGAGTGGAGCGTTGGGCTCGGCGATTCTGGA
>JAGTQT010000018.1:4450-15510 GCA_018396615.1 Candidatus Bathyarchaeota archaeon
ACGAGAACATAGGGTTCAGCAACTTTGTTTCAGTTGGCTCAATGATTGACGTAGACTTCGGAGACCTCATAGACTATTTTGGAACAGACCCCAAAACCAAGTCCATCCTCATGTACATCGAAGGGCTGACAAACGCTAGAAAATTCATGAGCGCCGCACGGCACTTCGCCCGCACCAAACCAATAATCGTAGTCAAAGCTGGAAAATTCGGAGAAAGCGCAAAAGCAGCCGCATCGCACACAGGCTCAATGACCGGCGAAGACATCATCTACGATAAAGCTTTCAAACGTGCAGGCATCGTCCGAGTAGAAGAAATCGCAGATCTGTTCAACTGCGCCGAAGTGCTGGGAACGCAACCTCTGCCAAAGGGGCCTAATCTTGCAATAGTTACCAATGCTGGCGGTCCAGGAGTTATGGCTACAGACGCTATCGTGGGAAGAGGAGGCAAAGTGGCTCAGCTTAGCCCAGAAACCATCGAGACTTTGAATAGCGTCTTGCCGCATTTCTGGAGCCACGGCAACCCCGTTGACATTCTCGGAGACGCGAAAGCCGACCGATATAAAGCGGTGGTTGAGGCTTGCTTGAATGACCCGAATGTTGATGGCTTGCTTATTATCTACACGGCTCAAGCTGTTGGCGAACCCGTTGAAATCGCCAAGAGCATTGCTGAACTCGTCAAAAGCAAACCATACCAGAACAAGACTATTCTGACCTCTTTTATGGGGTACGGTGCAGTCGAGGAAGCTAACCGGATTTTCGCTCAGAACAACATTCCAACGTACTCCACACCTGAGCAAGCTGTCAAAACATACATGTACATGTATCAGTACAGAAGTAACTTGGAGCTTCTCTATCAGACGCCGGAGGAGCTGCCTGTAGATGTTGCTCCGCCTAAGCGGCCGCTGCTGGTGATAATGCAGAATGTGGCTAAAGAGAACCGAGAGGTTTTGAACGAAGCGGAATCTAAGGCTTTTCTAGAGTACTACAGTTTTCCAGTGGCTAAGACAAGGGTTGCCAGAAGCGTTGAAGAAGCGGTTGCTAAGGCGTCGGAAATAGGCTATCCTGTTGTACTGAAGATTCTTTCTCCGCAGATCGTGCATAAAACCGAAGCTGGCGGAGTGATACTTAACATAGCCAGTGAAGCGCAGCTTCGCGAAGCCTATAGCCTAATAATGCAGAGGGCCAAAGAATACAATCCAAACGCCGAAATTCTAGGCGTTACAGTCCAGCAAATGGTGGAGAAGCGAGGCTACGAAGTTATCCTCGGAGCCAAAACAGATCCACTGTTCGGGCCAGTTATAGTCTTTGGCATGGGCGGCGTCGGAGTCGAGCTTTTCAAGGACTTTTCTTTAGGTCTTCCTCCTCTAAATCAGACGCTTGTGAGGAGGATAATGGAGGAGACCAAAGTGTATCAACTTCTCAGGGGATATAGAAATGTGCCGCCTGCCAACCTTAAGCTTCTTGAGGAAATTATGGTGCTTTTTAGCCAGATGCTTATTGACTTTCCTCAGATTAAGGAGGTTGACATTAACCCCTTATTTATAGACGAGAAAGAGGCATGTGCCATTGATGCCCGCATAGTGATTGATAAGCAACGTGTATTTAGGAAATTTGAGCCGCATGAGCACTTGGTGATAACGCCTTATCCGAAGAAGTATGAAACTCTGTGGAAGATGCGCGACGGGCGAACAGTGCTTCTTCGGCCTATAAAGCCTGAAGACGAGCCTTTATGGCTTGAGATGTTCCAGAACTTCTCTGAGGAATCCATCCGCTATAGGTTCTTCCAGATAATAAAAGACACGCCTCACGAGACTCGTGTGAGATACTGCAACATTGACTACGACCGAGAAATCGCCATAGTTCCTGAGATGACTGAAGATGGACGCAGGAAAATCCTAGGTGTCGTCAGAGTCAGCATAGACCCCGATGGAAAATCAGGCGAAATCGCATTTATTGTTGCTGATGCTTGGCAAGGCTTGGGTCTAGGCACGAAGCTTGTTGACTACGCGATTGAAATCTGCAAGGACATGAAGCTGGAGACTCTTTACGCGATAATGCTGCCTGACAACTACAGGGCGATAAGTATGATGAAGAAAATGGGCTTTGCGATTGCGTATTCTGAAGATGGCACCGTGAGAGCTACTCTAAACCTTAAAGAAGAGGCAGTTCAGTGCGAAGAACGAGAGTCTGCTGAACAAACACCTGAGCATGTAAAGCCTCCGTTAGAACAGGTTGCGCAGAAAGAGACTGAAACGATGCGAGTGTGACAAGCATCATTGAAAAGTCTGCGATAATTCTTGCGGGTGGATTTTCCAGAAGATTAGGAAAAGATAAGGGCTTAATCAAGCTTACCGGCAAGCCTCTTGTTCTTCATGTTGCTGATGCAGTCTCTAAAGTTACGGAGGAAGTCGTAGTTGTCGTTGGTTCGGAAAAACAAGAAAGAGATTACTCTCAAATTTTGAGATCAAGCGCTATAGTAATTAGAGACAAGTATGATGTGCAAAGTCCTCTCGTCGGAGCATTGACAGGCTTTGAAAGCGCGCGGGGTGGATACTCACTTCTGCTTCCTTGTGATGCACCGTTCATTTCGACCAAAGTGCTGTCTTTTCTTTTCAAACTCTGCCGAAATGTAGATGCAGTCATTCCTCGTTGGCCGTGTGGTCATTTGGAGCCTCTTCAAGCTTGCTATAGAACAAGAACATCCGAAACTGCAGCAAGAACTGCATTAAAAGAGGGAAAACTTGACATGCGCTCGCTGATCAACCACCTTGAAAAAGTTACATATCTCTCAACTTCGATATTGAAGCAAATAGATCCAGAGTTGATGACTTTTTTCAACGTTAACACTCACGAAGATCTGAAAAAAGCAGAAATAATGCTCAAACGAGCCTCTGCGAAACATTAGCACAATAGTCTTAATCAATAGAAAAAAAATAGTTGTTAGAGTTTTTCGAGTCTAACCGCGCAGACTTTGAGTTCTGGGATTTTGGCTTTTGGATCCAGTGCTGCAATTGTCAACTTGTTAGCTGCAGTCTCTGCGAAGTGGAATGGTATGAAAACTATGCTCGGCTGCACTCTTTCTATAACTTTAGCTTTAATCGTGATTTCTCCTCTACGGCTTTTCACTTTGACTTTATCGCTATCTTTTATCCCAAGTCGTTGCGCATCTTTAGGGTTAAGTTCGACAAATCCTTCCGGCGCCTGTGTCTCGAGAGTTGGGGATCTTCGCGTCATGGTTCCCGTGTGGAATTGGTAGAGCAGTCTGCCTGTTGTAAGTATGAAGGGATATTCTTCATCTGGCTGCTCTGCGGGCGGTACAAATTCGACAGCTGTGAACAAGCCTAATCCCCGTGTGAATTTGTCTTTGTGGAGAAACTTTGAGCCGGGGTGTTCTCTATTTGGACAGGGCCACTGCAAACCTGTCTCCTCTATTCTATCATACTGGATCCCGCCATAACTGGGTGTTAGTTTTGCTATTTCGTCCATAATCTCCTTAGGTGATGCATAATTCATTCCATTATAGCCCATGCGTTTTGCAACATCCTGGATTATTTCCCAATCTGCTTTAGCTTCTCCAGGCGGATCTACTGCTTTTCGTATTCTTTGCACCCGACGCTCTGTTGATGTATATGTGCCATCTTTCTCAGCGTATGATGCTGCTGGGAGGACAACGTCTGCAAGCTGTGCGGTTTCTGAAAGGAATATGTCTTGGCACACTAAGAAGTCAAGTTTTTCAAGTTGTTCCTTAACATGGTTTATATCAGGGTCTGAGATCATCGGGTTTTCGCCCATCATGTAGATAGCCTTGATTTTATCTCCCGCTGCATTTATCATCTCCACGATTGTGAGCCCAGGTTTTGGAGGCAACTTAACTCCCCATGCATCTTCAAACTTCTTTCTCAAGTCATCCATGTCAACCCTTTGGTATCCTGAAAACACGTTTGGCAACGCGCCTACATCGCAGGCTCCTTGGACGTTATTCTGTCCTCTTAGCGGGTTTACGCCAACGCTTTCTTTTCCCAAGTTGCCTGTGAGCATGGCAAGGTTCGCCGTCGAAACCACGTTGTCGACGCCGGTTGTGTGTTGAGTTATGCCCATCGAATACACTATCGCTGCTTTTTCGGCTTTTGCGTACAGTCTTGCAGCTTCGCGGATCTTTTCCGCAGGAATCGTCGTAATCTTCTCCACATATTCCGGAGTATATTTTTCAACCACATTTTTCATAGCTTCAAAGTTTTCGGTTCTGGTTTTCACAAATTCCTCATCGTGAAGCTTTTCAGAGATTATAACGTTCATCATTCCATTGATCAACGCAACATCGGTGCCCGGTTTCTGACTCATGTAGATCGTGGCAAAATGTGCCAGATCTATGAACCTTGGGTCGGCAACAATAAGTTTGGCTCCTTTCCTTACCGCCCTCAGTATTCTTGTCCCTATCAGCGGGTGTTGCTCAGTTGTATTTGATCCTATTACAAAAATGGCTTCGGCGTTCTCTAATTCATCTATCGAGTTTGTCATGGCGCCGCTGCCAAAGACCCCTGCCAAGCCAACGACTGTGCTTGCATGGCAAAGCCTAGCGCAGTGGTCAACATTGTTTGTTCCAATCACTGCTCTAGCAAATTTCATGATTAGGAAGTTTTCTTCGTTTGTAGCTTTGGCTGAACCGAACACGCCTATAGCGTCTGGTCCAAACTCTTTTTTGATCTTTGAAAGCTTTTCAGCTATCAACGCAAGGGCGGTGTTCCAATCGGTCTCTTTGAATTCTCCATTTTTATCCCGTATCAGTGGCTTAGTCAAGCGGTTTGGGTGGTGTATGAATTCGTGGGCACTCCAGCCTTTAATACAAAGTCTGCCTTGTCCTGGACCTTTTTCGTCGGGTAGTACACCGACTACTTTTCCATCGCGAACTTTCAAGTAAAGTGTACAGCCAGTTCCACAATATGGACATGTTGTTCTAATTTTCTTCATTTCTCATTCACTCCTACCTAAGTTTGGTCAGCAAGTTTGGATTCTGAACCTTGTGAAGAGAATATCCAACTTCCTCAATTTTAGCGCCCATGGCCAAGTCTAGGAGCTGCAGATAGAAGAATACTGGCAAGTTGTATTGTGGTATGTCCTTTCTCGAGGCAATCCATTGTCCCATGTCAAACTGGTAGAAGCATTGAGGGCAGATCACGGCAATGCAGTCAGCTTTGGCTTTTTTCATGTCGCTAAGCTTGTCGCCGAGTAATTTGTAAGAGCCTTCACGCGCCCCATAAGTCATTAGTGTCCACCCGCAACACATCGTTTTCATGTCGTAATCTGCCGGTGTAGCGCCGAGTGCGGATACAAGTTCATCTAAGGTTGTTGGATCAAAGGGATCGTCAAAGTTCATAACTTCTTTTGGACTGAGAATGTGACAGCCTGTGTGAGTTGCGACTTTTAACCCCGAAAGGGGGCGTTTAACACTATTTTTCAGTTTCTTGATTCCAAAATCGTCTCTTAATACTTCTATAAAGTGGTGTACCTTCACCTTACCTTTATAGGAGTGGCCGGTGTCTGCGATAATCTCGTTAACCTTGTCTAGTAACGCTTTATCTTCATTTATCTTGTGGATGGTGTTTCGAAGTGTGTAGGCGCAACCGTTGCATATTGTTAAGATATCAAGGTTTTGTTCTTCCGCAAGCGCCAAGTTTCTTGCAGCCATCGCTAGCCATGTTTGGTTGTCGACGATTCCAACGCCTACAGGTTCTGGGCAACATGTGAACTCGTCAATGTCTACAAGTGAAATGCCCAAATTTCCAAGCGTCTTGTATGCCGCCTTTTCCACCCAAGGCAATCTCACAGGAGCGAAACAACCTTTAAAGAATGCATATTTAGCGGTCATTTTGCTTTTCCTCTCTCCATTTTGGCTTCGAGCCCAGTTTTTCCAGCAATCTTTTTGATTTCTTCAACTTTTCTTTCTTCCAGAGGCTTGAGCCCCAAGTTACCCCGCATTCTGTTTATGTAGCCAAGTGACTGGAAGATAGGGAATGCATAGCCCGTGGTCAAAACTTGATTTATCTCTTCTCTAATGGCTTCTGGCGCATACCCCTTTTCAAATGCTTCGTCTTTCAACGCCTCTATAACTTCGACAGGCTTCACTTCGTAAGGACAGATTTCCTCACACTTGTGGCAGGAAACACAGAGCCATATATTGGGATTCTTCTCCGGCTCTGTTGCGCTAAAAACATTGTTGATAAAAGTGTTTGTGTGCGAGAAGCCGTTGGCATATACTGCTGGATCCACAAGTGCACATGTGTTACATTTGAGGCATACCTCAATTTTAGGATGCTTCTTCAGAAGCTTGTCTTTCGCCTTGTACTGAATTTGGACAGGCATTTACGTCACCATTGATTTATGTATGAAGTACTATCTACAACCATAACACATTTTTATCTTTTTCTTAAAGATCAGTTCCTTTTCTATGGAGAAAACTAAAAAAAGGGAGTGATTTTAAGATGGAGGCGTTATCGAAGGCTTTCGGATTCTAATGAAAATCATCCAGATAGCACATGAGATTAGTCCTATTGTTCCAAGTTTTCCGCCGAACCCCGGGAATATTGACCACAGTAGAAGGTTAAGAATTCCAAGTATGATTCCTACCACTAGGAAGTCATAAAGTTTAGGCAAGATCTTGCGAGATGCCATTCCCGCATAGCTTCCTGAGGCAATGATCGCTGCAAGATATGAAGCATTTGCATATGAGAATGGTGCGGCTCCCAGTCTAGGGGCTATAATGCCTCCTACCAAAGCTACAATCGCTGAACCAATTACAGCATCGTTCCCTTTAGGTCCTCCAGGTGCCTTCTCTCGTATGAGAATTGTCAGCATGATGCCTGCAATGCCTGCTAGTATGCCAGCGACCCAGAGATCAGGCGGATAAGATGTTATCTTGGCAACAGGGTCTCCAGTATAGTAGTCTACTGGATGTATAAGATAGAGCAAGATGATGGTTATGTTCACGGCGATGAAGCCCATTGTTCCGGCTTTGCCCCCCCATCCTACAAACACTTTCAATAAGGCAATGACTATTAGGGCATGTACTAATCCTGCTAGAATTAGGTAGTACCATTCTGGAAATACAGCTTTTGAGCACATTCCCATGAAGGCGGCACTATAGCTTGCCACCGCATACAGCGGTTCCTTAAAGAGTAATCCAGCTCCAAGTCCAATAATTGATGCTGCTATTACTGCGCCTTGCCCCATATCGTGGTTAATAAAGTACGAAAGAATCGCAGAGACTATAGATATCAGTGGCAGCAATGCATATTTCTTTTCCAACTTCATTTAAGTCACTCCTTTTCTTTCCACCATTAGCCTTCACTTCCTATATATAATTCTATCTAAAAATGTGCCAAAATTGGTGAAAACATGCATGAAAATATACGGTGTAAGTGTATCTGCTACGTTGGGTTTTTGTTTGTTATGCTGAAAATGATTTAAAGAGTTGGTGTCGGCTCTAATAAACGGGTTCTCACTAACTTTCTTCTTAGGAAGTGTTAAGAATCAGAGTTTTATATTTAGCCTAGTGGCGAAAAGAATGAAGATTATCGCTTTAAAAGAGCATAAATGCTTTTGTTGTAACACTGTGATTAAAAAAAGTGAAGAATGCTTTGCTTTTTTTGTGAATCCTTCAGATCCGAAGAAGAATGAATTTGATATTGTCTACACCTGTTTAAAATGCTCTGAAGAAGAAATGTGCAAAACGAAAATTGGAAAAAGAAAAACTTCCTAAGAGCAGTCTCAGTTTTTCTTCGGGATCTCTATCTCGAAGACCTCATTATTATTGCATTTAGTGATCATTTTTTCAATCTGTAAGCAGTTCGGAGGCAAATCAAGTCTCTGGCAATTATCCTCACACACTTCAATGCCCTGAGAATTAACAAAGCATTCTCTTTTACAAATTTCTACACTATCACTGTCTGTATGGATTGTGACTTTCTCATCTCGGCATCGGCACTGTAACAGAACCTTATACGAGTCCTCATCTTCGAATACATCAATTAAGGGCTGTTCAAGCTGAGGAAGCGGGATCAACGGTGGCTTTGACGATGACGGTTCTTCTTTTATCTCAGCCACGTATCTTTGCCTTAAAAGCTTTTCAACAGGCTCCATAGGAAGATCGCTGTGTATTCCGTTATCATTTTCAATTATCTTCTTCGCCAGAGCTTTACAGAAAACGTCGATATTCTTCAAGGCTTCTTCAAAATTGCCCATTGAAAGGCGCCTCTCGGTATTTATAATATTTACTTTCAAGTTTTTAAGGATTGTCATGTTAAGCTTAGCGCAAACTCAAGCAAGCGTGAATTAGCTTCTTTTCGGCGAAATCGGCACATTCCGAGTGTGTTTCACTGTGCGAATTATGTCCTCAACATACTTGTTCGGACGCTCTAGCGCCCTATTTATAGCGATGTTTGCGACTGTAGCGCCGATATCGGCGACTTTGTTCAGGCAGGTTACAACTGATCTAATGTAAATTATCTCGGGGGCTTCTCGCATGAACCTATTAGACTCTAACTCAATTACCTTTTTCATTTCCAGAACCTCATTTGCAACCTTCAAATCTCCAGTGAAAATGCAATCCAGTGCTTTTTGAAAGACTGTTTGCGTTGAATCACTAAGGTTTCGGATTCTCTCAATTATCTCGAACGGCACTTTTTTCCTGTAGATTTTAAGCTCGACAATTCTTTTGGCTATGTCCTCTGCGTAATCGGCAATGAGCTCTAGGTACTGTAGAATCAGACGTGTGGCTGGAATGAAGAGAATGTCTGTGGCCCCTATCTGTTCCGCTATGTCTGGTTTAACCTGAGCAGAAAGAAGTAGACGTACAGCCAAATAATAAATCGTGTCCGCTTCGTCTTCTCGGCTTATAGCCTCCTGAGCTAAGGATTCGTTGCCTTCAACAAACGCTTGGATTGCCTCGAGAAGAATGGTTGACGCTATTAGAGACAACCGTCGAGTCAGCATGTCAAGCTTGAATTTTGCTGGATCAACCGAACATTGAAGTAAAATGCCTCGGGGGGTTTCTTCGATGATGCCTAGCCCTATTAGCTTGCGGACTACTCTTCGGACCTCATCTATTTGTTCCTTCTCTATGCGGGTGGCAGAGGTTATTCTTATTACATCTCGTCCAAGTATGTAGCATCCAACAACAATTCTTTCAAGCAATCCATGACTATCTACTGCGTCAGCATTCACTATGAACTCTTCCGCTTCCTCTCTCTGGGCAATCTGGCTTGGCATGATTCTTAGAGTGCCATCTCTTTCTGAAGATAGAAAGACTAGGTCACCTGGGCTTATCTTATTCTGTTTTACCCATTCACTTGGAAGAGAAACAGTTACGGTTGAGTAGCCTACTTTTTGCAGTTTTCTGCTTTCCAAAAATATGTCACCGCTTAGGATAGTATTTACTATTCCTTATTTTATATCTGTTGCTGTATAGCGCATGGTTGCCGCGAGGGTTTGGAATATTATTTATAGTTATTGTCGTATTCTAGGATAGCAAGGCAAGGTGCCGAGTTTTGGAGAAACATGTTAGGAGTTTGGCGAAGGCGATTTCTTGGAGGATTGTTGCTACCTTAACAACTACGCTATTGGTTTTTGTGGCTACTGGGAATTTGATAATTAGCCTTGGTGTAGGTTTCTGGGAGTTCGTGTTGAAGATTGCTGTTTACTATTTGCATGAGCGGGTTTGGAATTTGCTGGATTTTGGTAGAAGGAAAAAGTGAAGCGAATTCGGCAAGCATATTGTAGTATTTACCATTTCTTTCTATATATACACTAAGTATATATTGTTCTCTTGCGCTATATATCAATCAGATGTAAAGGAGGCTGATAAAAAATGTCCGAATGGAAAACCGTAAGTTTGAGACAAGAACTAATAAAAGAAATCGAAGAAGCAATCAAAACAGGAAGATACAGAAGCATCTCAGAATTTGTCTCAGAAGCCATCCGACTGCGCCTAGAAGACCTCATGCGGGCTGAAGGAATCTCAGCAGAAAAACGCAAAGAACTACTAAAAACACCAGAACTCCTACTTTACACACCTAAACACACATGGGCGCAAATAACACCCGAAGGCAACATCCGCGTCGGCGTATCTGACTACGCCCAAAGACATCTGAAAGGCATAGCCAACGTGATGACAGAAGCAGCCGGCAAAGAAATTAACAAAATGGAACCCCTCGGAGTCGCGGAAACATGGATGTTCATGTTTGACCTGTACGCTCCAGTCAGCGGCAAAATAGTCAAGATCAACGACAAGCTGAAAAATGAACCACACCTGATCAACGAGGACCCGTACGGCGAAGGATGGATTGCTGAGATCAAGCCTAAGAATTCGCTGGTGCTAGAGCAGGAGCTCAAGGGCTTACTTGGCGCACGAGAATATAATAAATGGGTAAGCAGGCTTGAAGGAAGGCTAAAAGAGTAGCCTGCACCACCCCCTTTTTTCCGTATCTACCTGTTCTTCATGTGTCAAATTTGCGTTATGTGTAGCTTGAATGCGTTAATATATTTCGCAACGGCTTAATATCCTACATAAGCTGGTTTAACAATGTCAAGCAAAAACACAACAAATGTGAAGAGAAAACTGCCACCCTGCCGCGCAGCATGCCCAGCAGGAGTGAATGTTCAAGCATACGTTGCGCTGATTCAAAAAGGCAAATTCCGAGAAGCCGTAGAAATCATAAGAGAAGACATGCCTTTCCCAGCAATATGCGGAAGAGTCTGCTTCAGCCCCTGCGAAGACGCATGTGCAAGAACAAATGTGGATCAAGCAGTTGCTATACGCGCTCTCAAAAGGCTTGTTGCCGACATAGAACGGGAACAAGGACGTGTTAAGCCTAGACTTAAGCCAGAATTAATGTCGCTTAGACGTAGCGAAAAAGTTGCCATAATCGGTGCAGGTCCCGCAGGTTTAACAGCAGCATACGAACTTGCGAAGCGCGGTTATCCAGTGACGGTTTTCGAGAGGATGTCGGAGCCTGGTGGCATGATGCGTTACTGCATACCTGACTTTCGTCTTGAGAAGTATGTTG
>JAGTQT010000018.1:15544-22711 GCA_018396615.1 Candidatus Bathyarchaeota archaeon
CGTAGAGATTAAAACTAGAGTCACATTTGGCAAGGACGTAACCCTTGAAAGCCTGCGTAAAGATGATTACAAAGCGGTTTTTTTGGCAATTGGAACGCAGCTTGGCATGAAGTTAAACGTTCCAGGCGAAGATCTTGACGGTGTGGTTAACGCGGTTGATTTTCTTAGGGCAGTGGCTCTTGGAGAGCGGGTCAAAGTTGGTGAGAAAGTGGCAGTTGTTGGAGGAGGAAACAGCGCCATAGACGCAGCTAGAACTGCCCGAAAACTAGGCGCACGAGAAGTCATTGTTCTCTATCGCCGTTCCCGTGAGGAGATGCCTGCGCTTCCGCACGAAGTGGAGCTGGCTGAAAAAGACGGCGTTGTATTTCACTTTCTTGTCGCACCCAAACAGATCATTGGAGAAAATGGAAAGGTTAAGGCTGTTGAATGCCTCCGGATGCGACTTGGAGAACCGGATGAAAGCGGAAGAAGACGGCCCATTCCCGTAAGTTTCTCAGAACATCAATATGAGGTTGACATGGTAATTCCGGCGCTGGGGCAGGCAGCTGAAACGGCTTGCATACCGCAAGAGCTCTGCGACAAGAATGCGCGTGCACCATCAATTCACGTTAACCCGATAACATTGGAGACCAAGGTGCCAGGAGTCTTCGCTGGCGGAGATGTCGTCACTGGACCAGCAAGCATCATCGAAGCGGTCGGCGCTGGCAAGCGGGCTGCATTATCTATTCATCTTTATCTTACAGGGCAAGACCTGCAGAGCGGAAGATACGAGAATATCGAGGAAACGACGTGGGTTAAGAACTGGGGATCTATAGGCAAGAAAGAGCGCAGATATGAACCTCCTTTAGAGAAGCCGCATCTAAGCTTGGAAGAGGCTGCCAAATACTTGGAGAAGCTGAAGCAGAATGCTATGTTTGAGGCTTTTCGCTGCATGAGCTGTGGGCCATGTGCAGAATGTCTTGCGAACATGGATTTGTGTGTTGGAGATAAAGCTGTGGTTGAAGAAAAGCGGTGCATAGGCTGCAATATATGTGCTGTCGTCTGCCCGTTCGAGGCAGTTAAGAAGAACGAAAACGGAGTGGCAGTGGTAAATGAGGAGCTTTGCAAGGGATGCGGCATATGCGCTGCCAGATGTCCAGAGCGAGCCATAACGATGAAGAAACTAACTGACAAACAGATCGTAAGCATGGCTCTAGCAACCGTGGGAGGCGAATGAAATGGAGAAAAACGAGCCAAAAATCGCGTGTTTAATGTGCGACTTTGTCTTCTGCCAAGAAGAGACTCATGCTCCACGGAACGTGAAGGTTGCTAGAGTAAGCTGCATTGGAAGAATAGATCCCGTGCTGATCTTGGAAATGTTTGAGAAAGGAATAGAAGCTGTCATGCTAGTCGGCTGCAAGCCACCAGACTGCCACTACGTGGACGGAAATGCCCAAGCAGAACTCACAGTCAACATACTTAAGAAGCTCATGTCGCTAGTCAACGTGGAGCCAGAGCGCCTAAAACTACTTTGGCATTCGCCCACTGCAAAGAAAAGCTTCAACCGCCATCTAACAGAGTTTTCTGACAAGACGAGAAAACTTGCTTCCTTATCGCCAAAAAACATCAGCGCTGACCCTGATTTTCTTGTCAATATTTCAGCAGCCAAAAGAGTGGCAGCCGATTTTAGACTGAGAGTTTTGTTGGGCAGAGAGAAGGAGCTAACTGAAAGCGTTAACGTTTACGGTGAGAAAATTTCGTTTCAGGAATTTGATAAACTGCTAGGAGAGATTGTTCAGGTAGAATTTATTCGGCAGAAGATTCATGTCTTGACAAGCGTTAAGCCGCTTTCTGTCAAAGCCTTAGCTGAAAAGGTTGAATTGAAGCCGGCAGTAGTGCTGAACCACATTGTTAACATGCGCAGGAAAAACATGATCGCCATAGACCACGTGGATGGAACAACTCCATTTTACAAGGCTTTGGAGGTTAACTGAAATGGCAAACCAGAAGATCGGGGCAGTTCTCGTTATCGGCGGAGGAGTGGCAGGGATACAGGCATCTCTGGACTTGGCGGATTCTGGCTTCAAAGTGTATTTGGCTGATCAGGCACCAAGCATCGGTGGAGTTATGGCTCAGCTTGACAAGACATTTCCAACAAATGACTGTTCAATGTGTATTCTCTCGCCTAAGCTTGTTGCAGCCGGAAGACACCCCAACATTACGGTTTTAACGAACGTCGAAGTAGCAGGATTAAATGGCGAAGCAGGAAGCTTCGAAGTTAAGCTTCGAAAGCTAAGCCGCTACATTATTGAAGAAAAATGCAACGGATGCGGCATCTGCGCCCAAAAATGCCCGATTGAAGCCATAGACACGTTCAACGAAGGGTTAAGCAACAGAAGTGCCATCTACGTTGAATACCCCCAAGCAGTTCCGCTGAAGTACAAAATCGACCGTGAAAAATGCATCGGCTGCGGAACATGCTACGAAGTCTGCAAGGCAAAAGCCATCACATACGACCAAAAAGACAGCGAAGCCACACTGAAAGTGGGGTCAATAATACTTGCGCCAGGCTTCGAAGTCTTCGATGCAAAGCTTAAAAGCGAATACGGTTACGGTCGCTATCCTAACGTAGTGACAAGCATAGAGTTCGAGCGTATTCTTAGCGCTTCTGGACCTTATGGAGGGCTTGTGCTGCGTCCCTCTGACGGCGAGATTCCCAAAAAAATTGCCTTTATCCAGTGTGTGGGTTCAAGAGACTACCAGCTTGGCAACAACTATTGTTCCGCGGCGTGCTGCATGTACGGCATGAAAGAGGCAGTCATAGCTAAAGAGCATACACCTCCGCCGCTGAATGCCAAAATCTTTTTCATGGATATGCGTTCCTATGGAAAGGAATTTGATGCTTACTACAAACGCGCTCAAGGAGAATGGGGCATTCAGTTCGTAAGGTCGAGAGTTGCTGGAATAACAGAAGACCCGAAGACCCAGAACCTTTTTGTTCACTACGTGGAGAACGAAACACCAAAAACAGAAGAATTCGAAATGGTTGTCCTATCTGTTGGAATGCAGCCACCTAAAAATGCTGAAAAACTTGCTGAAAGCTTGGGAATAAAACTCAATGCTTACAAGTTCTGCGAAACCCAAGCCTTCTCTCCCACGGAAACGTCGAAACCAGGAGTCTTCGTCTGCGGAGCGTTTTCCGGACCAAAAGATATTCCTGAAAGTGTGGCTCAAGCATCTGCTGCAGCCGCCAAAGCCATGGAAGTTATAGCCTCTGAGAGGGGAACAGAAGTTGCGGTGAAAGAGTATCCGCCTGAAAGAGACGTAAGCCTAGAAGAGCCCCGAATCGGCGTGTTTGTCTGTCATTGTGGAATAAATATTGGTGGAGTAGTGAACGTTCCTGAAGTAGTGGAATACGCTCGAAAGCTGCCGAACGTGGTTTTCGCCGAAGCCAATGTTTACACTTGCTCAGAAGACACTCAGAAGCTGATCAAAGAGAAGATTATGGAAAACAAGCTTAACCGCGTGATTGTTGCCTCCTGCACCCCGCGGACTCATGAACCGCTTTTCAAAGAAACCGTTCAGGAAGCAGGACTAAACCCCTACCTTTTCGAGATGACTAACATCCGTGACCAGTGTAGCTGGGTGCACATGCACGATGCGAAGGAGGCAACAGAAAAAGCCAAAGATTTGGTGCGATCAATTGTTGCCAAAGCCAAGCTTCTAGCGCCCTTAAAGAAACCGCTCATCAATGTCACTCCGGTTGCACTTGTTATAGGCGGCGGAGTCTCCGGTATAACAGCGTCGCTTTCGCTGGCTGATCAAGGCTTTGAGGTTCATCTTGTCGAGAAAGAACCTGAGCTGGGTGGCCAACTGCGCAACATTAATTACCTGCTTGAGAAAGACAGCGACCCCAAAGAGAAACTGAGCTCTCTCGTTGAAGCAGTGACAAAGAACGACAAGATACGGGTGTATAAGAACGCGGAGGTTGTTGACGTCTACGGCTTCGTTGGCAACTTCAAATCCAAAATCAAGCAGAAAAACGGAGAAGAAAAGGAAGTTGAGCACGGCGTCGTAATTGTGGCCACCGGCGCCTCAGAGTATAAGCCAAGTGAGTATCTTTATGGCAAGGATCCGCGCGTAGTAACCCAGCATGAACTTGAGGAAAAACTTGCAAGTGGGACCTTCGAAGCCAAAACCGTTGTTATGATCCAATGTGTGGGGGCGCGAAACGATGAGAGACCAAACTGCGCAAGAATCTGCTGTGGACAGGCCATAAAAAACGCCTTGAAAATCAAGGAAACCAGATCAGAGACAGAAATCTACGTTCTCTATAAGGACATGAGAGCCTATGGTTTTAAAGAGGATTACTATCGTGAAGCTGCCATCAAAGGCGTTATCTTCGTTAACTACGATGATGAAAGAAAACCGCAAGTAAAAGCTGAAAACGGGAAACTTTTGGCCAGTTTCTGGGAACCTGTTCTGAACGAGCAAGTAGAAATTGAGCCAGATCTCGTAGTCTTAAGCGCCGCGACGGTTCCGAATCCAGATAACAAAAAGTTAGCTGACATGCTCAAAGTGCCGCTGACAAAAGACGGCTTCTTTTTGGAGGCGCACATGAAGCTTAGACCCGTGGATTTTGCAACTGAAGGGGTATTCCTCTGCGGAATGGCGCATTCGCCCAAATACATAGACGAAAGTATAGCGCAAGCGTGCGCTACAGCGGCGAGGGCAACCACGATACTTTCCAAGAAGACGCTTGAGATGGAAGGAATAGTCGCAAACGTATCTGAAGATTTATGTAGTGGTTGTAGAATCTGTGAATATCTATGCCCCTACGGTGCTGTCGAAATGAAGGATAAAGAAGGCAAAACCGTTGCGCATGTCCTTGAAGCTTTATGCAAAGGCTGCGGTGCATGTGGCACAGCATGTCCTACGAAAGCCATCATCATGGGGCACTTTACCACGGAAGAAATCCTTGCACAGGTTAAAGCTGCTTTGGTGGAGGTTAAAATATGAGTGAAAAGAACGGCTTTGAACCAAAAATAATTGGCTTTCTCTGCAACTGGTGCTCCTATGCAGGCGCGGATCTCGCTGGAGTAAGCAGAATTCAATATCCGCCAAACATAAGAATCATCCGCGTCATGTGCAGTGGCAGAATAGATCCCGCTTTCGTGCTTGAAGCCTTCAAAGACGGCGCAGACGGCGTGCTGGTTGCCGGCTGCCATCTACCCTCAGACTGCCACTATATCAGCGGCAACTTCAAGGCTTTAAGACGCATCACGTTGCTAAAGAAAGCTTTGGCAGAGTTTGGAATAGAGCCCGAACGTCTGCGGCTGGAATGGATCTCAGCAAGCGAAGGCGACAAGTTTGCCACCGTAGTGCGGGACATGACCGAGCAGATAAAGAAGCTTGGCCCAAACCCGTTCAAAGAAATGGAAGTAAAATCGCAATGACGCAGACAGAATGTAAAGTGATCAGAGCATCAGACATAAATCCTAGATTCAAATATGAAATCAAGCTGCACGGCGCAGAGAAGCTAATGCGCTGCTTCCAATGTGGAACTTGCACGTCTGACTGTCCTATTGCGCGGTACAGCGAAAGCTACAGACCGAGACAGATCATCCGCATGGCCCAACTTGGACTTGAGGATAGAATTCTGGACAGCGACACCCTATGGCTCTGCGCGTCATGCTTTACATGCACTGACCGTTGCCCTCAAGGCGTAGAGGTCGCAAGCGTTATTAGAGTTTTAAGAAATCTTGCTGCGGAAAAAGGGCATATACCCCAAGTTTTTAAGGAGCAGTTTTCAAGCATACTTGAGTCAGGCTACGCCTACAAGATTCCTGAGCTTAGAGTGAAAAGGAGAGAAACGCTTGGGCTTCCGCCTTTGCCGAAGGGAAATCCAGAAAGCATCAGGAAAACTTTGCGCGGCTTGAAGCCTGAAAAGCTTTTTGAAAAGAGTGGAGGCGACTAAATGTCGAAGGGTAAATACCTGATTTTTCTGGGCTGCGCCATACCCTACAGGGTATCAGCCTTCGAGGTCTCGGCGCGAAAGGTTCTTGCCAAGCTAGGCGTAGAGCTAGTTGAAATGCCCGAGTTTAACTGCTGCGGTCTTCCACTAGACCCAGTAAGCCACGAGGCAATGCTCATTTTGGCTGCAAAAAACTTGGCGCTGGCAGAACAGAAAGGACTAGACATAATTACACTTTGTCCAGGATGCGCTGGAACACTTAAGAAAGTCAATAGAATGCTTAAAGAAGACGATGCCCTACGCCACAAAATAAACCAGCATCTTAAAGAAGCTGGACTAGAGTTTAAAGGAATAATAGAAGCCAAACATTTGATGCAAGTTCTCATAGAGGACATCGGGCTAGAACGAGTTAAAGACGCGGTGGTCAAACCACTCATGACGCTAAGCGTCGCGGAGCATAATGGCTGCCACATTCTGAGACCGAAAGAGTTTATAGGATTTGATGATCCCGAGGATCCTAAGACTCTTAAAACATTGATAGAAGCAACTGGGGCGCGATGCCTCGACTACTTGGAGGAGACGGAATGCTGCGGTGCGCCAAGCGTCGGCATAAACGACAAGATCGCGCTGCAGCTTGCGAGAAACAAGCTGAACCACGTTAAAGCTGTTAAGGCTGAGGCCATGATTACGATTTGCCCGTTTTGCCACATAATGTATGATACAAATGAGCTGAGAATTGAGAAAATGTTTAATGAGACTTATGGTATTCCAATCTTACATTATCCACAGCTGCTCGGCCTAGCCATGGGTTTCCAGCCCGAGGAGCTAGGTTTCAGTGAGCTTCGTGTGGATGCGTCAAAAATACTGGATAAAACCAAAGGTGGAAAATAAGATGGCGAAAGAAAAACTCAAAATAGCCTTCTACTGGGCAGCAAGCTGCGGCGGATGCGAAATCGCCGTGCTAGACATAAATGAAAAAATACTTGACGTGCTACAGTTAGCGGACATAGTCTTCTGGCCTGTGGCAATGGACATCAAGTACAAAGACGTTGAAAACATGCCTGACAAGTACATCGACATCTGCTTTTTCAATGGCTCAATAAGAAACGAGGAACAGGAACACATGGCAAAGCTTCTAAGGAAAAAGGCGAAAACACTTGTAGCCTTTGGCTCATGCGCACACGAGGGATGCATTCCAGGTCTCGCAAACCTTC
>JAGTQT010000103.1:0-2811 GCA_018396615.1 Candidatus Bathyarchaeota archaeon
TGAAAGCGAGAGGTCTGAAACTCGGCATAATTACCAATGGTTTGGAGTCTGACATTAAGCGTGTATTCCAAAAGTTTGGTCTTCCAGAGCTGTTTGACATAAAAGTGGGCGCAGACACTTTTCACTGTGCAAAGCCAACCCCAACAATCTTTCTGTCCACTTTGAAAAAACTTGGAGTCAATCCAAGTGAAGCATTATTCGTTGGAGACTCTAAGAGTGTTGACTACGAAGGCGCAAGAAAGGCTGGGTTGAAAGCTCTGCTAATTGATAGACGGCGGAAGCTTGGCGGAAGCAAAGCTGGAAAGATTAGCAATCTTCAAGAACTGTTTAAGTATCTTTGACTTCTGTTTCCAAGTCACTTTTCCTTGTATGATGTAGAAAAGGCTATTGCTGGAAGTTAAGCCTTAAAAGGCTAGTTGCAATCCGTATTTCCAAAAGCTGTTAAAATCCTTTATCGTGCAGAGATGCGTTGTTATGGAGACGCAGCAGAAACGAAATGGTCGTCTTGCCCTCTTAGGTGCGGCACATTCTTTTAATCACTCACTTTTTGTTATTGCTCCTCCATTGCTCTCTTTGATAATGGCTGATCTTGGCGTGGCAAAATCTGAGATAGGTCTAGTTTCCATGATAGCTTCCTTCATTTATGGAGCTGGTTCTCTTGTTGGAGGACCTTTAGGCGACAGAATCGGGGAAACCAAGACTATAGTGGTTTGTTTGAACATTTCTGGTCTTTCCACTTATATCATGCTTGCGGCGTGGGCTACGCGGACGATTTACATTTACGCTCTTGGTTTGATTTCGATGGCTATTTGGGCAAGTCTCTATCATCCCACGGCGAACTCGTTTATCTCTAAAGCTTTTAGGGGCAGAGTTGCAGAGGCGATGGGGCTTCACGGTGTGGGAGGAACGTTAGGTGTAGTGCTGACTCCAACGGTGGCGTGGTTTATAGGGGCTTCTTTTGGGTGGTCGTGGGCATTTGTGGCTTTTGGCTCATTGAGTTTTTTGCTTGCTTTGTTCTTTGCAGATAAGTATATGCGTGCTCGTTTGGCGTCGTTTATTTTGTGTCTTGTAAGTTTTGCGTTTTTCTGTTATGAGTTGCTGCAGTATAGGATGTTGACGGCGATGGTTTTGTCTTGGGTTCTTGCTTTATGCTTCATTCTTCTATTAAGATCTCTAGGAGGGGAAAGGCAGGTATTCCGAGAAGGCAAGCGGGTTAATGGGGGATCGATACTTGATGCGTTGAAAATCCGTGAGCTTTGGATACTTCTTCTTTTCAACGTTGCCATCGGGCTTTTCATGAAGGGCATTGAGCTTTTCTTTCCAACATACCTTAAGGAAAACAGAGGAGTTGACCCTATGTGGGCTTCAGTAGCCTATACGTTGATCTTAGCCACTGGTGTTCCTGCACAGTGGATCGGGGGTAAAGCAGCAGACCTTGTGGGGTCAAAGAAGGTTTTGATTGCGACATCACTAGGGGTCTGTGTGAGCTTGCTCGCGCTTCTTTTAACCCCCCTATATATAGTTGGAATAGGAATTTTCATCTTTCTTTACGGACTTAGCTTCTATGCGCATCAGCCAGCCCTGAACGCGTTAACAGGCTTTTTGTCTCCGCAGAATCAGCGTGGAGCTGTTTACGGAATTTTCTTTTTTACATCTTTCGGCGTAGGTTCACTTTCACAGTCGATAGCTGGTTTCATCGGCGACATCTATGGACTGGACATGTCTTTCTACATACTGACAGTCTTCGCCGTGATCGCTTTGTTGTTATCGCTCAAGCTGCCTGAGAAAAAGGAAGACAAGGAAATAGCTACAACCTCAGTGTATCAAGAAGCCTAAAAGCTATCCCGCCTAGAAGGAATGCAAGAGCAATATCTACGAAAGTTATAGCTAAAGCTTTTCGCCATCCGAATTCTCTTTTGCAAGCAGCGATCGTCGCTAGACAAGGAATATAGATCATAACAACCAAGGCAAAAACTATCATTTGCACCGTTGTCAGCGAATTCAGCGCAACAGTTTCGCTAAGCAGCACAAGCGTCAATTCCTTACGCAAAACCCCAAAAATAAGCGGAGCCCCAGCTTCTGCAGGAAGCCCAAGCCATCCCTCGATAAGCGGGCTTCCAGCATAAATAACATGCTGCAGCACTCCAGACAGAGCCAAAGCTTCGATGGCAAGACTTCCAACAACGATTATTGGGAAAGCAGAGTAAACAAATTCTTTTGTCCTAGTCCATGTCTTCACAAACATATTTCTCAATGAAGGCTTTCGGTAGGGCGGTATTTCCATTATCAGTCCCACGGGTTCGCCTGGCAATACTTTAAAGGCTATTCTGCCGAGGATGAATACTAGAATTAGATCGAAGGCGTAAAGCGCTAGGGCGGCGTGTAAACCCACGTATTTTCCAACCAGCCCCAGTATCACGATCGTTCTTGCCGCACACGGGATCAAGACAACAACAAACGCTGCCAAGAAGCGTTCGCGTTCTGTCTCCATTATTCTGCAGCCAATACATGCCGGAACGCTGCAGCCATAGCCTAGAATTAGCGGTATGAAGGCTTTTCCATGTAGACCTATCTTATGCATTAAGTTGTCCATTAAAAACGCGGCGCGGGGAAGGTAGCCGCTGTCCTCAAGCATCGCAAGGATAAGATAAAAAGGCACAATATAGGGCAAGACAATGGTTACTCCGGCAACTATGCCTGATATTACTCCTTTATTCAGTAGATCCACAGCGAAGCTTGGTAGGAAAGGAGATAGCGAAGTGTCAACATGCGCTGAGAGGTTGGCAAAAAGATAGTTTAGAGCATCTGACA
>JAGTQT010000103.1:2817-4105 GCA_018396615.1 Candidatus Bathyarchaeota archaeon
TTCCTCCGATAAAGATTAATGCGAAAATCGACAGGACGACGCCTGCGAGGATAGGGTATCCAAGCACTTTATGGGTTGTCACTGTGTCAAGTCTATGTTCAAGGCTTGCTTTCGGAGGAGTTTCAACGGTTGTCGCCTCCCTTGCCCACTTGCTTGCAATACTATATCTCTCAGAGGCTATAACAATAGGCGAAGGCTCACCATGAAGCTTTTCCAGCTCCGACGCCAAGTTACGTGCAAAGTCAAGAACTTTCTTTCCATGTTTGTAGCTACTCAACTTCGAAGTGAGATCAGGATCCTTCTCTAAGAGTTTAATCGCAACCCATCTTATAGGGTACACCGCCGCAAGGTCAGGGATTTCAGCGGCAACAAGCTTCTCAACGAGTTCTACTTTACTCTCAATTTCCTCTCCAAACTTAACTCCATGCACCTGCACTTTTTTCTTGTCCGAAGCAACCGAGACTGCTGCTGAAAGAAGCTCATTTATTCCGCTTCCCGCTACAGCCACCGTAGGAACAACAGGTACACCCAAAAGCACAGAAAGTTTCTCGGCATCAATTTTTAAGCCTTTTTTCGCAGCTAAGTCAACTTGATTTAAGCTAACCACCAACGGCGCTTCAAGCTCTAACAGCTGCTGTGTCAAATACAAGTTACGTTCAAGCGCCGAAGCATCAATCACATTAATAACAATGTCAGGCTTCTCTATCGCGATGTAATCTCTTGCCACAATTTCCTCAATAGAAAAAGCTGAAAGCGAATAGGTGCCAGGAAGATCAACTACTCTAATATTATAGCCTTTGAAATAGAGGGTGCCCTCAGCCTTTTCCACAGTTTTTCCAGGCCAGTTTCCAGTCGTCTGGTTTAAGCCGGTAAGCTGGTTAAAAATTACACTTTTTCCGACATTTGCATTCCCAGCCAATGCAATGCGTAGCTGGTTAACCATTTTGCCCTTCCTTTGCTGGTTTGACAAACACTTTTGAGGCTACGCCGCATCCTAGAGCAAGGCAAACTCCTCTTACCTCAATTTCCACAGGTCCCCGAAGCGGGCATTTCTTGAGAAGCTTCACTTCGACCCCAGGCGTTAAGCCCATTTCAGCTAATCTCCTAATCAGCCCCAGTCCTCCTGATGCGCTCACTATTATTCCTGTTTCGCCTTCCTGCAACTCCGCTAGGGAACTTGGTCTTTCAGCGCAAAACGCTCTCTGCCTTCTACGCTTTCTATGTCTAAACTCCATCAGCCTTTTCCTCCAGAATCTTCACCCAAATGTTGGTTGCATCTTCGTTGTCT
>JAGTQT010000104.1 GCA_018396615.1 Candidatus Bathyarchaeota archaeon
AACTCTGCCAAATTCTCTTTTATAGCATCCGCAACTTTCGTGTTTGGCTTCACTGAAACCTTTCTTATATGATGGTGTTCCAGCAATCCTGCAGCGCCTGGACCAAGTTCTGCCACCATAACACAGCTTACCTTAAGATCTGCTAATGTTTTTACTGCAACAGGTCCAGAACCATAATCATAAGAGGCTGCAGGATTATCAATCACCCATACGTTTTTAACATGGCTATCCTCGACTTCCACTATCGTGAAAGTTTTGGCTTTACCAAAAACTTCTGAAACACTGTCATCTAAACCTGCATACGCTTTTGTTGGAACAGCTATCTTCACTTTTCTCATATTGCCTAATCAACTCCTAACACTGAATTGAAATTCTAAAACTAGAAAGGGGAGAATATTATGGTGGAGAGCGTTGCCATGGAGGTCCTCTGCCCCTTCTTCCTCCTGGTGGACCCTTGTCTAATCTGTGAATTACCGTAGCCGGCGCCCCACATTTTGGACAGCTAGGTGGTTTTGGGGTTCCTTGTGGGACCTCTATTACTTGCCCACAGTTGCTGCATTGGAAATGTTTCATTGGTAGACTCAACGGGTTCACGTCCAAGCTACTGTTTTCTTTCCTGTTCAAGTTTTGCTTTCAATTCTTTGATTCGCGTTTCAATTTCGTTCATTTCTTGTTCAAGGTCCGCTTTTTCTGCTTCTAACTCTTTTTTGTAGTTTTCTAATGCTTCAACTTCTTGTTCTGGAGATTGTGTTGGTACTGCTGGTGGATTTATTGGTGGCGGATAAGCATATGGATAATATGGAGGATACCAGCACCAGCCTCTGCCAAAACCCCTGCCAAAGCCTCTACCACGTCCTCTACCGAAGCCTCTGCCCCATCCTCTCCCATATCCAGGTATCGGATTCATGTATCCTGGAACTGGATAACCAGCACAATAACCGGCTGCTCTTCCAGTCATGGGTCCAAAGCCCCAAGGTCCTGTTCTATCTCCTCTTGGCATCTTTCATTTCACCTCTATTTTTGTGCTTATGCACATTTTCTAATTATGTGACTACGCACAGAAATATATAAAAGTTCCGCTCGATATTAGGAATATCGACTGAAAAGAGGAAGCAACAGTGTGGCGACGAAGACATAGATGCGGCAGAAGAGGAAGATTCCCAAAACCCATCATGTTAGGTATGACACCGCCTACAAACAGTTTTACTCCCAACCCTGCAAGAAACCCTGAACCAGTATTTTTAGAATTGGCAGAACTTGAAGCTCTCCGTTTGGTCGACTTAGAAGGGTTATCGCAAGAAGAAGCTGGACAAAGAATGCATGTCTCCAGAGGAACAGTCTGGAGGCTTGTACAGAGCGCAAGAAAGAAAGCCGCTCAAGCCCTCAGCGAAGGAAGACCAGTATACATCGTTCCACCTGCTTCTGAGGGCAACAACCCGTCTTATTAACAAATGAGACAAGATGGCGGTGAGGTTAGAACACACAGTTGATAATATTCAATTATTGTATGTATAAGTTACTTTGATGGCTAGCCCAACGAAGCTGTATGTCGCTACATAAGCGCACATCATCTGTGGCTTAATTATGGAAAGTTCTTAAAAAAATCCAAGAGCTTGATCATGAATCAAACTGCAATGTAATGGTAGACTCAAAATGATTCGAAATCTGTCAAGGTATGCATAGCAGCATTAAACATTCTCGCGTTACTAGTTTCCGCCGTTCTTTTCTTGGGTTTTTGTGAGTGCTTCTTCTATTTCTCTGCGCAGTTCTGGGTCCATTGCATGCTTTAAAGCCTCCAGTAACATGGGCTCTATTGGCGCCTCATCCTCATCCGTAACATACATCCATAATTTTCCATTCTTATACCAATTTAACAGCACCCGCACGTAAGCTTCGAAGCCCTGAGCCTTTCCAGCCATATCCATCCAACTCAAAACCGACGCCACAGACTTTTCGTGCAAGACAAGCTGCAGAAACTTTTCTATAGCCTCTGCAGGACGGAATCTCTCTTTACTGCACAGCTCTCTGTAAGCGTGCCATACCGCAGCGTCAACCCAGACGCCTATCTGTTTCTTCAAGAGTGTTACCGCCAAACATTACTTTCAGCGTTACATGTAGAACGGGAGGGGGGTCGACAACGATATCCCCCTACTTTGCAGCCTTTCAATGGCAAGCAAGCTTTTCTCTGCCTTCTTCTCGATGGCTGAAGTCTTCTAAGAACTTCAGCTCTCTGATCTCTGCTGGAACAAGCATGTTTGTCCAGTTTTCGCTTTCGCCCTCGAACCGCTGAAGGCTGAGCTTCTCCAGCTTCATCAAAAGCAGGTTATGTTTGCTCTGCACCTTATGATAGGCTTCGCATGCTTGCCTAAGCTGTTCAGACAAGTCTTTCATCCTGCAAAGCTGCAGATACGCTTCCTTGTTCAACGTCTTGAGCTGATGGCGCATAAACGGAAGCTTCACGCCTGCTGCTTTCCTCAGCCTGAGCTCCCAGAGAAATATGGCTCTTTCGCGTCTCACCCACTTGGCAGCTTGCTTTCGCCACTCACGCTCAGCCTCAAACTGTTCTATGAGGTCCTCTGTTTTCGTGTTTAGCGTCTTTGAAATCCGATACTTCAGGCGCAACTGCTCAGGATCAACATCATGCTTCAACTGGCTTATGGCCTCTTTGCACTCAGCTATCATCTGCTTCAGCTCGTCAAGCTGCTCGTTCAAGTCTTGGACGCGCATCTGCAGTTCATACCCCTTCAGGCTTGGCAACTGCAGCCGTATGGTGAAGTGCCTCTCTTTGTAGACTCTGTCGCGTTCAACTCCGCCTCTCATATACGCTTTCAATGCAGACTCCACGCAGCTTTCACCTCCTACTCTCTCAGTTTTCTCTCTTCGTCTTCTGGGCTGATGAGCGAACGATAGTACACGGCTTTAAGATAGACAAGATGTCCTCCTTCTTTAGTCATGACCTCCCACTGCAGCGGCGCAATCAAATGTGCAAACGTCGAGTCATCCAACAGCATTATAATTTCGTAACAGAGGGGCAAAAGGCGCCTGCGCTTCTTCCTAAGCAGCTCCTTGTCTTCCCAAAGCTTCGAGTCAAGTTTGAACAGCGCCTTAAGCAAATCATACATGTTTTCTCTGTTGAAAATCTCTGCTTGCTGGTCTTCAGGCAGTTTTTGAGCAAGCAAAGCCAAGTCCTTCAAAGCCTGCACCGCATACTTCTTTATACGGTAGTTATAGACGTTCTGAACTTGGGAGCTGTACCCGTTCTTTCGTTCGCTCAAAACATACTTCCTCATCGCATTCCCTAACATCGCCATCACACTTAACAATTTCTGTTTATCAAATGCCTAATTATATACAAAAATGGTTATATAAACTTTTCCATAATCATCCACCAATGACAGAGCTCACGTAATGGAGAAGGACAGATGAGTGAATTTAGAATCGAGAAAAGAAAGGTAATAACACTTAGAAAGAAGACAAACGGCAAAACCTACAAGCAATACATTCTGACAATACCTAAGAAGTTTGCCGAACAGCACAAGCTTGAATCGGTTTACTGCGTCGCCAACAGCATCTGGATAGGCGTCCCAGACCAAGAAACACTCATGCAGATTCTGAAACATATTCCGCAAATCGAGCAGCTTCTCAAAAGAGGTAACAACCAACCATGACACAACACTCTAAACCTCAAACAAGAAGCCATCCGCTCCCCCCAATAAAACTGTATCAGCACGTATTCTGCAGAAACTGCGACGTCCACTGCAACCCCACAGAAACACGCTTCCAAAACTGCATCCTAACACTAATCGCAGACGAACTTGCCAGAACCCGCCAACTCACACAACAAAGAACACAACACCAAAGCTGGTGAACACTGTTATGGTATCAACTGCGTCTGCTATTGGCTCATGTGACACATCATGTTTTGAGCCTGATGGAGGCTTCTTTAGGCGAAAAAGCCACGCAATACGCCCAGTTCAGCCCCGCAGAAATGTGTCACATCCACCCATAGAAGCCGAAGGAGTTGCCTACTATGCATAGGACTGTGTATTTTTGGCGTGGTTTGTATCCTTTG
>JAGTQT010000020.1 GCA_018396615.1 Candidatus Bathyarchaeota archaeon
CCTCGTTCTCCGAAGCTCCTGCATATGCGCCCCGCAGCCTAGAACTTCGCCTACGTCAAAGCACAATTTCCGAATATATGTACCGCCTTCGCATCCAACTCTAAACAAGACATTTCGACCTTCCACCTCTAGAAAATCCAGATAGTAGATCCGCCTTGTTCTAAGCTGCCTCTTAACCGACGCTCGCAAAGGAGGACGCTGATAGATTTCGCCCTGAAACTCCTTCAAGACATCCTTAATTTTCTGTTCAGACACATCTCCATGAAGCTTCATCACGCAAACATACTCTTTCCCGCCAAGAAGCAAAGCTTGAACTATTTTCCTAGATTCCTCTAACGTGACGGGAAGCACACCGGTTACATTGGGATGTCTCTGGCGTCTAAGCCTCTAGAGTCCCGCCGTGACCAACATGCTCAATCTTCAGGATGCGTTTAACCCAAGCCGCCACTTCATGGCTTGAAGGACCCGCAGGCTTGTCCAAATTAATTATGCCGAACTTCAGATAGTCAGCTGCCGATCTTTCTTCGGGAATACAGCCGTAGCCTGGGTCTGTTTCGTCCTCAGCCTTCACAAGGGTCTCGCGGTGAATAGCCCATGGAGCTACGCTTCGGCTCAAACGATACAGCACCTCGGTAGAATAGAAGCGCCGCCTAGAGATATATGCTCTTAGGCAGAGGATAAAACGGGTTTCACGTTTTCCTTGAAGGCTTCAAGCAAGCCTGCTTTCTTTAGTGCTTCAGCAACTTCCTCGTCGGATGCGCCTCGTTTGATCTCGAGTACATCTTGCGTGGGCTCAATGTGGTTAACGTTCACCCTTCTTCGCTTCACGCCGGTGACCGATTTTGGCCCGGTTATGGAAACAAAGCTTTTGTCAGCCACGTCAACGATGACACATCTTTTGCCTGCTTCACGTCCACAGAGTTTCAAACAGATTCTTCCAACCTCTATTGCCGGCACCTCTAAAACCTCCAAATTGGACTATGCAAAAGAACGGGTCAAACGTGTATTTATAATTTCACTCCTACGCCATGAACCTCTCAACAACACTGTATAGCACGCTTGTTCCAAAAACCAGATTTTGAATTGAGACACGTTCATCTATGCCGTGAACAGACTTCAACATTTCTCCATAGTCCATGTCAGCCAGCAACGGCTGAAAACCATAGCTCACGGTGCCAATTTTCCTGAAGAAACGCGAATCAGTCCCTCCTGTAAGCATGATCGGCGCCACCGAACAGTTAGGCTCAAACTCCTTAAGCACTTTGACTATAAGATCATACAGAGACGTGTTCGCCGGCGATTCAGATGGATCGTTAGCTTGGATAATTTCAAACTCTAACATACCCAGATCTAGGTCTCGCAGCAGGCTCTTAATCTCGTTCAAGGCATCTTGAGGTCTCTGTCCAGGCAGAATCCGGCAGGCAAAAACAGTTTCGCACTGCGAGGGAATGATGTTTTCTTTAACACCGCCGCTGATTATCGTTGGCGTTACAGTCATCCTAAGTCTTGCCCGCGTCTCTTCAGCCATGGCCTTGTCTTTTCGCGCAAGCATATCCAAAATCTGATCACTCATATCCGGGTTTTGAAGCAAAGTAGAGATGGCTTGCCTTGCAAGATCGCTTTCTTTTGCGATCTCGCTTAGAAACTTCCTGACCCGAGGTATAATTATGATCTGCGAGCGATAGTTTCCCAGCTTGTCGATCACCTTATTCATACGCATTATAGCGTTATCCCCTATGTCTGGAACTGAGCCGTGACCGGGTTTGCCTTTAGCTTTGATCTTGAACCACCGAATGCCTTTTTCCGCTGTCTGCACCGTGAAAATATTTTTTCCATCAATCGGAATTGCCAAGCCTCCTCCCTCGTTAAGTAAGAAGTCTGCTTTGACTTTGTCGGGATGGTTGTGCACAAGCCAGCCTGCTCCTGCTTCGCCGCCTTTTTCCTCGTCGGCAGTAGCCGCCAGTATAACGTCGCCTTTCAATTTGACCCCGTTTCTTTTCAGAAGCTTCAGAACCATGGCTTCCATAGCAGTCATCGACTTCATGTCAAGCGCGCCACGACCCCAAACAAACCCGTCTTTTACAGCTCCGCTAAAAGGGTCTACGCTCCACTCTTTCGGGTTAGCAGCAACCACATCCAAATGTGAAAGCAAAAGTAGACTTGGTTTTTCGCCTGTTCCTCTAAGACGCGTAACTATGCTTCCCCTTCCCGGCGCAGATTCGAAAAGTTCGCAGTCAAATCCGTCTTCTTCAAGGTCCCTTGCCAAGTATTTTGCTGCTTCTGTTTCGTTTCCAGGCGGATTGGTCGTGTTAATTTTTAGGAGGTTGCTTAGTAGGCTTGTTACCTCTTCTTAGACTTCTTTTAATAGTTGGGCAGGCATTCCAGCAGCTCCTTGATGTAGTGCACTATTGGCGTGCAGTCTTCTTAAGATTTTATCCTCGCACAAGTATTCCGCTAGTCTGAATAGTGAGAACGTTAACGGCGATGTTTTCCGTGCTGATAATCTTGGAGGGGACACTACAAACTTGGAAAACCGCTTCATTCATAAATGACACGAAGCTGACCAGCAATGTGTCTAAAACGCTCATTCAAGCAAGTTCATATCCTAGAAAAACATAAAACACATGTGGATCCCACATGACCAGCTTGGACCTGCAGATTTCGCCAAAGCTAAGCGAAATGCCGCCAACAAAAACTCTTGGGCTAATCTCAGACACACACGTTCCTACAAGAGCAAAACAGATCCCGAAAGAGGTTTTCACCGCATTTGACAAAGTTGATTACATAGTGCACGCAGGCGACTTCGTAGACCTATCCGTAATAGATGAACTGGAGCAGCTGGCTCCTGTTCTGGCTGTCTACGGCAACATGGATGGATCGGAAATCAGAGGAAAACTCCCTAAGCTAAACTCAGTTAAGATTTTTAATTGGAAAATCGGAGTCATGCATGACCCGGGAGCACTTTTTGGGATAAGGAAGATGAATGAAATCGCCAGAAACAACGGTTTTAATGTGCTTGTATATGGGCATACTCACAACGCACACGTGAGATGGGAAGGAACAACGTTATTTATCAATCCGGGAAGCCCTACGAATCCGATTCCGCCCTTTATTAGTAAGCCTACTGTAGCCCTGCTTACAGTAACCCAGAAGGAGATCACTCCGCAGATCATTCAAATATGAAGAAGAATCTTTCGCAGTTTTTTTCAAATTCCTGATAGAAGACTATTTCACTTTCACCAGCCTCTCCACCTGTCAAAACCTTCGCTTCTCGGAGTGCTTTAAAAGCAAAATGAGCGGAAACAAAGATTAGGGCAATAACTAGGAGTTTGAATGAAATGGAAAGATGTAGAAACCCATGGCATAAAGAATGTAGCGAAAGCGACATAGAAGTCTACATTCAGCTAAAAGGTGAAAGGCTTCCCATTTGCAGACGATGCTGGGGAAAAATAGCCGAACAGGACATGGAGTGGTAGCCTATGGACGGATTCGGCTTGAACACGGCAAGATCCTTTCTCGGCAAAAATGTCAACCTCCACCTGAAGGATGGATCAGTTATCGTGAACGTTCACCTTGCAGAAATTCGCAGGGGCGATCTATCACGAGAAGCCTTCATCACCTGCGTAGCTTATGGAAACAAAACAAAGCTTCATATACCGTTGAAAAACATCGCGTGGGCAGAGATGTTAAACCTCAATCTACTATTAACAAGCGGATAATACCAGAAAACATGGACTCAGCCGAGCTTTTTTGCGAGAAGCTCGCGACAACCCAACGTCCATTTCTTTCACATAAAGCAGACAAACAGCCTTAAATAAAGTCATGCAAATCACCAAACAAGTGATTCAACATGCCTTGCACAGTATTGGCTGGAGGATTCTGGGGAGACGAAGGGAAAGGAAAAATCGTTTCCTACCTAGCTTTGAAAGATCCAATTCACGTCTGTGTAAGAACAGGCTCAGTTAACGCGGCACACACCATCTGGTACAAGGGGAAGCGCTACGCCCTACACATGGTGCCAGGAGGCTTCGTAAACGAGAAATGCCGCCTACTCCTTGGCGCCGGAACAAACGTAGAAGTTAAACAGTTCCTTGCAGAAGTTGAGGAAACAAACGTCAAAAACCGCATAGGCGTAGACAGCCAAGCCTCAATAATCGAAGAAAAACATGCGTCTCAGGACAAAGCCAATTCGCATCTTAGAGAAGCCATAGGCACCACAGGAAGAGGAGTCGGCCCAGCACAGGAAGAGCGGGCCCGCAGAACTGCAAAGCTGGCTAAAGATATTCCAGAGCTAAAGCCGTATCTAGCAGACGTTTCATTGGAGGCAAATACCGCAATAGACGCGAACAAGAACGTGCTTCTAGAAGGAACTCAAGGAATCTTGCTTTCACTCTACCACGGAACGTACCCATATGTAACGAGCAGAGATACAAGCGCCGCTGCAATATGTGCAGAAGCAGGTGTCGGACCAACCAAAATCGACGAAGTCATAGTGGTATTGAAATCCTTCATGACACGCGTCGGTGGTGGCCCATTGCCTGGAGAGATATCCAAGGAAGAAGCACAGAAAAGAGGGTGGTTCGAGACGGCGGCCGGAACAGGCCGTGAACGCCGTTCAGCGCCTTTTAACTTCGAGCTGGCAAAGAGGGCTGTTATGGTTAATGGTGCTACCCAAATCGCGCTCACGAAGCTTGACTGTTTGATTCCTAAATGTCAAGGCGCAAGAGCATTTGGCGAGCTTCCCGACGAAGCGAAACAGTTTATCAGCAAGATAGAGAAATATCTCAACGTCCCCGTCACGTTAATTGGAACAGGCCCAGAAGCTCTTGACATAATAGACCGAAGAAAAAAAACTTAGATGTAGGTGCCACGTTTTCAGCTGGTTCTGCGCTGTTTCTTGTTTCTCAGATAACTACTTGTAACGATAGGCAGAGTCGTAACAGCTACAAGCGTCAAGAGCATGGCAAAAAGGTTGACTGGGAACTCTGGAACCACGACAGGACCACACCACTCTCCCCAACCGGAAACCGTGCAGTTAGCTCTTGCCCAGACTTCAGGCATCCCTGAAACCTCACCCATGTCATATTCTACTATGAAAGTATAGCGTGTTTCTACCATTTTGATAGTTTCGATGGTTCCGCTGATGTTAAGCTGAACCGCGTTGACATAGTGGTCGGTGGAAGAAATCGTGTGCCTACAATAGATGTATAAAACAGTGTTTTCGCCCAGTTGCTGGTACTCGATCGCCAGCACCTCCGGAGCAATCGCGGCTACGATATCTGTCCGGAACGCGACGAAAAGTAATGTGCCTAATAAATATAGGACTAGAAAAATTCTGTTTCTGCCCTTTGAATTCTCGAAGATGAACAAAGCAGTACGCCTACATTGTTACTACTGCTGATTAGGATATTTAAAAATTCATAACAACGTAGTTTATCGCAACTTATTTGCAGACAGATCTTTCTGCCTTCGGAGCTAGCAGGCTTCGGCGCAACTCTTATTATCTCGCATTTGAGCTTCCATTGTGAATGGTGAATCATTTGGAAGCTCGAGCAGAAAATAAAAAAGAAGCCTCAATCCTGCTTCTTGCGTTGGTGCTTATTGGGGGAATAATCTGCGGCGGAATCATCGTTGGCTTCTTAACCTACAGAGAGGTTGCCACGCTAGAAGATAAAATATCAAACCTCCAAGCCCAGATCTCAACCCTTTGGGGATTTCAGAATGTAACCTATCAAAACATCACCGTATACTTTAACGAAACTGCATTGACAGAGATATACAATAGGGTGCGAGACTCCATTGTTTTGGTTCATGGAACTACAAGCACAGGAGAGGTGCAAGGCTCAGGCTTTGTTTACAACTATTCAGGAACCATGATTGTGATAACAAATAACCACGTGGTCAGTGGGACCACAAGCAGAAGCGTAACCTTCTCCAACGGCAACGGATACGCAGCTGAAATAAATGGAACAGACCGCTATGCCGATCTCGCTGTCCTTACAGTAGACGCTCCGGAAAGCGAGTTCAAACCCCTTGAAATCGTAAGCTCGTCAACCCTGCGGGTAGGTGAACCAGTAATAGCTATCGGAAACCCCTACGGACTTGTTGGCTCAATGACCACTGGCGTAGTTAGCGCTCTCGGAAGAACAATAACAGAAAGTAATTACACTGGAGGATTTGCCATAGCCAACATCATCCAGACAAGCGCACCCATAAACCCTGGAAACTCGGGTGGACCACTGCTAAATTATGATGGAAAAGTTGTAGGCATTACCACCGCAATCATCGCAGAGTCTCAAGGCGTAGGTTTTGCTGTTCCATCAAACACAATTCTTAAAGAAATGAAATACTTGGTGGAAAACGGATTCTATGATCAACACTCTTATCTGGGCGTTGGAGGAAGAGATATGAGCTACAGTGAGGCTCAACAGCTAGGGGCAAGCGTTACCTACGGCTGGCTGGTAGTTGAAGTAGTGTATGGAGGACCAGCTTTTGAAGCGAACGTCCATGTTAATGACATAATAGTTGGATTTAACGGAACTCGCATCAAAAACGGAGATGAACTGTCAAGCTACATGGAGGAGAAGACTCTTCCAGGACAAGTTCTCGTCTTAAACATTGTAAGAGGCACCGATACATTGGATTTGCCTGTGGAACTTGGAAAAAGACCATAGATAATTGACAAAGGACAAAGCCCACTCTACATAGTATCCAGCAGGTGCTTTCCAAAAGCAAATTCTCCAAATTTATTTAGATTGATAACATTCTCCATTTTGAATTGTCTTACTTTTTGCTTTCACAGTCCATGCAAATATTTACTTCTCTGTTTGTCCGGTAGGTTTTGCCGCATTTTTCACAAATTGCCTTGCGAAGCAGCCCCTTGTCTTCCTCTCTGATCTGAGCGAAGGTTGTTAGCCTTCTGGGAAAGGCTATGGCTTTTTTTGTGGCAATTGGCTCGCACGCTGTACAGCCATTCACGCATTTATGTGGATAGGCAACAACGGCTTTGCCGTTCATAATCGTAAAGACACCATTTGGACAAAACTCTACGCAACGTGGCTTTTCAAGCGATGCGCAGCCGTCACATTTTTCTGGAAAAATCGTTGGATACCAAGCTCCACCTGGTGTGTGCGCCATGGGTTTCACTTTTTCAAGATTTTTCTCCTATAAACTCCCGCTTAATATTCCGTAGATTAATCCAAAGATTACGCTGCCAGCCCATGCTATAATCATGTATGTTAATACGACTTTCCACTTGGCGATTCTTGAAACAGCCAGCGCGTTAGCAACATCGTAAGGTTGTCCCATAAGCCAGCTAAGCAGTGCGCCTTTTGACATGCCCAACTCGAACATTCCCTTTCCGAGGACTATTTCAACCAGCGTAGGCGTATACAAGGGACCGCCGATAACCGAGGCAATCAAAACACCAGTGGCTCCTGTTAGGTATGTTCCAACAATGTCCTCTGGTAGGTATGCTTGAACGTAGCTGACTGCAACCAAGCCTAATAGGAAAAATGGCAAGATTTGTTTTGCTAAATAAGCTGCGAATTTTAGTGATGCCCACAGTCTCTCGTCTAAAGGTGGTTTAATAATTTCCATAGATGCTTGACCAGTAGGAACAGTCGGTTGATGCTCTTTCTCTACGGCTTTTCCCCACGGAGTCTTAGAAATTATTACACCCGCAGCTAAAGCAACAACAATCGATACTGCTATACGCACTCCAGCTAATTCCCACGATATCAACTCCCCGGTCAATAAGATACTCAATATATTAGCTGCTGGAGCCATAAGCAAAAAAGCTATCGCTGGACCAATACCTGCACCTGCGAAGAGCACGCCTCCAAATAGCGGAACCATAGTGCAAGAGCATACAGTTAAGAAAGGCGCCATTCCAAGAGCCAACGCGTAACCTGCTGCTTTGCTGCTGCTCATATACTTCGTTATCGCTTCTTTGGGCACAAACTCGTATATTAGTCCCGCAGTGACAAAGGCGAAGAGAAGGCAGATCCAGCCATGGCTAAAATAGTCGATAAGGTATGCGATGGGAATTTCCCATACAGCAAGACCTCTGAAATCAGCTGGCTTCATTGTCGGAGCCAACGAGTAAGCCATTATCCTACTGTAAATAAGTAGGCCTACAACTGTGAACACGAAGCCTAGCAATACTGCAGTCCTAAGTTTTCTCGCATGTTCAGCATTCAACAGCTATGCATCCTTCTCGGCAGCTACCTTTATGGTTTTTTCAAGTTCTGCCTCGCTTGGCACTCTGCCCATGACTTTCACGACGCCATTAATGGCTATGGCTGGAGAAACAAGAACGCCATATTTGCCTATAGTGTCCTTTGACATTATGTTAGCCTTCTCGACTTTGACGACAATCCCTATTCGAAGTTTCTCTGCTACTTTTTCAGCAACTTTTTTTGCTGCTTGACACCGCATACAAGGCGGTTCAGGTCCTAACACTTCTACTTTTACTTCTTTCATATTTGTCGCCTTGTAGAGAGTATGAAAGCAATATAACAATATTTAAATATTGCTATTAGTCTATCCTAGAACATGCATCCAAAAATGAAAAATAAAAACAGTTTCAAAGCTAAGGTTTTCAACGCTCTCTCAGATCCTGTAAGACTTGAGATACTGGAGTTTTTGCATGATGGAGAAAAATGCGTGTGCGAAATCGTTCCGCATCTCCAAATAGCGCAGCCTTTGGTTTCTAGGCACTTGAGAATTCTGAAGGAATGCGGACTGGTAAAGCACAGAAAAGATGGAAACCGCAGATTATATTCAGTCACTAGCCCAGTAATATTCAAAATAATTGATTCAGTTACTATTAATTTGATGGACACATTATCAAAACACATTATTGAACAAATAGCTTAAGAGGTGCAAAAATTGGTTGTAAAAGTTGAAGTCTTCACCGCCGAGCCGCCTTGTGCTGGCTGCTCGAAGCTTCTGCAAATTGCAGACCTAATCAAGGAAAAATATGGCGAAAGAGTAGAAGTCACGAAGCATATCGGGCCATGCGAAGAGTTCAGCAAGTATTATCTGACTGTCGTGCCTGCCTTGGTTTTCAATGAAGGAAGAATAAAAATTATGGGTGTCTGTCCAAGCATGCAGACGATTGAGGCAGCATTAAAGGAGATGGGTGTTTAACATGGCAATAAGAATTGAAGTTTTCACTTCAGAACCACCATGCTCTGGTGGAAGGCTGCTGCTGAAGCTGATTGACAAGATTAGAGAAGAATACGGAGAAAAAATTGAAGTTGAAATCTATAAAGGCGTCAACCCGAAACTCAGCGAGTATAACATAGAAACAAGTCCGGCAGTAGTAATCGACAAAGACGTTAGAATTATAGGAGTTTGCCCAAGCGAAGAAACGCTGAAAGAAGCTCTGAGGGAGGCTGGAGTATAAAAATGCCAAGTTCGGAAGGCCCTATTAGGCCAGCTTGGCGTGGGATTCCGCGCGAAGAAATAGATTGGCACCCCACTGTTGACCCGGAACTTTGTATAGGATGCGGTATTTGTGTGCTGGGCTGTGGAAAAGGAGTATACCAGTTTGACTATGAAAAGAACATTGCCGTAGTCGCTAATCCACTGAACTGTCTCGTAAAATGCACAACCTGCGAAAACACTTGTCCACAGCACGCAATCAGTTTTCCATCGATGTCATATCTGCATAGAACGATAAAGAAGCGTGGAGTAATCCAACACAGCAGAAAGGAATTGATGTCAAACAAGGCAAAATACGAATACAAAAAATGACTGAAGGCTCTTCTTGTTGGAAACCAAAATCTTGAGTCAAAGAATGGAAAAGATTCTAGGCTTAGACACTCCTCCAATAGCCGTGAAAATCGTAAAAGCAGAAGAAAACTTGCCTAGTGTAAAATCTCCAGCACAGAAATCCCGGTATTGTCAGCTTCTCATGTTGGCCAGAAAAGGGCAAACACTGATGTTGACTGCTGAAGATTTAGCTTGCCCCGCAGCGAAGGCAGCATTAGGTTTTGCTCCGTTGCCAGAAAAAATCTCCACAGGAGAAATGCTCTGTGCACTTGGACTTTTCGTAAGGAAAGAAGCTGCAGCAAAAACAATGAGCATGATACCGAAAATAAAACTTGGAACAACAAAAGCAGTGATTGCTGGACCGCTAAAGGATTTTCCCATGGTTCCAGACGTCATTGTGGTTGAAAGTATTCCTGAACACATAATGTGGCTTTGCTTAGCGAGAAACTTTAAGGAAGGCGGAAGACTCAACTTCAGTTCTTCTATTTTCCAATGCTGTTGCGTTGACGTGACAGTGGTCCCCTACCTAACTGGTGACATAAACATAAGCCCAGGCTGTTACGGTTGCCGAGAGGCGACAGATACACCGCCAGAACACATGTTTATGGGAATACCAGCGAAACTTATAAGCGAGATTATCGAGTCACTAGAAGCCTTATCCCAAAAGGCAATGAAAACTGTAAGAGAGAAAAAAGTTTACAAGCTTTACTCTGGCATCAAAGAGGAAAAAACAGGTTGAAACAAAACGATTTCATCGACCTGCTCTTCCCTGAAGCCTTCGTCAAGAAAATTGACATAAAGGAAATGACCCCATGCACTGCGGACCCAGACAGAATAAAGTTCTTAGCTCAAGCTGACAAACCTCTCGGAGAGGTGCTTCCAATTCTTTATCTATCGATTCCAAATGCGAAGTACTCTGAAAAACTAGAAGCATTAACCTATAGATACAAGCAGCATTTAGTAACAATGTTTTCCACTGGCAGAATTGGGATGACATACGTTAAAGACAGAAATGAGGCAGAACAACTTGTTGAAGAAGCGAAGAACCTCATAAACCGTGCTTTCCTGCATCTTAAAACTCATGGAAAACCAACGTCTGAGCTGATTGGAGCAAAAAAGGAGTTGGACCCAACGAAGATTTACGAAAAACTGCCAAAGACTAACTGTAAAGAATGTGGAGAACAAGGATGCTTCGCTTTCGCAGCAAAACTCCTGAACAGTGAAAAATCACTGCTTGACTGCCCACCGATAACCACGGAAAAATATTCAGCCAGCAAAACTCAAATTGAAAAAATGATGCAGCCCATAAAATTATAATATGAATGAACGGGCTGATAAGGCCAAAATCCTAAACATATTTAAATATTTTGTTATGTCAACTAAACTGTAGGTTTCACAGATTGTCAAAGTCCAAACTGAGTAAGAGGCTTGTGCGATTAACAAGTTCAGGAATCTGCCCCGGTGAAGATGCATCCAAATATTCTGTTGAACTTAAACAGCTTGCAGAAGAAATTGCAGAAGCTAAAACAGCCCAAAAACAAAGCAGATTTTTCAAAGCTCTTGCAGACAAAACCAGGCTTAGAATCTTGAATCTTCTGCATGTCAGGGAGATGTGCGTCTGCGAGATTATGATTGCTCTTGATTTGACCCAGCCTACCGCTTCTCATCACTTGGGTATTCTAGGAAATGTAGGATTAGTCAATTGTCGAAAAGAAGGAAAGTGGGTTTACTACAGTTTGGCAGACCCTAAGCTCGTTGAAAAAATGCAAGAATTAAGCTCGCTGTAAAGATATAGGAAACGTATTTTTGCCTAAAAAGATGGAAGTGTTTGAGAGGACATAACAATAAATTTAAATACATAAATATGTTTTGAATGTGTCACGGTGAAAATCGCTTGAAAAAAATATTGGTTGGTGTTGATGGTTCTGAACATTCGAAAAAGGCTTTGGCAGAAGCAATCAAGATCGCAAAGAAATTTGAGGCTGAGATTGCTGCTGTCAACGTTTTTTATCCTGCACCTACGCCCTCTGCTCATGAGTTTAGCCATAAAATTCTGGAAAATGCCAAAGTCTTCTTGGAAGATGAAAAAGTGAAGTACAAACTCGTCTCGGTTACTAGTACCAATCCTTCCAAAGTCATCACGGACATGGCCAGAGACGGGAAGTTTGACTTGGTTGTGATTGGGAGAAGAGGAGTCGGTGCAACTCATGAATTGGTTTTAGGAAGCGTATGCAATAAGATCTCTTGCGAGTCTCCTGTAAACGTACTTATCGTAATGTAGTTGTCAATCGCAAAAAAGGTAACACCATGACAGAAGAACAAACGTCTGTTGAACATAAAGCATCTCTGGGGCTTTTTGAGAGATATTTGACCCTTTGGATAGCCATATGCATAATTCTTGGTTTGCTGATTGGAAGATTTCTGCCACAGTTTGGCGAGCTCGTAGATTCTTTGAAGTTTGGACAGTTATCAATACCTATAGGCATACTTCTGTTCTTCATGATGTATCCAACTGTTGTAGGAATACGCTTCAGCGACATCAAAAAGGCAGCCAAAAAACCCAAACCACTACTTGTCACAATAATCGCAAATTGGATAATCGCTCCGCCCTTGATGACGCTTTATGCAAACGTTATCTTGGCTGGAAACCCGCAATACATCGCTGGAGTCATACTCTTGGGATTGTCTCCCTGCACTGCCATGGTCATGTGGTGGATGTTCCTCGCAAAAGGAGACTTGGCTCAAGGACTAATCAACACTGCGATCAACGCTCTGCTAATGCTTGCTCTCTACGCGCCTCTGGCAGCACTTTACCTGGGCGTAAGCAGCATCCCAGTACCATGGGATCTGATCGCAATGAGCGTACTCTTCTTCATAGCATTACCAGTAGCTTCCGGAGCAATTTCTCGAAAACTAATACTAGATAAGAAGGGAGAAGCATGGTTTAACAACACATACATCCCAACCATTGGAAAAATATCCATATTGGCTCTTCTGACAACATTAATTGTCTTGTTCTCATTTGAAGGACAGACAATCCTCAATAATCCCCTGCTGGTTGCCTATCTAGCAGCCCCGAACCTGTTACATTACGCGACTATGATTACGTGGACGTATCTACTTGGATATTTTGCAGGTTGGGCCTACGAAACCGCCATAGACACCACTCTAATAGGCTCTAGTAGTCACTTTGAAGTTGCCATCGCAGTAGCCACAACACTCTACGGAATTGGATCAGGAGCCGCTTTGGCCACAGTCATAGGGCCATTAATGGAAGTTCCGTTAATGCTTTCTCTTGTCAAGCTTGGACTCTATACAAGGAAACACTTCCCAAGAAAGAAGCATTAACTGAATCGCACTAAATAGTCCAGTATGAACAGATCGTTATGTCTTCTCTCTTAAGCTGATTTTTTAGGAAATCTTTTACGTCTGTTTCCTCTATGTAACGGTTTCCTTTCTTATCTTTGCGCAGGGGAATGTGCGTTTCTCGCAATTCCTCTCCTCGTGCAAAATCGAGAAACACATAATACACCTTTAAACCAGGCATTATCAACGCAAACTGGTGAGCTCCCTGGTAGGAGATAGACCACTCTGTTCTATATTATAAACAATTGAATCTGGTTCTAATTCGATAGCCAGACGCTTGAATCTCTCCCAGCTTTTAACCCTAACAATATTATCGCTCAATATTGATCACTTTCCAGTTTACATGTTGACAACAAGCTGGATGGCTCAGTTGATAGCAATATTTAAATTTTGTTATGCTCTTTTGTTTACGCGGAGAACAGCCCAAAAAAAAGCCCGTGAACGGGCGTGGAAAAATTTGCTGAAAAAGAGAAGAAAATGCCATCTCAAAATACTTCACATAAGTGTAATAGAATGCACGCAAAAAGCGCAACATAATGACACGTTACTCAAATTGTATAAACTCTAACTATTTCCATCTAAATAGTTTGGGTTCTTGAATGGGGCTGCCCGGATTTGAACCGGGGTCACGAGCGCCCGAGGCTCATAGCCTAGACCAAGCTAGCCGACAGCCCCTGCTTTGCCGGCGTTTCGTTTATAGAGTATTTCCTTAACCTTTAAACTCTTATGCTGCGCATTACTTCTAGTCTTAGGAGGGGTGTGGGGTGTCTATTTCGCATAAGCTGCGTGGGGTTAGGATACTAAAGGCGGTTTCGTCTCCCACTAGGCTGCAAATACTTAGTTTGCTTTTTGACAAAAGTTCGCTGACGTATAGTGAGTTGATGAATCTGCTTAAAATGAGTCCTAGCAAGGATGCTGGGAGGTTTGCTTATCATTTGAGGTTTTTGCTTAAGGCAGACTTGGTGGAGTTGGATGCGGATTCAAAGAAATATTGTTTAACTGACCTAGGTAAGATGGTTATTGATGTCGCGGACAGAATAGAGAAGAAGGCATACAGGCCTCGAGGCATGTTGATCCGCACTTCGCGTTCAACTTTAGAGGAGTTTGATGCTAACAGGATTGCCGATTCGCTTATCAGAGAGACACGTATGCCTGCCGACTTGGCTCAGAAAGTAGCTAAAGAAGCAGAAAAGCAGCTTCTTAAATCGAGAACGAAATATGTTACAGCACCGCTTATTCGAGAGATTGTTAACGCAATTTTGATAGAGAAAGGCTTGGAAGACTATCGTCACCGACTTACACGTCTAGGGCTTCCGGTTCACGATGTCTTCGCTCTTATTGAAGGCAAAAGCAAAACTTCTGAAGGAGCGGAATCCATTCGTAATGCAGCCGGAGACACTGTTCTTAAAGAGTATATTCTTCTGAACGTGCTTCCAAGAGACATCGCGGATGCACATCTATCAGGTTCACTTCACCTAGATAGACTTAACAGCTGGATTATGAAGCCAAATGAAGTAGTCCATGATATCAGATTTTTCCTGCAAAACGGTTTGCATCTGGAAAAAGTGGCTTCTTTCGGCTTTTCTCTTTTGCCTCCGCGAAGCTTTGAGGAAGCTTTAGCAATTATTTTGAATGCTATCTTGCACTCAGCTAGAGAAATTAACGGCATCCAAGTCTTAGAGTACTTTAACGTGTTTTTGTCTCCATTTGTGAAAAATCTTGATTTGGCTAAGGTTGAGGAGTCTTTGCGCTTTTTCCTTTTTAGTGTAAATCACCATGCTGACGTGTCTTTTGGAGTTGAACTGGTTGTTCCGGAGTTCTTGGGCTCAAAAACTGCTGTTTGTTCCGCTGAGAAAGCCCGCTACCAATACAAAGATTTTCTTGCAGAAACTCAGTTGCTGGCGTCAGTTTTATTTAAAATCGTGAAGGAGCAAAGCGCACTTACTCCTCTTCGAAAAGTGAAGTTAACTGTAAAAGTGCGACCGAACATATACGCTGATGAAAAGGCGAAACAACTGTTTCTAGAAGCACACTTGTTAGCTGTTAGAGACGGGAACGTATTTTTTGCTGATGTTTCTGAGAGAGAAAATGCCTGCCGAGTGTTTTCTCCTTCTGGATGCCACTTTGATGATAATTTAAACGGGGATTGGGAAACTGACACTTTACGCGTAGGCTGTTTAGGTTATGTGACAGTTAATCTGCCTCGGATCGTCTACGAAACGGAAAAAGACAAAGCGAAATTTTTCTCTGTCCTCAAGGAGCGATTGGATATGGCTTCGCATGCTCTTGAGATTAAATATCGTGCACTTCGAAACTTGAGAGGTTTGCTGCCTTTCCTATTGCAGCGTGCTAATGGAGATGAATACTTTAGATTGGATGCAGGCTCTATGCTTGTTAATTTTGCAGGATTCGAAAATGCGGTGGAGGCGTTTTCCGGCAGCAAAATTGAAGATGAAAAATCTGCGGCGTTTGCAAAGGAAGTTGCGGATCAGGTCACGGCTTTTATGCAGAAAAGTGGGAAACGGGTTAGACGCTTGTTGCCTGCCGTTCTGCCCGATTTTGAGGCTTCCAGAAGGCTAGCGGAGGCGGATATTGAAAGGTATGGTGTTGGCAAGATTCATTTTTCTGGGACAAGGGATAAGCCTTTCTATTCTACCTTTGTTCGATTTGTTTACCGCGAAAGTAAGCTTGAACCTAAACTTCTAGCTAACACGTGGAGATCAAGCTGGCTGCATAAAAGTGCCAGTCTTACCGTTGTTGAGCTTGAAGAAACAGAAGTTAAGCCAGAATCGCTTGTTCTTCTAAGTAAGCAGCTTATGAGCGAGTATGGTGTTAGGTTTTTCACGTATAATCGCAAACTGACTTTTTGCGCCATCTGTGGAAAAAGCTCTTTGGGACATCTGCATAAGTGTCCTTTATGTGGTGCAACGAGCGCGTTGACCTTGTTTGATCGTTTTTCGCTTGGGCAGGCATGATGCAGAATAGCTATTTGCGTGCGCCTAGAATTAATGCAAGCAGTGCCATTCTTACCACAATGCCGTTCCAGACTTGCTGGAAATATCTTGCGTAAGGAGTGTTGTCCACATCGGGGGCGATTTCGTCTACTCGGGGGAGAGGATGGAGGATTGTGAGGTCTTTTTTGGCGTCGCTTAGAGACTGTGCGTCTATTCGGTAGGAACCTTTGACTTTTGCGTATTCAGCTGGATCTGGAAACCGTTCTTTCTGGATTCTGGTTACGTAGAGGACATCAACAACGGGGATTATCTTGTCTAAGGTTGTTTTTTCCACTACAGTTATTCTTTCTTTTATTGTTTGCAGAACCTCGCGGCGCATTTTCAGTGTTTCAGGAGAAACGAGGTAGAGCTCAACCTTGTACAGTGAGAGGGCGTATGCAAGCGAGTGTACTGTTCTGCCATATCTTAGGTCGCCTACGAAGGCTATTTTTAGCCCGTCAATTTTGCCTTTTTCTTTTTTCATTGTATAGAGGTCTAGTAGGGCTTGTGTGGGGTGTTCTTCGGCGCCGCTGCCTGCGTTGATCACTGGTACTTCTGCGAACTCCGCGGCTAGCCTTGCTGCACCTTCCAGTGGGTGTCTTATGGCTAGAACGTCCGCGTAGTTTTCAACTGTTCGTACTGTGTCTGCGAGGTTTTCGCCTTTTTTCACTGATGCCATCTCTGCTTCTGCGAAACCTATTGTTGAGCCTCCAAGTTTGTGCATGGCTGATTCAAAGCTTAGGCGGGTGCGGGTGCTGGGTTCAAAGAAGAGCGTTGCCAGTATTTTTCCTCTTAGCATTTCGGAGCCTCTTGTGGCGAGCGGCTCTATGCTTGAGGCGGTTTTGAAGATGTGATTGATTTCGTCTAGTGAGAAGTCTTTGATTGAGATGATGTCTCTTCCTTCAAAGTTCACGAGCACACCAAGCCACAAGTCTGTGTATCTAGTAAATAACTTTTTACGGATACTGGCTCCATAGAAAATTGCAAATGTGGTTTGTAGAAACATGGTGGTTTTAGTTTGTGAGATTTGGTGGTGCTTGAGGATTAAAGTTTTTTATCTGTGTTTAGTGTATAGGCGGTTTTGGTTGGAAGTGTCTTGAGTGAGTGAAAGAGAATTACGTGTTTCTAAGATCAAGGATGGCACGGTAATTGACCATATTACTGGTGGACATGCGTTGGATGTGGTGAAGATTCTGGGGATTACTGGTCACGAGAAGAAGCCGATAACTGTGGCTATTCATGTGCCCAGTAAGAGGTTGAAGACGAAGGATATTGTGAAGATTGAGGGTCGAGAGTTGAATCCTCAGGAGGTGCATAAGATCGCGTTGTTGGCTCCTCATGCGACTATTAACATTATTCGCGATTATAAAGTTGTGAAAAAGCAGGAGGTTAAGTTGCCTTCGGTTATTGAGAACATTATCAAGTGTGTGAATCCGGCTTGCATTAGTAATAGTGATGAGCCGGTGAGAGCAAAGTTTTATCTTGATTCTGAGGAGCCCTTGGTTTTGAAGTGTCATTATTGTGGGTGTATTATTGAAAAGAAGGATGTGCTTGAGCAGTTTTAGTGTCTGCTGGTTTGTTCGGAATTCTAGATAATCCTTATATCGTAAGATAGGCGATTCTATCCTAGATGTGTCTCAGAAAGTACATATCGTACATCTGTAGAACACAAAAACACATGGTGAAAAAATGATCCCAATAGAAGCACTCATGATCGTCATCTGGTCGTGCCTAGTTGCCTATGTAACATGGTATGCGACATCAGCAAAGTGCTATGCCCCCATAACACCGCAGGAAGCAAGACTTCTATGGAAAATCCATGTACAGCTTGCCCACTGCAATGGCAAAAGATGGAGAGAAACGAGGAGAGGAGGCAAAACCGTTGGATTCGAATGCGAATGCGGCTACAAGCACATGCAAAAGCGTCCACTAGTGGGTAGCTTGCCTTCTCTCCAAGCCACCTCGAGAAAAGAGAAAAGCGTCATGTTTAACAAGCTGCACTATTCCTATGATTAAGACATGCATAGCACTGAAAAAGCCTATCGTTCCATATCCAACGAATAGAGATAGTAAAAATGCAAGAACGAGGCGGATTGAGCTGCTAAATTAGACGCCCTTATATATAGGCGTAAAATGAAGATTAGTGGAGCAGACTCTCCAGGGCTAAAGAATCTTCTGTGTTTTGTGTGTTATGTCTCTTTAATAGCATTTTTCTGGTGCACAATTTTTCTTTTTTCAGCAATTGCATTCCAAGAAAGCAACAGGTTCCTGTTACGTTGGCTTTTCTTTCTGTTTTTTATGCATTGATTTGGCTATTGCTAGCTGAGAGTATTTTGAAAGTGAGATTAGGAAAATGCCTAAATACAGTATATGCGGAGGCACGAGTGCAAGTGGGACATGTAAGGGAAAGGCAAGAAACGTTGGAAGCAGAACGGTAAATGTTGGCACTCCGAGAATCAGGTTAGAGGGGTTTGGCTGAGGCAACTTGTAGATGTCTTTCGTCTTTATCATTATAACTGCAGAAACCAGAAAGATCGCCCACTCCAGTGCGATGCTGATTGGACTTTCAATGCCGACATCAAGTCCATATGGTTGAGAAGTCAGCGGCCAAAGAAGTTGTATGCCTCCTCCGGCAACGTAATCACCTATTAACAAATGCTGTATCAGAGCTGCAAAATAAGGAGATGCTCTCTTCCTATACTTGACGAAAAACGGCACGAAAACAACTACGGTTAGTAATATAGAGTGGAATGGCCCTCGATGTTCAACAAAGGGGATCAGCAGGTCGACGTCTGGGATGACTGAAAGCAGGAACACAAGTGGAATATTCAATCGGGTTTTCGTTATTTTTGCTGTTAATTTGCTGAGAATGTAGCCTAAGGCGAAGTGCCCTACTGCAAACGATTTGTGTTCCTCCTCTTTCGCGTGAAAATAAGAAGGATGCTAATAAGTCTATGGTGCCTTTTGGGTGTCGATAACCGCCCAAGTCTTTCGCTGGCAGAATGTTGCTGATATGAAAGCAACTGTTTCTGCTTGTTGAACGCTTGTTTGGCTGTGGTTGGTGGTTGGGTTGGTGGCTGTGTTTTTTGATGTTGAGGTATGTGTATTTGTGTTGTTAATGCAGACGGCAATGTTTATTAAGACTTAAGATGCACGACTTGTGGAGACGAAAAATATGGCTATGCAAAAAATGCAAGTCGGAATCGTTCTCATCGTCGGAATAGTGGGAGTTGCCGCAACCGTATTAGCTGCCACCCTGCTGACTGCTTACCAGCAAATCAACAACACTGGAATCGTAAAGGCCATCGGGGTTGGCGTATACGAAGATGCTGGATGCACAAAAAATGTGACCTCTATAAACTGGGGTGTTCTATATCCCGACACAAACGCCAGCTTCACGGTTTACATAAAAAACGAAGGCAACATACCAATGACACTTAACATGACTATTAGCAATTGGAACCCCACACAAGCCGCGCAATACATAACTTTAAACTGGAACCGCGAAGACTATGTCTTAGGCGCGAAGTCCGTCATTCAAGCAAATCTAAACCTATCGGTATCGCCAAATATTGCCGAAATCACCAACTTCCAGTTTGACATAATAATAATCGGCATAGAAAACGCGTAAACATCCGCTAGAAGAAGTCAGCTGTCCAGAACATTAAATGCGCAGAAAAAACCTAATAAAATCTGCTGCCAGAACGCTTCAATTATTCGATCACGGCTTAAGAAGGCAGACCAATGATCATAAAGCCTGCTTGAATCTTGCAAGTTTGCGCATATACCACAAAACTGGTTTGGCAACTATTGCAAAAGCAAGAGTCTTTCCAGCAATACTTGAAGCCTTATCTAACTCAGCCAAAGTTACCGTCTTTGTCATCGCCAACAAAGTCACATACAAGAAAAGATACGAAAATCCTCCCACCCCTATTTTAAAAATCAAAGATGGATACCCGAAATAAAGCACTAGCACTGCTGAAACGCAAGATACCGCTGAGACCAAGTAAACCTTCAGCAGAGTTAAAGCGTCATACGTAACTTGAAACTTTTTCCTTGCCACCTCCAAGCCATACAGTGTGCCCACCAAGCTTGCCACAAGAAAAGCAGTGATCAAGCCTTGAACGCCGTAGGCAATTGTTAAAAACGGCGCTTGAACAGCCAACATAAGAAATGTAATTAAGCTCATCTCGAAAGTAATCTTTGTTTCTCCCAAGCCGTTGTAGAGGCTTGGCAGCACGAGGTAGCCGATTCCGACTAAGAAGTATAGCAGGCAGTATGTTGACAAGAAAAGTGAGGCAGACTCGAATGTGGAGCCGTATGTTATCTCAACCACTTCTCTGGAAAAGATTATTATGAGAAACGTTATGGGAACTATAACTATAGCAGTGTATTTTTTTGCCAGCTGATAAAACATCCTTATTTTCTCAATCGACAACGAGTTAAGCTTTGAAAAAGCAGGAAGTAGCGCCGTCGTGATAGGAATGGTAAGCACCGCCATCAGTGCCACAAAGTTTACAGCCGCCTTGTAGTTTCCAACATCGCTGTATGTGGTAAAATAGGAAAGAACAAATTCCTTGTAAAGCGGTATAAACCCCGCGAACAGTATAGATAAGTACAAGGGAAAACCATAATACAGCATAGTCCTTAAAACATAAAAAGTGTTGCCTTCTCCTTTGCTTTCACTTTTTCCACGAACCAAAAGAAAAACAAGAACTCCGCTTGCAACCGCAGCAACAGCATAACCTACCACATAGCCTGCTATGGCGCCGATGACGCTGTACCCTAGAAGGACAAGGGCAATTGAGACTACGGCTTTTGCGATCGCATTTGCATTAGCAGTTAAGGCGGCAAACTCTGTCTTATCCAAACCAACAAAAGCCGAGTTCGCCGTCGTGAAGAGGACTTGAGGCAAAATAGACAGTGACGCCATCTGAACATACAGGGCAAGATCGGGTCTTTGGATAAGAAACGTTGCAAAAGTGTCTGCAAAGAGGTAGGTAATTGCAGAAATAGCTATTCCAACAGAAGCCCTAAGCACAAAACCATATTTTATGACCTTTCTGATTCGGTAAGTTTCACCTTTCAGTTTAAAGTATGCCGCAAACTTGGTGACGCCTTGGCTTACGCCTAGGTCTGTGAACAAAAAAAGAAGCTGAGGAACAACGAGCGCTAACGTGTATTGACCATAAAGTTCTGAACCTAAGAAACGCGTAACCAGTATTGAGGCTACTGCCATAATAACGGTTGCTATGGCTGAGCCAGAGATTAGAAAGAAGCCGCCGCGCGCTGATTCTTCAGTAACCTTTGCTAGTTCGTCTGCCATATCCATCTGCCACTTTCAACAAGTCTACATGCTTTTTTCAATCCTAGCCTCATGCTCCCTAACCACAGCAACAGTAGCAAAGACCACAGTCAACGCAAGCAGGCTCAGAACTATAGAGGCCAAACGAATGCCCCAAGGAGTATAGTTCAAAAGCAAACCGACTAACGGAACAAGAGCTAAACTCATTCCAAGGCTCAAAGCTACCCGCTCAATTAAGTCAAGATTCTCAGTAGACAACTTCATTGGAAGCTGCACTGGAAACAATGCCTTAGTAAAAGAGTAGCCCGGTAACCAAAGAACAAAGATTATTCCCATAACATATCTAATGTATACCCATGGGTAAAGGTCTTCAGGAATCGTGAATACAGTGGCGGCTGTTACAAACGTTGTTGTTAATGTTGCCCAGAACCAAAACGCTTGCCCTGTTTGGAGGTAGGCGTTAAGCTTCAGTGGAGTTTGCGGCAGCCGTTTTGACAACTTGATTTTTCCTTCGCTTTGCAGTCTTAGAATAGACTCAACTATCTCTTTTTCAGTAATTTGGCATCTATCTTTGACCAGCGTTACAAGCTGCCGTATTGTCTCCGGCTGCTTTTCCTTTGTTACGCTAAGTACTATCTGTGCTAACTCTTCGTCCTTAGACGCGTCGCTCAATTCAAGCAAGCCTCAGAAGAAGTTGGAATACTTGTCAACCATATAAAGA
>JAGTQT010000019.1:0-18842 GCA_018396615.1 Candidatus Bathyarchaeota archaeon
GAAAAGTTCTCGTATACTAAAGAAACAGCAGAAAAGGAGTTGGGAGATGTCAAACTCTTTTTTCCAGATCAGACCTTTAAGGAAGACACAACTTTAAGAGTAGAGAATGAGGAGCTACTTTTGCTCTATACTCCTGGACATGTTCCGAGTGAGATATCAGTTTATCACCCTAAATCTAAAACTCTTTTTGCAGGAGACACAATATATGAAGGAATGCCCTTAACCACGAAATTTGGTGGACCTAAAGAGTGGAAACACTGGATTAAGAGCTTAGAGAAACTGGAAACACTGGACATAAAGAATATAATACCAGGACATGGCAAAATATGCGGCAAAGAAGAAATTAACCAAAATATAGCCTATTTAGAAGAAGTTTTGAGTAAATAGCCATTCTGTGATTCTACATAGGCAATAGAATAGGCTATTCAGCGCCGGGGAAGGGATTTCAGCACCAGTTTACCAGTAGAAATGGACATAAAGGATATTTGAACATATCTCAGCACTAACAAACCTCCATTAGGTTAACACTTAAACTCTTGGCCATGTGCGTTTTGGATGCAGGTCATCTAAATAAGGTAGTACTTTATAGACATTGAAGATTCGTCTCAGCTCAGCTACAGGCTGTTTATGTTCATCTACTCTCAGGTCAATATACGGGTACTCTTCGTCTTTGACAATTAAAAGGGCAGCTGATACCTTGCCGCGACGGTCTCCACCAATGGCTTGACCCGCCTCCAGTGTGAATAGGAGCCTCTCTCCAGGCGAACCTGATGCACTCTCAAAAGCTTCAGCCATTGTTTGGATTGTTTCATGGTTGACAAGTAAATTCCCAGCCACAACGTAACCTTTTCCTTCATGGTGACCACTAATGGGTTCAACCTCTTTCCCGGTAAAAGCTGCAACGTTACCGTGCGCGTCAACAATACTAATTTGGCGCCTTTCTCTGTTTACATCAACCTTGAGCAATTGCTTTAGCACCTCTACCGGTGACAAACCCTTCTCAAGAAGGTTTAATCCATCAATACCTAGGTAAGGATTGGACCACGCCTGAGTTGCAATTGCTCCTACATGAGCCTTGGCAAAAGGGTTGATTGATCCCATTGCAGGGATAGCTGTAGAAACAGCGATACCCAACTCACCAGTTTGTTGGCAACAAGCCGTAATCGAAAAAGTCGTCAAGCTTACACGTGATAAAGAAGCGGCTTCTTGAGTTGCATTTAAAAAACTCTTTCCACAGGTTGGGCATTTCTCGCTGTACCAATGCAATTTCTTTCCGCATTGAGAACATGCCCATCGTTTCTCTTGCTGTTTCAACAATTCTTGGATATCTGTTCCACTTTTGAGTTTCTTTAGGTTTCTGAGGCCCAGAGATCGATGCGGCCTTGTCCTACTGAAGTCAATGAGCATCTGGCATGGAAAATCATCACATTCAAAGCAGTACGTTACTTCCTTATCTTTGGTGCATTTTCTGAACTTGCAGTTGCCACACCACTCATTAACTAGGTTTGAACCACAACCCTTGCAATATACCTGATCAGGAGGCATCCCCATTCTTGTTTCCCATTCTAATATAGCTTCATCATTATCATTGTAAGCACGATAAGTACTACATGCCCCGCAATAGACTCCACAAATCCCTAGCAACTGAGAACTCTTCCTATTGACAGACATGACCATACTGTCCTTATGTTTTTTGAGAGAACTTTACAATAGGTTTAAAGAGTGAGAAGTGTAATAAGCGTTCTTGTTTATTGGTCAAAAGGCAAGGTGCTCTGAGCCGAAAAATTTACTATGCATCTTTAACCAGTAATGCCTCATGAAGCTTTACCTATCATCTGATATCGAGCATAATTTGCGAGAAGCCATCTCTCAAGATAATATCGATGAATTCAGTAAGTTAGCATCTCCCCTTAAGTGGGGAAAACCCTCTTGGTCAGCCTCGCAGTTGTTGCTGCAAATTCTGGATAATAGAGAGGATAGGTTAGGGCTTTGGGCCACAAAACTTTCATGCGATGAAAATCCATTTAGCCGAAGATACGCCACAATAATTCTGCTTAGGCTATGGGAAAAAGACAAGAACAAAGCTGCGAAAATTCTCGCGAATCTTGCTGATGATGGACACTGGCTTGTGCGTGAATACGCGCATGGAGTCTGGGGTGAGCTTCTAAAGAAGCACTTCCAGCAGGTCTTTCCACTACTGCAAAGCTGGAGTTTACATCCTTCAGCCAACCTTAGAAGGTGTGTGGCAATTGCGGTGCGAAGTGCCGGGAATTTGAGAAAGGAGGAATGGGCGGAACTTCTTATTCAGCTGCTTGAGCCTCTTCTTTCCGACAAAAACTCCTATGTTAGGAAGAACTTGGGACCTTATGCTATAGGCGATGGCTTACTTCGCTGCTACCCAGATATTACTTTGAAACATTTACGCAGATGGGCTTGCAGAAAAGATGAAGGCACACGTTGGAACGTAGCGATGGCGTTTGCATCTTATGGAGGTAACAAAAATTGGCAAGAAGGCTTAGAAATATTGAGGATGCTTGCCACAGACAGAAGGCGATATGTATGGCGATCAGTAGCGTCAGCATTGCTTTACTTGGCTCGCCGACACCCCGAAATCAAAGATACGCTTAAGACATGGATGAAGGATTCTGAAAGAGTAAAAGTAGCTGACACTGCTCTAAAATATTTGAAAGCTAGAAAAGTCTAGTTTATTCGTCTATAGTGTCGTAGTGAATTCAACACAAAAAGAGTGCAGTAAGCATTTCCGTATTTGCTGTTCCATGCGCCATCTGGACCTTGTAAAGCTTCCAACCGATCCAAAGAAGCTTTAACAAGTGGGTCTGATGATGGAAGATTGCCTAATGTGCACATGTCCAATATCCACCCAAGATGAAAACTGTCATATTGATCTAAACGCTTCTTTGTATAGAAGTGGCAAACTGAAAATGCTTCAGACTCTGTTCCTCTCGTGTTGGCAAAAAAAGCTATGCCAGCCCAGTATGGCCACCATGTAACACGGAACTGTTTGTGCTCATCCCACCATTTTAACAAGTAATTACTACTCTTTTTTATGGCAGGGTGAGATTCGAAGCCGGAAGCCATCAAGAAAACTGTTAGTGAAATTGTGAACCAAAGTCTGTTGTCCATGATGTCTGGGTTTAGCCAAGCTTGCGGGGATTTCTCAAGTTTTTCTTTCAGTTCGTACCATGAACCATCAGCATTCTGATGCTCTATAAGAAAGGTGGCTGTTCGCTTAAGGATAGGTGTATGCTTTAATTCCAACTCCAACAGAACCCTGAGCCAGATGTTACTTGCTCCAATAGACACGGTTTTTGTAGGATCATCCTCGTAGTACCATCCACCATTTGGAAGCTGATACTTAGACAATATCTTCTCTGCTTCTGAAAGGTTCATGTCCCCCAGAAAATGTTTAAGTCGAACAATTTCTACTTCTTCACCGTATTGTTTGACATATTCCACTGCTTTTTCAACATTAACCTGAGAGATTAGTGAGGACATTTGTTACTTTTTGTTTACGAAGCAATAATTAAGCTCTATCGTTCATCCATCAGCATAAAAGGCTGCTTTAAAATCTTCCCATTACGCCGTTATAACATAACTCTCACTTCGGGCATGTTGAGAAATTTAAAGGATGTGGTCAAGTTTGCGCCAACAGTTAAATGAAAACTCAGCATCCATTCTTTTTTCTTGTGTCGGATCGCAGTCTAGAATAGTTTCGAGAAATCATCATAGACTTTCTTTCTATGCCCGATGAAAAGGATGATAACTTGTTTCTTGGTTCTGTCAATTTCGTAGATTGCACGATAATCTCCTACTCTAAGGCTCCAGAAGTTTGAATGCTTCAGAATTTTCCCGACTCTTTCAGGATTATCCTTCAAATCCCTCAATCTTTCCACTATTCTAGCTTTTATCGTATTCCCAATTTTTTCCAGTTCTTTAACAGCTTTTGGATGCAAAAGTACAGTGAACGTCACTACAATTCCTCAAGTGGAATGAGGGACTCTGGATGTTTCTTTGCTTCTTCACTGCGTTTTGTCAGTATCTTGAAGAACTCTCGTGTCTTTTCGCGTTCCTCATAGAAGGCTAGTATCGTTTTTATGGCGTCGCTTCGGCTCTTGAACCTACCCTCTGATACCCACTTGTCTATCTCCTCAAGCATCTTTTCAGGCAATCTAAGCTGAACCTGAGTCAAACAGTTCACCGTAAACAATACTGTTTACAGAGCACTTAAACATTTCTCTAATATTGTTCCGTTGGAAAGCAATATTTTACTGGCAAATCAAGGTTCTTTGTCCAAAATAGCTTGGGAATTAGCCCTAACTGGTTAAAAAACGCCGGGGAAGGGATTTCAGCACCAATTTACCAGTAAAACAATGCTTTGTTTATTTCTAATGAAAGGTCTAGGAAAGTGTAAGTTGTTTTCATTTACTCTTGACAGGAAAAAACGAAATATATCTGCTAAGCCTTCACTGATTATAGTTTGAAGTGTTAGACATTGACCTCAGCTTATGAAAGAGGCAGAGATGCTGAAGATGCAGCTAAAAAATGGCTACAAAACAAATTCAATACTCCTTTCTCCAGAAGGAATTTACAAATAGGTTCAAAATCTAACGGAAAACCAGCAATGCATAATTTCGACCTTGTTTCTGAAGATAACCAAATTGTTGCTGAAGTGAAATCTCACAAACTAACAAAAGCTGGAAATATACCATCAGGCAAAATATCCGACACATACCACGCTTGTTTCATGCTTGAAAAAGTAAATGCCAAAAAGAAACTCCTAATCCTAACTGATTGCAAGTTCTACGAGATTTTTAAGCGATACTCTGAGGGAAAAATTTCAAAGGAAATAGAGATAGTACTCCTGCCAAATGGAAACGAAGCAAAAAAGCTAAGTGACGTAAGAACAACTACCATGCAAAGCGCGCTTGAAAAAACAAACAGACCCGACTTTGACGTTTTCTGGTCCAGACTAACGTCTTGGTTATCACATAAGCAACGCATCCTAAATTGGACCGCAAAAAGCGGATATGTAGGCGAAGACTTCGAGGCAGTATATGCTGGTGGAAAATACGTAGTAGTTTATCCCAAATCAGCACTTCGTGTTCAAAGAGTGCCAAAGAATGATTTCAAGACAGTCTATGCAAAATGGGATGAGTATGCAGCGGGGTTGATTCCTCGTTTCTATTTTGTGAAAGGCCCAATTGTGTGTAGCAGATTTTCCAAATACATTATAAGTATCATTCATCAATACTTGAACAGCAAAAAAGTAGAAAGATAGTGCTCACCTTCATATGTCATGTATCTTATCGTTCATGTTCGGGCATATGCGTATCTATTTCTCGCAGTATTCTTGCCAGCAATTTTGGTTCGATTCTGAAACCTTTGCTTACAAGCGCTAGCACTATTTCTTTTGCTTCAGCTTTATCCAGTAATTCTTCCCTCAATGCTTTTACAATTACATAAAGTGTTCCTTTGACTTTCAGACCCAATGTTTCAGCGAATGCCCTCCCGCTGGATTCATCCATTAACAGCAACGCATTAATTTTGCGTGCCAGTGTTATCGCTTGAGCCTCTCCAAAATGGATTTCAAAGGCGTGTTCCATCATCTTTTCGCAGAGCTTAATCTCTCTTCCATCTAGTTTTGAGATTTTTATCCAGCCCTGTTCGATGCACTCCTTTATAGCAAGTGCGTCGCTAAATCCCTCCTTCAAACCTTTTTCGACGGCTTCTCTATAAACCTCTTCAGGGATAATCACTTCGCCGAAAAGTTTCTTGAGCAATATGATTTTGCCCACTTTTGAAAGCCATATTAGAGGACTTGTGTTGGAGACTATGGACAAGAGTGTTCCTCGCTTAAACCTTCAGATCCTCTTCTAAATCATGCTCCGAGTATTGAATGAGAATGCCTTTCTCAGCTAAAGTCTTATAGAACTTCCACAAAGATACGCCAGCTAGCTGAGCTGCTTTCCAGCCAGTGATTTGTCCTCTTCGATAAAGCTCAACAGCGTGGTCTAGATTCTTTTCTTCAACACCATGTTCCAGAATCTCACGGATCAAAGCTGACCTGTCTTTTCCTTCTTTATCCGCTAATTCGCGTAGCTTCTTTATAGTTTCGCGAGGCAATCTTAGACTAATTGTTTCAGACAAGGAAACCACTGTAATACGACATATATCAATCGTATTATATAAACTGTGCTGAACTTACGTGTCTTTCCAACGAAGGATTACATCACCCACAACCGGCCATTCCCTAGCTATTGCCAAAAGCCACAATAAAGGTTATTTATTTAGAATAGTCTAGAAATGAGCTTTAGCTGGTAAATTGGCGCCGGGGAATAGGTTTACATCTCGGTTTAAATTCTCGGCAAATTTTCTAAACAATATGAGAGAAACTTCACTATAAAACCATAGTCAACCTCTTTTGAATCTTTTGGTTTGGATGGATAAAGCGGCAATTTTCACCGATTATTTTACTGCTATAATGAGCATATCTTCTTCCCCTCGTTGGATACTCTCAATTTTTCTAAAGCTTGCTTCTTTTAGCACTTTGACAAAGTTTTGGAATGTCCACTTGATTCTTGAGTTCATTGTAAAGGCTATCTCGCCTCTAATTCGACCGCTTTCTTCGATGAGGTAGATGTGGTTTTCAAGAATCCCTTCTTGGGTCTTCTCAGGAATTTCGACATGTATCACTCTCAAACTGTCTCGCTCTACTGGTGGCTCAATTTCGAATTGCTTTCTCTTCTGCCATTCCTTTTCAATTAGATTCTTTAGGTCCCTTTTTGTATACTCTTGAGGAGGACTGCAGAATATGAATTTTCCATCATTTTTAAGTACTGACTATATGCCCTTGGCCGACGCTCTTAATGTCTTGTAATTTTCTATCTCATCAAAATAGTCGCTATACACACAGTCATATCTGCGGTTACAATTCTTACCTAACTCTTCGTAACGTGAACGGAAAAACTTTATCCTTAACCCTTGTTCTTTCGCTAATTTTGGTGCGTATTTGATGGCAATAGCGCTCGCATCAGAACCTTCAACCTTGTAACCCATCTTTGCAAACATCACCGTCTTAAAGCCAAGGCCACACGAACAATCTAATATGGACCTCACCCGTAGCTTGGAGAGAATTGAAAAAACTGGCTGCAAGGCGCGTTTGGTCCTTTCCCAATGTTCAGACGCCCATATCTCCCTCGTAAACCATGACCACTTCCAAATAGTATCCCAACTCTCTTCTTCACTGGAAGAAATCGAAATTTCAATAGGTTCTATCCCCATCTTATTTCCTCCTATTGAAAATCTATGTACGCCTATATTATATCAAGGTTGATAAATTTTCTACATGGAGCAAACAGAGCCTAAAGACCCCATCTCGATAACTTGGCTCTTCTGAGTAGACCAGTAGGCTTTTCCTATTGTTTTGGTGTCAAAGGATATTTGAAAACGCCCTTTTTCTATAAAACGAATTCTCAGTAATCGTAGATATAGAAAACCAAGAATTTAAGCGCAACTTGGATATTTTAGCGCCGGGGAAGGGATTCGAACCCCTGCGAGCCAAAGGCCCACTGGCTTACCTGTCTTCAGCCCTCTTCGTTTTTGCTTACGGATCTCGAGGCCAGCGCGATAACCACTCCGCCACCCCGGCTCATCTTAAAAGTCTGTACAGTAGCTTTTAGCTTTATCCAGCAGGCTACTTGTTCAAGATTATCTGAGCGTGCTCAACGTTCATATATGCCCCTAATTCTTCCACCGTACGGTGAAGTTCAGTTGTGGTTTCTGCGTCAAGTTGTTCGAAAGGCTCGATGGCCACGGTGAGTTTTCTGCTTGTCTTTTTGTGGGTCCATGTGCCGGCTATGTGTCCGTTGATGAGCAGCGTTGCGGCTACTTCGCCGACGACTGGACGGTAGACTCTTTGAAGAAGCTCTTTGCGTATTATTCGTGTGCGATCTTTGTGGCCTAGGACGTATGAGTCGTATTTGGGCAGCAAGCGTATAGGCGCCTTCTCCTCCATGTTTAGCTTTTTCAACACCTCAAAATCATTCTTAGTTAGCCAGTAGGCTTCTCTGGACCCCTGTACGTGTATCTCTTTGATTTCTGCTAAGCATTCTTGAATTGTGGTTTTGGCTTCGCTTGTCAGTAACCCGCTCCAGCATGCAAAGTCCTGTGCGGTTGCAGGTCCATAGCCGTGTAGGTATTTCAAAAGCAGTTTTCTTCTTGCAGTGGCTTCGTCAGTTTTGTCCAAGTTTATTTTGGGAAGCCACTTGTCAAGTCTTGCGAAGCATGCTTCTTTTCCGCATGGTTCAGCGGAGACTGTTAGGCCAAGATACGCGGTTTCCTTTAGAATCCCTCCCCACGCTGAGAATATTTTGATAGAGATTTCGGCTTTGTCTTTGAGTGCTAAGAAAACTTTTTCGCCGAGTTTCTTCCTTGTGAGAGGGCCTTGGCTTAGGGCTTGCTGGATTTTTGGGTAGAGGAGGTTTTTTCTTTTCTCAAGTGATGGCCACTCTGGGCGATGCATGAATCTACCATGGTGCTCAAACCACATTCTTCTCAGCGCGTTAATGTAGATGGGTAGGTCTCTCGACGGAAAAACGTGCAGAGTCCCTCTCATGACCCATGTTTTCACCAAGCTTTTTTCTTTGTAAAGTGCGTGATCAAGCATTTCCGGTTTGAAGTCTTGGATTCTGTTCCATAGAGACAGGTAGGGGGTGGAGGGAAGTTGTGAGTGCAAGCCGCAGATGCGGTCGACCACGTCGATGATTTTGCGGTGGTCTGCTTTGTGTAGTAGAAAGTGGTTGGCAAAATAGAGCCTTGTCAGCGTCGCCGGCGAAATTGTTTCTAGGTCTGCTTCTGTCAAAAGCGGGTTCTCCTTCTTTTTTTCGGCGTGTTTGCATTCGATGCTAGTATGTTGCGGCTTTCTATGTAGAGAGCTTTGGCTGTCTTGATAAGCACTGCGGTCGAGGGGCGCTTGCGTGTCAAGGGGTAACCACAATCAAGATTAGGGGAACCGCATTTAATAATAGCGGAAACTGAGGAAAACTGCTTGTCCGACGACGAGAGGAGAACGAAGTACGATATCTACGCAGATGTTATAGACATTATTGCGAGAAAGAATCTGTGCTCGCTTACGAGAATCTCTTATGGGGCTAATATGCCTGTGGATCGCACGAAAAAGATTTTGGCGTTTCTGGTTTCTCATGGATTTGTTAATGAGGTTAATGTTGACGATTCGAAGAAGTATAGGGCTACGAAGTGGGGTTTAGAGTTTTTAGAGACCTTTAAGCGGATGCGTAAGTTCTTCGCGGCGCTGGAAGAGTAGGAAAATAGTCGGTTTAGCTGTATTCTCTGAAGGTGTAGCTGCATTTTGTGCAGCGTAGAAACTGGGTGGAGGATTCGTCAGCGCCTCTTGTCTGAACCTGCCAGACGTATGCCGTGTTGTTTCCGCATTTAGGGCATTCAACTCGAACGGTTGGTAGTGTTCGCAGTTTTTGCTCTTCTTTGCTAATTACGGCTACAAGTTCCTGCGGCTTGTGCTGGATGACTTTGGCTACTTTAGGCTCAATCTTCTTGTCTGCTAAGGGTTTTTTGTAGCCGCATTTGGGGCAGGAAAAAGTCAGAGGTGATGTTTCGGTTTTTCCTTTTTTCGGTACAAGCCGCGTTCCACATTTGGGACAAAATTCCATGACTTTTACACCGCTAACCGTTTGTTTTCCCTTAACATTGTTCCATTTAAACCTTTTCTTGTTACAATAATAACTAACACTAAGTAGTAGTTATGCCTGAGGCGATAAGATGTGCTACGCGAAGCGGTTCGGGGATGTTGCTTCGAGTTGAGGTTACCTTCAAGATTTTGACAGCGTCTTCCTTTGCGATGCCGGCGACCTGCATGTATATTTTCTCTTTCTTATCGTTGGCAAGCACCTCGAAGGGTTCGCCAGATGATTTTATGATTTGCCAGCGCTTTTCACAGTCAGGCAGATTTTTTAGTGCAACGTAAATGTCGCTGAGGTTAGGTTTTTCTCGGGTAACCGTGATCACGGGCAGATGGATTTCCATGCTAAGTCTCTTTATGTCCACTATGTTGAAGCCGGCGAACGTCATGCCGTTGAGGAAGACGGCGCGAAGCTGCTTGTGATGTGGGGAGCTAAGAATCATCGAGGCTATCTTGTCTGTAGCGTCTAACCCGTCTACTTCGACTTTCGTGTGGAGCACTCCATCAAGCCATTGTCCGCCGCGGAAGACAACGCCGACAACGAGTGCGTAGCCTTCTTGGTGGGGAACAAATACGCCATCGTCAACTCCAAGAATTCGGATTTCAGGCTTAATTACTCGAAATCTCTTATGCGCCAAAATTGTTTCCCCGTTATGCTGGAATGATGTGAAGCTAGGAGAACGTTATAAGTTTAGCTTATGCATAAACCGTCATAAGGGGAGTTCTTTCGTGACGAAGTCGCGGTATTCCTTTGTAGCTATTCATCATAGCCTAGCAGAAGTGCTTGCAGATAGAGGGCTTGCATCTCTTGGTGACTCGTTTGTGAATTTTGTTTGCTCCATCGCCTTGTCAAACAAGATGGGAAAGCCTATCGGCACAAAAGTAAAGGGGAAGGTGCTGGCGGAAGCATTGAAGAAGGCAGAACTGCGTGGGCATGCGCCGTCAAGAAGGACTAGGCATATGCTTGCAGATGCGGCTGAAGCGTTGATGGCGTATGCTTGGCTTAATGGATACGTGGAATTCGGCGAGTGTGTTTCAACATTAGAAAAAGCGGAGACCTTGGTTGAGGGTCTAGGCAGACTGCTGGCGAAGGCGGCGTGCAGGATTAGGTTTTCTTGAGAGCTTTTTCAAGCTCTTTCATGAAAACTTCGTTGATTTTTCGTGTTTTCTCGGCGGCTCTCCTCAAGGCAGGTTCAGGTCTAGCGTTGCCTTTCATGCGGACATAAATGATTGGGTTTGATGCCAAGGGGTGCGGAACGTTGTAGCCGGCTAACTCTACGGTTTCGTCTTCTAAAAGCCTTTTCTGCAGAAGATTGCAGAGTGTGTGCCCAGCGCCTTCAACCTCTATCTCCAGTTCAGTTGGAGTTTTTTTCAATATTTTTACTTCCATTCCGAGTTCTCTCCTCACGCTATGTTGGTCTCTTTCCGTAGTCAAATGCGGTTTTACGTTTTTCTGTTCTTCCGCATCTAGCACAATGCATCATGTATCGCCTTGGCTCCAGCAGGTAGCCGCAGTTAGAGCAGAAAGCGTAGATAACACCAAGGTCTTTGTCCTTAGTTGTTAAATGGTAGGTGCGATTCTTCTCGCTGATAACGCGGGCGCGTATAATGTCGCCGGGCTTGCAGACGTCAAACATCGACTCGACGTATCTCATCTGAACGTCAGAAACATGTAATACCGCCGTAAATATTCCTGAAAGGTCTTTTTTGTCTACGTTGAAGATGCGAATATTCGCGTTCTGTGTTTGTACGCTTGAGACTTGCCCTATAACAGTGCTTCCTATTTTTGGAACTTTAATGCCACGTAGCGTGGGGTAAACTGTCACCCGTTTTTGAGCTAAATCGAAAAGGCTTTTTCCAATAATCTTGGAGTAGATAACGCCGTTTTTCACGTAGGTTCCAACGTCCGGCGTGAATTCTTCTATTACGCCTAGGCGATCGCCTGGCGAGACAATCTGGCTTTTTTTGTGTCCCGAGCCTTTTGCTGCCATATAATTCACTTTCTCTGCATAGTCATGCATGTTACTGATTTTCTGTTACGAAACATGATGCTCGTAAAGCAGTATATCTCTAGTCCCTGTAGCCTCTCAATAAACCTTTTGATTTCAAAAGCCCTCTAAGTTGTTTTGAGAACGGCTTATTTGTGTATGACATAGAGGTCTACAAGAAATACGTGCTTTTTCTTAGTGTGGAAAGCAAACATATGCGGAATACTCATAGCCATCTTGTATACAGCCCAGATTCTTCCGCCGTGAGCTTCAATGAAGGCTTCTAGGAAAGGAGAAGGCTGAGCAGGAATCGCTTCATTTTTATGCTTTTTCAGAGCTTCAAAGATTTTTGAGTCGCGGCAGATGCTCTTGTGAAGAGAATAGACTACTGTGCCGACCTGCAGAGCTTTTTCCAGAAATCTTTGGTCTACACCGCGTTTCTGCACGCCGAAAGGAGGGTTTTGCAGAACTGTGTCAAATTGTCCGGCAATTGCGTCTATGTCGGTTACCACCCACTGCACCTTTTCAGCGCCCAGCTTTGCAGCATTGACTGCAGCTATCTTTACCGCTGTTCTATCAATGTCTACGCCGACAACTTCTCTGGCGCCTAACAGCGCGGCGCCTATTGCTAGTCTGCCTGTTCCGCAGCCAAGATCCAAAACCTTTTTGCCCACAATGTTCTGGTTGGAGTATGCCGCAATGTAAAGCATCATAGCTGCAGTTTCGGCTGGAATAGTGTACTGCTCGAGACTTGGGCTGGGAGTTGGATGAGGCGCTGTCTTCGAAAGCAGCAACTCCAAGTCTAGCTTTCTAGCAAGCCTCTTTTGCATAGGTCCTCCCAAGACATTGTGCCAGCAACCACAAAAACCTCTGCGGGGGTTAGCACTGGCTTTCGGAACCGTGAATAATCGTCGATGGAAACTCGCGGGCAAGACGTATTGACGAAGGCATCGACTGATGGAAAACTTTGCAGGATGTCTGGAGCTACTTCTGTTACGGCGAAAAGAAATGCTTTTTTGCCATGCTTCTCAAGCGTTTTCTTGATTTCTAAGGCTTTTTCCATCCTTTTCTGTCCCGGTTTTAGTCCCACTAGGATGGCGAAGGTTTGGGCTTTTTTGGCTTCGTTTATGCATGCCCAGCGCTGCTTCAATATTTCTTCAGCCTTCTCGATTGCAAATGCGCGATGCTCATAGGGATCGGCGACCACTACCGGCTTGGATGTTGAGAGCGCCACACCCAAGGCGTGAAAGCGTCCGCCGCCTACGAAGAGGAAAGCGTCAACGTCGCTGGCTGCTGCTTTTGCATTGCTATAGTCGCATCCAATCACCTGTCCGGCGTAAGCAAGGTGCCCAGCGTCGCCTACGATCACGGTTTTTCCGTGTTGGTTAAGAATTTCTTTAACCCTGCCTAGTTTGTGGACGTGCTGCACCGTGGTGGTTAAACCTATTTTTTGCCACTTTTCCAGCAAGGGAACAGCCTCTTCCACCGCTTTATCCACGCTATTGGTCGCCTTTGCCTCCACATACACTGTAGCTACACGTTCATGTTTCAACATTCTCGAGTGCCCAAAATGAATTACGAGATCAGCATCCAAGCTTTCAGCCACCTCGGTAGCCAGATCACACGCTCCGTAGCAAGGGTCAGCTGAAACTATGGCAAGTGCACCTTCTTTTTCAATAATCTCGGCTAAACGGGATGCTTCACGTCTCAGTCCGTCTGGAAGCTGGATAACTACACGCTTAGCTTCATGGCTGCGGATTTCCTGCTTTATTCTTTCTTCTTCCAGATCGAAACCGCCCAAGCTGAAGCCTCACAAATTCCTAGAAAATCGCGAATCTAACCGCGAAGAAGCTGGCTCTACTACTCTACCATCCATTCCCAGTCTTGCCGAGGCTTCGGAGCAGGGCGCCCGAGCGCTCTTGCCCTCTGCTCAGCAAGCTGTTCAAGGATTATCTTGCGTTCTATGCTTGCAACAAGCTTCTTCGTAGCGACAACTGCGTCAGCGTTGACCGAGATGCTGTCTATGCCTGCTCTGACGAGGAACTCTGCGAAGTCAGGCAGATTTGACGGGCCCTCACCGCATATCGAGACTGTGCAGCCGTTTTCGTGGGCTACTTTGATCAGGTGGGCAATGATTCTCTTTACGGCGGGGTCTCGTTCGTCGAAGTATCCCATCTGTCCGAGGCGTTCAGAGTCTCTGTCAATCATCAGTATGCCCTGTGTCATATCATTTGACCCTATCGAGAAGCCGTCGCAGAGTTTTGAGAACTCGTCTGCGAGAATCGCGATTGAGGGTGTCTCAGCCATAAACCATATTTGGAAGTCTCTTGAACGCTCCAGTCCTTCTTCGCGCATTATTTGCAGACACTGCTTGGCTTCCCACAGAGTACGCACAACTGGAAGCATGACCCAGACGTTTTTCAAGCCCCAGTCTCTGCGGCATTTCTGGATGGCTTGGCACTCGAGCCTGAAAGCTTTTTCATACCATTGGCTTATGTAGCGGCTGCATCCTCTCCAGCCAAGCATAGGGTTAGCTTCAACGATTTCGTATTTTTCTCCGCCCTTCAGCTCGCGGTATTCGTTGGTTTTGAAGTCGCTGAAGCGGACAACTACAGGTCTGGGCTGTATTGCTCTTGCCACCGTAGCTATTCCCTCAGCAAGTTTATCCACGAATCTAGAGCCTTGCCCGGTTTCCACGAAAAGAAGGGGGTGCTCGCCTATGTAGCTTGCTAGGATAAACTCGGTGCGCATGAGACCTATGCCCTCGAACGGCAGGTCTTTGTAATCTTCAATTTTCTCTGGAACTCCGAGGTTCATGTAGATTTTTGTAGCGGTCACCGGTATAGACTGGATGATGCCGTTGGAAACGTGCATGGACGTTGATTGCATGCCTGCCGCGGCTGATTGTGCTTGCTCTGATGCGGTATGCAGTATTCCCTCGTAGACAACTCCGCTTTGCGCGTCAACCGTGTAGTCCTTGCCCGTAACCATCAAGCTAGTGGCGTTCTCTGTGCCAACAACGCAAGGTATGCCGAGCTCACGGCTCACAATTGCCGCGTGACACGTAACACCGCCTTTATCGGTAACTATCGCGCCTGCAAGCTTCATGAAAGGCACATAGTCGGGATTAGTCATGTCGGTTACAAGGATGTCGCCTTTCTGCATAAGCCTAGATGCCTCTTCAGGGTTTGAGACAACACGCGCTTTGCCTACACCATAGCCTCTTTTACCCGCAGCAATCCCCTTAACAACAACCTTCAGCGCCTCAACCGACCTAGCCTTTTCAGCTTCAGCTTTTACAGGCTGCTCAGGCTTCTGAGCCCAGATTGTTTCAGGTCTTGATTGGACAATGAAGACGTTGTTCGGAGGCTGCAGGTCTCGGTCTATAGCCCACTCGATGTCTTGGGGTTTCCCGTAGTGTTTTTCTATGCGTATGGCAAGCTCGGCAAGCTTTAGTACCTCTTCGTCGGTGATGCATGGCTGTTCCTGCATGTTGGTGGGCACTTCTGCGTGGACTGTTTTGCCTGTGCCGGGGTCTCGCACGTACTGGACTGTTTTCTTGGAAAGGCGTCTGCTGATGATTTTCAGGCTGGCTTTGTCAACGACAAAGTCGTCTGGTGTGACTGCGCCGGAAACAACGGCTTCTCCTAAACCGTAATTGCCTTCTATAACTATCTGTGTAGGGTCTCCGGACACTGGGTTTATTGTGAACATAACTCCTGCGGCGCGGGAGTTCACCATTTTCTGGACGCCGACGCTTATTAGAACCCGCTCGTGCACAAAGCCTTTTTCGGTTCGGTAAAAGATGGCGCGCGGCGTGAAAAGGCTTGACCAGCACTTCACCGTTGCCGCAAGAAGCTCTTCGGCGCCGCGGACATTTAAGTATGTTTCCTGCTGCCCAGCGAAGGATGCGTCTGCTAGGTCTTCTGCTGTTGCGCTGGAGCGTACGGCTACAAAGACGTCTTTCACACCTAGTCTTCTGTTCAGCTCGTCATACGCGGATTTGATTGCGCTTTCGATGTCTTTAGGCATGGGTGTTGCTTCTACGAGTTCGCGGATCTTTTTGGAGGCAATTTCGAACTGTTTGGGGTCGTTTGGGTTGGTTATGTTCTGCTTGATGATTTCGTAGATTTTGGAGGCGATTCCTGTTTCTTCTATGAATTTTCTGTACGAGTAGGCGGTTATGGCGAAGCCTGGTGGAACAGGGATTCCTGCGCTCGTCATTTCTCCCAAGTTCGCGTTTTTGCCTCCTACATGGGGGACATCTGCTTTTCTTAGGTTTTCAAACCATAGAATCAGGTCGGTTTTGGTTTCAAGCAACTGGGTTCACCTGGTTGGTAGGTATCGGTTCGATGACTATGCGGCAGGGGACGGGTAGTTTGGCGGCTCCACGTTTCAGGGATTCTTTGGCGATGTCAGCGGCGTTGGCGTTAACTCTTACTGTGATGATTGTCTGGTTGGGTTCTACGCGGGCTGCTGTGCCAATTGGTTTTCCGAATGAGCGGCGCATGCCGTCTTGCAGACGGTCGGCGTGTGCGCCGAAAATCATCTTGTTTTCTCTGAGAATTGTGTGCGGGTATGGGTGGACATGCATGAAGTAGTTGTTAACAAGTTTCTCCATCAAAACACGGTTTGTCGCGACACGTGCTGCCTCAAGCGAGTTGTGGCGGATTTGCGCCCTTTCTAGGGTTATGAGTCTTCCTTCGATTTCGAATTTGGCTTTGGTGTCGCCCATTGTGAATTTGTTAATTTTAGGAGCAGGGAAGCCTTTTACGAACTCTTTTCGGGTGTAAGACTGCCCCTTGACTGCTCTATAATTTTTTGATCGCATTTCGGATTCCCCTTTTGCATACCATGATCGTGGTATTTAAACAGTTTGTTAAGGGATGGATTGCGATTAAAGTTATGAATTGTATGTCTTTTTTTATAATAAGAATCTTGAATTAAGGTGGCTTTTACTGGAGCCGCTTGTTTTTGAACCATGTTTTTGCTAGTTCTTCGTAGTTGGGGAATATTTTCTTGAGGATGGGAATGTAGATTTGCATTTCTTCGTCGGTTAGGTATTGGAACTGGTATTCGCCGTTGTAGGGTGACGGTTCGCCTTCTCGTGTTACGAATTCTACGTGCATGAAGGGGTCTCCGCGTTTGATTGTTATTGGGCAGCGGTCGTTGCTGAGGTTTACGAGTTCGAGGGCGAGTCTGCCGACGAATCCGCTGTGGACTTTTGCCGCGTTTAGGAAGGATAACCCCATGCGCCCGTATTTGCTTTTAGCGGTGAGGTGAGCAACGTAGTTTGGGGGCGTGAAGATTATCTCGTAGGTTATGAGGTTTTTATGTTCAAGGTAGTTGAGGGTTGTTTCCTCTTTGACGGTTAGGATGTAGCCGTCACCGTCTAGCAGATTGTGGTCAAACGGGTATATGCACTTGTAATCTTCGATTAGCTCTTTTAGCCTGTTTTTGCCTACAACACACATTTTGATGGCACCACTTTTCAGCAGTTTCTCTCAATACTTCGCCTTTCACGTTATATACTTTTTCGACAGAACAGAGAGAAAAGGCGGAAGTCGCGTGAAATGTTATTGCTGTAAGGAAGAAGCGGTTTACAAGTGCGCTGTATGCGGGAAAGCGGTGTGCGGAAGGCATGCAAGACTCGGAGTAATCTGCCAGCCGTGCACAAAGGGCTCTGGGGCTAAGCATGTTGCTGTCAGAAGAGGATCTAACAACGATAGATGTGCAATTCGGATGTTTGTAAAGAGGTTTTGGGGAGAGGAAGAGCAACTAACTTTTGATAGAGAATTTGTGGTTGCAGAGCTGCCTGCGTTTGTAGCCAAGATTAAAGGCGATGTTATAGGCTTTATCTCGTATGCGGAGATGGGCGATGCCTTGGTCATTGCTGCTTTGGGTGTGCTGCCTGAGTATCAAGCTGCTGGGGTTGGAAAAAGTCTTGTTAAGAGAGTTGAAGCTGAAGCGGTAGAACTTGGGAAGGAGAGACTTCTGGTTTCAACTTCGAATGATGATTTGCCTGCTTTAGCGTTCTATCAGCAACTGGGTTTCCAAATCTTCGATGTAAAACCCGATGCCATAGCCAAGAAGCATGGCAGAGTTCTAGAGGGAATTGGAGGCTTACCTCTGAGGGATGAACTGCGGTTGAGGAAACGCCTTTCACGTAAAACATATAATAGAAGACACCGAACAAGTGGGTAAGCTTAATCAGTGTTTGGAAAGTGTTATGTATGGTTGATGTGAGGGCGCTTCTGGAGTATAATGATGAAGTGAGGCATAGATATTTTGAGGCTCTTTCTAAGCTTTCTTGGGCAGAGTTCACTGAAAACAGGGAGGCAAGCTTTCACTCGCTGCGGAACATATTCATACACACGTTAGGCGCGACAGACTACTGGCTGGACTTTTTGCAGAAGACAGATCAGCATTCCCGCAAAAAGTTTGACGAGTACAGAAGCTTCGAGGACGTTAAAGCTTACATGAAGCATGTTGAGAAGCGAATGCAAAGCTACCTTGACTCGCTGTCTGACAAAGACCTTGGAAGAAAGTATACGACTACAAATGATGCAGACGAAACCGTTGAGATTACAGCGGAGGACGTGCTGATCCACGTGTTTGAGGAGGAAGTTCATCATCGAGGCGAGCTGATTGCGCTTCTTTGGCAGATGGGCGTGGAGCCGCCGCTTATGGGATGGAAAAAACTCTAACACCACAGAACAAGTACACAACTATAGCTTTTTTTCCAAATTCAGTCTATATATAGGGGGGTCAAATTTTTTCCACGCACAAAAAATAGAGGTCAGATACACAAGTCCATTCGTTCGGCTTTCAGAAGCATAATCGTCTCAAAAAACGGCAAAGCCCGCTCAGCAAAAACACACGCCTGTAAACCACGTTCATTAAACCTTCGCAAAGTCTCATCAACACCGCACAAAGTGGACTGCATAAGAAAAACCCGACCAGAACCAGCCAAATACTCTGGCACCTCACAGATAAACCGGTCAATCACCTCTCTCCCACCACAGCCTCCAGCCCAAGCACGCTCAACCCATGAACCACCCGAACAACGCACAGGCAAATAAGGAGCATTAAAAACAACCACCTCAGGTTGCGGGAAA
>JAGTQT010000019.1:18951-22168 GCA_018396615.1 Candidatus Bathyarchaeota archaeon
CCGCAACAACCTCTCCAGCCTTCCCAGCAGCAACAACACCCAGTATCCCGCAACCTGTACCCATGTCAAGAACACGAGAACCCTCACCGACAGCCAGCTTTTCAGCGAAAAGAAACGAATCCTCCGCAGGCTCGTATACATTTTCATCAACAAAAAACACAAAATCCCCAAACAAAACCCGCTTACCCAACAACCGCATTCACCAAAACCCCAAAATCCTCAGGAGCCAACTCCCGCACACGCCTATCACGAAAAGGAAGCCCACCAGCCACCCTACAAGCATCATCAGCCCCCAAACGCAAAACACCCTTCAAAAACGGCAAAACCGCATTCCGAACCTTCCTATTACGATCCACAAAAACCGAACGAACAAAACCTACAAACAACTTTTCGTCACTCACGGCAAACATCGGCTTCCTAGACCTCAGCCTAACAATCACCGAATCCACCTCAGGTTGCGGGAAAAAAGCCGAACGAGAAACACGATCCAGAACCCCCACATCCGCATAATAGTAGGCAACAACCGCCAACCACCCATAGCTCTCAGCACCCACAGAAGCAACAAGCCTCTCAGCAAACTCTTCCTGAAAAACCATCACAGCACACTCGAAGCCTCTCTCAAACAGCCAAGAAACCAAACGCGACGAAACCTGATACGGAGGAACCGAAACCACCTTGTTAAACCCCGAAACCTGAACCCTAAAAACATCGCCTTCAACCACCACCACATTGGACACATCTGCAAGCTGCCCACGCAAAACCTCAACAAGCCTCCGATCACGTTCAACAGCCAAAACCCGCTTACACTTCTTCGCAAGCAAACGCGTAAGAAATCCAAGCCCAGCACCAACCTCAAGAACCACATCACAGCCACTCAGCAAGGCATAATCAACAACCCGACCAAAAACCGAAGCATCCACCGTAAAATTCTGCCCCAAACGCCTATTCGGAACAATTCGAAAGCTTCGAAGCAACCGCTTCGTTTGCTCAAAAAGAGACATAATCTCCCACTAAAGACAAAATCTCACTGCGCCCTAGTGAACAGCCGATACTTACTTTCGCCCTCAAGCTCCTCAAGAACCCGCTTAGTAATAAGCTTCACAGGATTAGGCAACTCAGTACGCTTCTGCAAATCCTCAAAATTCTCAAACGGCTTCCGCTCCCGCATATTAATAACCTGCCACATATACTTCTTCCCAATACCAGGAATAAGCTCAATCGCATGCATCCTCGGAGTAATAGCCTGCGCATTATTAAAGAAATCAATAAACCACTGCTCTCTATTAAGAACAATACGACTAATCACCGTCGGAAGCTCATTCTTCGCAGCCACCGTCAACTCATTATACCCAATCCGCCCAACAATATACGTAACCTCCTCACGAGCCTCCTTCCCCACATAAAGACGATCATTAGGCCTCAAAGACACACCCTCCTTAATCAAAGCCTCAAGAAGCGTAAAAAACTCCTCACCCACAAGCTGAACAAGCGCTCCCGCTCGATAACCAGCCCTTCCCGAAACCCGCACACCAGGACGCCCATGCGGCAAAACATCCAGCACATAGGCATACTCTTCGTAGCGCTTCTCCGCCATAACCTTCTCGCCCCTATATAATTCCGTCTCGACTTAAAAACAGTGACGAAATCCTACTTTGACTTCCGATGCTCATTAAGGAAAGCAACAATAGCCTCTAGCTTCGAAGTCTCAATAATCTTGCGCCCACCAGCGAGAAAAACTCTCAACTCCTCGACAACCCTAGGCATGCAGTTAACTATTTGAACCGCTTCCTCTTCCTCCAACCCATATTCTTTAACAAGCCTCTCCACAAGCTTCTCCGCAGTCTCAGCATCCACCTTAGAGAACTTGGACACATAATCTAACGTACGCCTCTGAAATTGATCCAAGTTCTCTTCGCCTAAAGCCTGCAACAACTCTTTAACCTGCGGAAGCGTCAAACTTCTCTCTGCACCACTTTTCTGAGACATCTTAATCACTCTTAAGCGGCTCCAAATGCTCAGGCCGCACAACAATCTCCTTGACAGCATCTCCCTGCGTGATGCTGATCACATAGCTTCGTCCACGCTTATCGACAATTGTACCCACTCTTCCATGATAACGCTTGTGAGGCATCCCCTTCTGCACGCTGGAATCTATCTTGATAATTACGCTGTTCCCAGGTTGATACTCGTAGAGCAGCTTGCTTAGCCGAATTTTGCCACGTTCTCTAGGTTCCTTACGTAGAAGCTGCCTTGTTCCAACACGAAATCCCTTCGATTTCTTCATTTTTCCATCTCCACTTTCATTCTTTCATAATAATTTTCAAGACATCAAGCTTTAGAGGCTTCGCTTGGTTTCCAAGAATCTCTGAAACGCTTGGTGTGGTTCTTCCGTCATCCCCAGTCACCAATTCCTTTACATAAAGCCCTCCTTGGCAACGTACCCTCATTTCCGCCTTTCTTGAGGACATTTTCTTTACTTTAACGTCGTATATGTACTTTTCCCGAGTCAGATCAGCACGTCTATGTAAAACCCGCATCGGCGTTCTCTGCTTAACTACACAGCGTGTAAGCCTATCCTCCAGAAACCGCATGTCTTTATCGGATATGATGTCCTCGAACTCTATTATCACGCGATATTCTTTCTGAGAGGATTCTGCCTTCTTCAGCTTCCTAACAGTGCCCTTATCGGCGAATCTAAGTCCAGCAATCTGAACCTTGTTCTCGCCATAAGCGTTCACCGCATCTTCTATGCTCTTAAGATCAAGAAAGCGCTTTACAGGTTTCGTGATCTCAACCACGAAAGGTCTTCCTCTACCCAACATTCGCGCATCAATGTCTTCTCTTCCAGAAGCATGAAATGAAGCTCTAATGCCTCGTGTTGCCTCCAAAAAGGGTTTTTCAATGATTTCCTCTACGGATTCTGGATACATCTTTCCTGTCCAGTTGCATTTTTCGCAGCCTCTTCCATGGCAATCTGAGCAAAACCATCTTGATTGGGGAATGTCTCGAACAAATTTTCGGTAGCGACCAGCGACAAAAAGAGGGTTAACTTGAAGCACCACTTTGCTCATAAACGGGTTAGCCAGCACCACCACTTCAGGTCTGTTGAAATCCACTTCTTTTTCAGTGCGCTTGGCGATTTGCTTGCCTATCAGTCTTCCGAATTCGTTTCGCAAGCTTTCGCCGCGGTCTACTTCAAACCCGACGAAGTCACACT
>JAGTQT010000105.1 GCA_018396615.1 Candidatus Bathyarchaeota archaeon
TTTGTACTTCGGGTTGATGTTGAGATACTTAGAGTTGATCTCTGATTTCGCTGAAGAAAACGCACGCAGAGTCATCGAATTGCTCCAGAGATACAAGCAAAAACTGCCAAAATGGGCGATTGAAAGAATAAGCAACCTAAACGACCTTGCTCATGACTTGGTGCTCAAGTCGGTAGACTGCTTCTTCATAGGCGACATCAAAATAGCCAACAGCCTGATGGAGATGCTGAAATTCATCGAACTAGAAAGAGACAGAATGCTTCAGGAACTCCCCGAGATACCGCATCTAAGGTTGATACTCTGGAACATCACCCGAATAGCAGACAACGGCGCTGGAATCGCCTTGATAGCCATAAACAACGCCTTGGAAAAGAAGAGCAAGATATGCTCAAAAAGTTGGACAACAGCCTTCAAATAGAATATTCAGGAGCTCATCTAGCTTCCGAACAGGATTTTTGCTGTTTTTAGCCGAAGTTCTTTTTCGCGGCGTTTGAGGATAGCTTCGAAGGTGTTGTCCAAGACTATTTTACCGTCGGTGGTTTTGACTATGACCCCAGCAGAACTGATTTTGTCTTTGGACAACCTGACTGTTGTTTTGACCCCAGTTTTCTCAGCAATCGCGTCACTTAGTCCCTTCGTCTTCAAAGACGACAACAGAGAACCATCATCACCCAACGCAACCTCCAGCTCTCCGCCGTTCAAGGCAACCCCAGCCTCTATGATGAACCTTTCTAGAATTGGTGTGTATTCCTTCGATTTGGACAATGCGACAAGTCTGCTTTTCACTTCGTCTAGAACCTTTGTGATTAAGCGCTCCTTTTCAGATAAGACCAGCCAATCGGCTTTTCTCTTAGCCTCAGTAATCGCCCTTCCTCGTATGGTTTTAATCTGGGTTTGCGATTTTTTTAGAAGAGACCGCTCATCTTCTGCTGCTTTCTTGCGTGCTAGTTCTCTTCGGTTCTCCAGCAGTGTTTTTGCAGATTTCTGGGCTTCTTCCACGATAGTTTTTGCTTTGTCGTTTGCGTCTTGGAGAATTCGGTCGATAATCTTCTGCGCTTGTTCCATGATTTCACCCGTTATGATGGCAGAATTTCTTTGAGAATAGCGTCGACTGCTTCGTCGAACTTCTTCTCAGCCTTCGCTCGAACTTCTTGGATCTGCTTTTCTGCACGAGGAAGAAAACTTTTTCCCTCAATTTCTGCTTGCTCCTTAGCTTTTTTCTCTAATTCGATCAGTCTACGTCTGGTTTCAGCAACAGCTTCTGCGTATGCTTTTTCAAAAACCTCTTCGGCCTTTGTCTCTGCCTCGATTCTGATTTTCTCTGCCGACTTGTTTGCCTCGTCTAGTATTCTTTGGGCTTCCATTTCTGCGTCTTTTATCTTCTCGAGAACCTCTAGCAAGGAAAACACCGGGTTGGTTAAAGGTTGAAACGATATGTTCCAAAGAGGTTCTTACCGTGCTAACCTATAAAATTTTTCCAAACCATTCATACGTTGACTAGACGCCCTTCATGACGAGTTCTAACAAAGGACCGATTAATTCTCTGACCAAAGTATGCTTATAAGACCAGAGGCAAATCGAGACAACGCAATGAATTTTTATATATTCGAATTAAGTGAACTAAACCCAAGCATCGTGATATGTTCACACGTGACTTAAAGCATGAAAAAGGCGGGTTGAATGGATCACTTGGAGAAAACAGTTAAGATAAATGCCCCAATAGAGAAAGTGTGGGACCTCATATCTAACGTGGAAAGAATACCAGAATGGGCGAAGGGCTACACCGAAAAGATGACAATCACGTCCAAGCAGCGCCGAGGAAAGGGAGTAACCACCCATGAAGTAGGCGTCGCTTTCGGCAACCCCTACGAGAAAGACTTCATAATCACAGAATGGATAGAAAAGAGAAAAATTGTCTTCGAGAGCACGTCAGGCTGGTCTTGGAAAGGGGTATGGCTTATGAAAGATGCCGAAGGCGCGGTTCTGTTCACGTACAGCGTAGACTTTGAACCTCCTTTTCCGATTACTAGACTTAAGGATGTTTTCCGCAAGAAGTACGAAAAGTTGCTCGAAGAATGGGTACAAAACATCAAAAACATTCTTGAAAAAGCAGATAAACCTCAAGACAGACGCATGTCAGAAGCAGCCAAGACCCTTCAGTGACGAGGCAATACCTTTTTTTAGGATATTGCTCAATCATTCTGAGACAAAGAATTTGTAACAGCAAGTTGGAAGAGGGTTGCCATGATTTGGATGTACGCCGCAAGCGGAAAGAAACTTAAAGCCGCTGACTTGACTAAACTTGCCGAGTTGGACGAATTCGGGAGCAAGTCCGATTGGGTTTGGGTTGATATTCTCAAACCTGATGACAAGGAATCTGAACTTGTGGCAACCTTGCTTGGAGACGAAAAAACGCTAGTCAGTGACGTCAAAGATGGAGTATACAACATCTTGCACATGTACACAGGATACGAGAAGCGCCACGACTACACGTTGCTCTCTCTGCCCTTCGTCGACCTTGGAAAGGAACTGGAAATTCATCCTATTTTCATATTCATTAAGGAAAAGATGATCATAACATGGGGCTGCGAACACTGCCCCACCTTAATCAAGACGGTACTTAGGATGCTGAAAGACCACCTTAACGAAGGGATAAAACCGAACAAGTACTTTATACTCAGCAGAATTCTCCGTGAAGTTGTAGTTTTGGATTCAAAGGCTCTGGTGTCCCTGAGAGAAAGAATCGACAAAGTTGCGGGGGAAACTCATGAAAAATCGGGTAAAAAAGCGCTACATACGGTTTTTGAATTGAAGAAACAGATCTCTTCGATTCATAGGCTTCTTTATCTTAAGCGAAGACTACTATGCGACGTGAAGGAGGAAATGATCCCCAATATCAGGCTCGATGAAGAAGCAAAACCGGTCGTAGAAGACGCGATAAATGATATAGACCAAGACCTTGAGTTCGTAGATTCCTACGACAGAGGGTTAGATGGCATTCTCAGCCTTCTTAACTTGGGCTCGATCCATAGAGTTGAAGCATCAATAAACTTTCTCACAATCATACTGGTAATTTTAACACTTATCCTAGTAGCGTTGGAGCTCGCTGCACGTTTCGGTGAACATGCCGCCCTCTCATTACTGGGACTGTTTTAATTTGTAAAGTCTAATTTGTGAGAGAAAATCTTTTGAATCTGAAAGTCTTTACACCTCTGTAAAAATATGCCTTTCGCTCGTGGAAAGGTGAAACCTTCTTTGGTTGGAGTCCTATGATGGAGATGCGGAAGCTTGAAGCCCTTGTCTTAGAAGATCATATTGACGCCGCTCTGCGTTTTTTGGGCAATGCTGGTGTAGTTCAATTCATTGACATGGAACAAAGATCAGAAATTTGGAAAAGCGTTTTGGTTCCACTAGAAACGCCAATAAAAACTTTAAACAGATGTTCAGATATTCTTTCGAAAATTGAGACTTCGTTTAAAGAACTCGGCTTAGAACCCGAAGAAGACATAGCGAAAGATATACCAGTCACAAAGGAGCAAACGGAGGAGTTACTTACAAAAGTTGAACAAAGGCATGCAAAGTTACCGATAAAAGACTTAGCCGTATGTCTAATGATCATCTCTAAAGTGGACCGACTTATTGCATCTCTCGAAATAGCACCAGAAACCACCTTAACAGAAGCACTAGAAGAAAAGCCTGTAGACAAGGCTCTGGCTGAGATGACAGAGGAACTATCAGAGATCGAAAAAACTACGACACTCCCAGCACTAACAAAACGAAAAGCATTAATGAAGGAAATAAGAGGCTTGACCACTGAAAAGAAGGCTAAATTAGGCGAGAGGTTAGAAAAAATCGCTGATATTGACAAGAAACTTTTGACTATGAGAA
>JAGTQT010000107.1:0-2487 GCA_018396615.1 Candidatus Bathyarchaeota archaeon
AAGAAAATCCAATAATACCTTTGCGTCAGATAATGAGGTGGGGTTGCAGGATGCTTGATCCGAAAATTCGATCTTTAGTAGAGAAGATTCGTGATAGGAAACTGCGGAAGAAGGTTGCTGATCTTTTGAATAAGCCGAGTTTTTTGATCAATGGTAAGGAGTATTTGGGAGTTTCTCTTGAGGTTTCTCCTGCTGGGCTTTCTCATCATCACAGCTATTTAGGCGGATTTACGGAGCATGTGGTTTCTGCAGGCACTATTGCGTTGGCGATGTGTGATTGCGTCGAAGAAGTCTATGGCGGAGTGGTTAACCGTGATCTTGTGGTTGCGGGGATTCTTTTGCATGATGTTTTTAAGCCGTTGACGTACAAGGTGGATGAAGACGGCTATTACAGTTCGACGCGTTTGGCAGACTACTTGGATCATTCGTCGCTTATCGTATCTGAGCTTGTTCGCCGAGATTTTCCGCTTGAGCTGGTTCACATAGTAGCTGCTCATCATGGAGGCTATGGAGCGGTGAGACCTCGAACGGTTGAGGCTTTGATCTGTCATTTGGCTGATTTGGTGGATTCGAGGTTGAATGGCGATGTTCTGAACGCTGCTTCGTATCTTGTTAGAAGGATTGTGGGTGAGGAATTGCCTGCGTTGTCGTCGAAGGAGGCTTTTGAGATAGTGCACTGCAAGGCAGCTGAAGGTGAGGATGGTGTTAGAAAAGCGTATAGGCGAATAGTGGAAGAGAGGAAGGCACGTAAAACTTAATAGCAGATGTGGTTGAGAGACTGTAGCAAGGGTGGGGATGCTTGGAGATCTCTTTTGAAGAGTTTCAGAAGCTTGATTTGAGAGTGGGGAAAGTTCTGGAGGCAAGTCAGATTGCTGGTTCGCGGAATCTTATAAGGATGGTTGTGGATTTTGGCGTGGAAAAGAGGCAGGCTGTTGCGGGGCTTCTGCAGTACTATAAGCCTGATGATCTTGTGGGAAAGAAATATGCATTTATTCTTAACTTGCAGAGACGTAAGTTGATGGGTGTGGAGTCGCAGTGCATGATTTTCGCGGCTGAAGATGGCAAAGGCAATGTCGTGCTGCTGCAGCCTGAAAAGGACATAGCAGAAGGAAGCAAAATACACTAGGCACTGTTAAGAGAAGATGTGCGCGTAGAAATTTTTAACCCCCCTATATATAGGTGAAATGGTCTTGCAGCTCTTAGTAAAGTAGAGAAAAACGTTTTGAGTTTTAGGTTTTATTCTAGGAGTTGGGTGATGGCTTTGGTTTTCTCTTCGTTTCCAGTTAGATAACTAATCATTTCTTCGTCCAAGTCAAGCCATCTTGCCAGACCGGCAGCCATCTCTGCATTGTTGCGAAAGATAATCCGCAGGTAGGGAACAACCTCTCTCGAAGCTTTAACCGCTGAAAGATGAGACCTATGCTTAATCTTTCTCCCTATGCTCAACCGCAGCGCACGCTCTGCTCTAGACCTAGACAGCATCTGTATGCGCCCGGGAAACTTGAACGGAATCCACCCGCGGCTCTTTGTGTTCTTCCTCGCCATAGCAACGCCAGCCGCCATGTAGTCGATTACGTACCGCGTCAAGCTCCAGTCTTGAGTGGAATGTATTCTGCCTCGATAGACATCCGCCATCGAAAGCGCGTCCATCGCCTGAGCTAGGTCACCGGGATCTGTGAAATGATCAGGAATATTCTCATATATCCATTCAAAAAGCATATCCACATCTACATCAGCCATGTTCACCGCTTGCTTCGCGCTCGCGCAGGTCTTACCATAGAGTATCATGCGCAAGACGTTGAAGATTGACTCTTGCCTGTCGCGGTAGCCAAGCCAAGACACGTCATCATAAGTCAGCTTCCTCTTCCCTTCAGCCAGCGCTTGCAGATCATTAACAGCAGAACGAACATCGCCCTCAGAGCGCTGGGCAATAAACTTCAGCGCGCTTTCATCTGCTTGAATGCCTTCTTTCTCGCATATCTTCTTAAGGTGCTTCATAACCTCGCTTGCTGCAGGCTTCTTAAACTCTAAAAGAAGGCACGATGCACGAAGAGTCGCAAACCTGGGATCATAAGCCGTGTTAGAAACCAAAACTATCGGAACCCGCGAGGTCTTTACGATTTCGGTGATTGCGCGAACCCCGCCTTTGTCCGCTGTCCCCGTCAAGCCGTCAAGCTCGTCCAAGAGAATAAGTCTCTTCCCGCCAAACAGCGATCCAAACTGCGAGGCTAAACCTGCAAAGCGGTTTACTGCTTCCTCTGTGCGGTAGTCACTAGCATTTTTCTCAACAAACTCCATCTGGTGATCGTTGGCCAAGGCTTCAACTGTCACCGTTTTTCCAATTCCCGGCGGTCCATAAATCAGAACAGCCTTCTTTTTGGGAACTCCTTTCTCCCATGATCTTAGCCACTCTTCGAGCTTCTGGATTGCTTCGCTGTTTCCAACGACGTCGGCTACAGACTTGGGCTTGTGCTTAACAGTCCATGC
>JAGTQT010000107.1:2542-3675 GCA_018396615.1 Candidatus Bathyarchaeota archaeon
AAGCCTTGCCAGCAACGCGCTTAACTGAACCTCTTCATCAGCGCCCTCAACAAGCCTGTAATCTATCTCCCCAACGATGTCAGCTAGCCTAATCTTCCACTCTTCCGGAACCGTTGACTTGAAGATTTCTGAATGAATCTGGCGTATCAAGTCGCTTCCAGCCACCCCATACTTCTGAATCATGTCCCGCAGCTGCTTTCTCGCCTCTAGGAAGTTGCCGTCCATAGCCGTCTCCAGCATTTTTCCAACGTCAGCAGGGCTTGCTTTTCCGGTGATGGAGTAGACAACTTTGGCATCAATAGGCTTGCCCAGCGAAGCCGCCGCTTGCAAAGTGTTTATTGCCCTCCTCAAGTCGCCTCCGCAAACTTCGAAGACAGCGTCAAGACCGTCAGCAACCAGCTTCAAGCCTTCTTCTTCCGCAATCTTCCGGAGATAATGGTCATGCTCTTCCCGCGGGAGATACGAAAACCTGAAAGGCGCGCACCGCGACTGAATAGGCTCAATTATCTTCCCACTATAGTTTGCACACAGGATAAAGCGGCATGTCTCCGTGAAACGCTCCATCGTCCTCCTCAAAGCTTGCTGAGCATCAGAAGTCATGTTGTCCGCTTCATCCAAAATCATAATCCTAAACGGAATCTCCCCCATCGACTTCACCCTCGCAAAAGTCTTCACCGTCTCACGCACCACATCGATGCCCCTCTCATCGCTGGCATTCAACTCCATAAGATGCTCACGGTAACCGTCACCATAAAGATCCCTAGCCAAACAAAGCGCCGCCGTAGTCTTCCCAGTCCCAGGAGGACCAGCAAAAATGCAGTGCGGCACATTTCTCGATTTAACAAAACTCTTCAGTCGCTCAACAATCTCCTTCTGATCAACGATGTCAGCTAACGTCTTTGGCCGATACTTCTCCGCCCACATCTCAAAACTCAATGTTGACGCCTCCTAGCCTATAGGTGACTTCATACGCTAATAAAAGTATATTTTGCGCAGAAAAGAAAAATGAGGTTTATTCTTCTTCAAGGAAACCTGTGAGAAACACGGCGTATTCGCATGGATGCTCGTTCTTGAGCAGAGACTTCACGATTTTTATCTTCCCCTTCTTTCCATGGGAAACCCTTGAAACCACG
>JAGTQT010000021.1:0-21234 GCA_018396615.1 Candidatus Bathyarchaeota archaeon
GAGGTCTCTGAAGAAGTGGTTCGGTCGATATTCGAAAGCGAGTTTAAGGACTTGAAAACGAAGGCCTTCGAATATTTCCTAAGCATCTTCTCTGAGCGGTATGGTGGCGAAGAGGCCGCTAGGATTGCTCAGCTTGCGGTTAATCTTGTTGAGCCTTTGTCCAAGAAGCAGGAAGAAAAAGTGAAGCATGCGCTTGAGGAGTTTCTGCAATGAGAATCGAGGTCGTCCAGCTGGAGAACATTCGCTCGCACGTAAAGTCAACTGTGCCTTTTGCTCGAGGCTTCAACTGCCTTGTCGGAGGTTTGGGCTGCGGAAAATCTAGCATACTGTATTCGATAGATTTCGCCTTGTTCGGAGACCCGCTTGGCAGAAGCTACGAGTATCTGCTGCGTGAAGGCGCAGACTCTGGCAGAGTTATGGTTCAGTTTGTTCAAAATGGTAAGAGCTACAGGATTGTTCGTGGGTTAAAGCGGCGTGGGAAAGGGATAAGTCAGGATTTTGATGAGCTGAAGTTTTTCGAGGGAGAAGAGGTTGTTGCCAGCGTTAAGAGCGAGGCAGTTGCAGAGCAGATCCGATCCGTCACAGGCTTAGATCGGGAGCTTTTCCGAGAGATAGTGTGGGTGCGGCAGGAATACTTAAAAGAGCTGCTGAACGCGCAGCCGAGGGAGAGGCAAAAGCGGCTGGACGAGCTGTTCGGCTTGTCAGACTATGAAGCGGCATGGAGCAACCTTGCCGTGTATCAGCGGGACTATGAAGCTGAGAAGAGAGTTTACGAGCGCGACCCAGATGTTGCAGGGATGGAAAGGCTAGGCGAAGAACATAACCAGACAGTGCAGGAGTTTTCGCTTGTCGAGGTTAAGCTTGAGCAGGCAGGCAGGGATCTCGCCTCAGCGAAGAAGGCTGTGGAAGAGGCTGATCAGAAGCTGAAGAGGCTTGAGGAAACTAGGGTTTTGAATGAGGAGCTTAGGCGGAAGGAAGCTAGGATTGTTGCCAACCTATCAAACACGGGAGAAGCCTTGTCCCTGTTGGCTGAGCAGATTCAGGGAAAGCAGGTAGACCTAGACAATCTAAAGCGTAGACTAAGCAGCGCCGAAACTCAGATGGCTCACTATAGAGCCGAGCTTGAAGAGGCTGGGTTTCAGCAGGCTGACAGCTCCGCGGAGGACATAAAGAAGCGTTTAACAGAGCTGGAGAATCAGATCTCTAGCCTGAAGGGTGAACAGGAAGCGCACTCGAGGAGTATGCATGCTGATGCGAAGAGGATTGCTTCCTTGTCGTCTGAAACTGAGAATCGGTGTCCGCTGTGCTTGCAGGTTCTGACCGAGGAGTATAGGGCAGGCTTGGTTACGCGTGTCGGTGAAGAGAATGCTAAACGGCAGGAGTTGATAGGGCAGCTTGGGGTTGAAATTGCGAAGCTGCAGCAGGCTCGGAACAAGGCGAGCGCCGCCTTTTCTAATATGCAGGCTCTTGCTCCTAGGATAGAAGAGATTCGCGCTCGTGTGGCTGAGGTTTCTGCGGAGATGAACAATCTTTTAGCGGAGTTGGGGAAAAAACAGGAGCTTGAACGTGATTTGCGCTTGCAGCTTGAAAGTGTTCGTCTGGAAATTGGCAGGTTTGACTTGTCTGCGCTGGAGGCTTCTCGGGTTCTGGCTAGGCAGGCTTTTCAGCGGTGTTCCACGCTGGAGGCTGAGCTTAGAACTTTGGAAAGCCGGAAACGTGAGCTGGCTAGGCGTCTGGACGAGCTGAAAGAGAGAATTGACCAAGCTCAGATCAAGATTGACCGCATGAAGAAACTTGCGAAGGCAGCAGAGGTCATAGGCGGCTTGCGTGAGGCTTTCCGGAGCATTCAGCCGAAGCTGCGGGGCGAGTTTGTTAAGATGCTTCGAAGTTTTGCTCAGCAGGTTCTTGACACCCTCGTAGGCGGAGAAGGGCAGCTTCTGAACGTGGTTGTTGACGAGGATTATACGCCTTACGTTAAGAGCGAGAGCGGCGTTGAACGAGACGTTTCCTTTCTTTCTGGCGGGGAGAGGACGCTGCTTGCGTTTGCCTACCGCCTAGGTCTTGGTCAGCTGATTATGCAGTATCGGACTGGGCATGGGTTGGGGATGCTGCTGCTTGATGAGCCGACCGAGAGCTTGGGGCGGGAAGATGGTTCGGTGGATCGTTTAGCAGAGGCTATTTCGCGGTTTAAAGCTATTGAGCAGATTATTGCGGTGACGCATAGTGAGGCTTTCGCGGAAAAGGCTGAGCACGTGATTCGGCTGGAGAAGGAGGCAGGAGAAAGCAAAATAACCCTAGAAAGATGAAGGTTAGTAGGCTTGTTTTGTATGGGTGCGAGGCTTTCTAGCTCCTTTATTGAGAGTTTAATAATATTGTTGGCTTTTTGTTCTAGAAATCTGCTAAGCAAATTATCTATTCAAGACTTTTCAGATGCTGCCTATCATGTTTTTCACTGATGTAGCCAACCAGCAAGTAGAAAACAAGAACCTGCAACATATTTGAAGCCTAATAGCGATTTACTGCAGAAACCTAAAGGGGAAGACCCTATTACCTGTGAAATGCCATGCCAAAACAACATCGAAGCTATATATAAGGGGGTTAAATTCTTTTCTCGCGCAACAGAGCACGCTCATCACTGTTTATCGGACAAAACTATAGCAAATCCTCTTTCGCCTAATCCCGAACAACCCCAATCGTCACGACAGTCAAGCCATTCTCCTCAAGCTCACGAATAAACGGATTTATGCCCACAGAATCACTCGCCACATGACCTGTAACAACCAGATTCCCAACGCCCTCAGCCCTAAGCTTCTCCACGTCACCAGCACCAACATGAATATAGACAACAGTTCCCACGCCATACCTAAAGTAGGTTCTCGCAATCTCGTAGCCACCATTCGTCCCAGCAGCATGCGAAACCACAACCCTTCCCGCAGCATTCTCAAGCTTTCCAACTCTCACCTTAATCTTCGTAACCGCATTCTTGAACTCCGCCAGCTCGCTCAACGCGGAAACCACATCCTTCACCGTGGAGTTGCTTTTGACTTTGCTGTCAATCTGCTCGCTCATAATTCTTCTTCCAACCTCATCCAAAGGCGTGTGAATATTCATGTAAGGCATCTTCAAAAACTCCGCGACATCCACAGCGTGACCATAATTACGCATATGCGCATCAACCTCCAAATCGCCAAGCTTCCTGCTCACAGCCTTCTCCGCCTCTGCACGTGGAACCCCGTTCGCAACCATCTGCTCAACATGCCTCCTGAAAACCTGATGAAAATCAACAACAACCGCTCCGCCAACAGGATGATGCGAAATAACCGCGTCAAACTTATACTGCCTCGCAAACAAAAGCTCCGGAACACCAGCATCGATACCGAACAAAACCTTCCTGATGTTTCCACCTCTCACGTAGATGGCACTGTCCGCAGGAACCTCTTTCAGCGACGACAACCTCAAAGCCAAATCCATAATCTCTTCAGTATCCAAAGACACTTCCACCACAAAACAACACCTATCACATTCAGCAAATAAAAACCTAATCAGCATATATCTAGCTTCCAAACATTATGCCCATGCCAGAACAGCCAAACAGCACATAAAAAGCGTGAAACAGCAAATGCATACCCGAACAAGAAAACTAGCACTCACAGAAGGCTTAACAGCAGGCATACTATTCGGCACCGCAGCCATCTTCATAAAACTCCTACAAGAGCTAGACGCATACTCAATCGCCTTCTGGAGACTACTAATCGCCTCGCTCACAATAGCCCTAGCACTCCTCCTCCTGAAAAGATCGCTCTACCTCAACACCGTAAAAGGACACCTCAAAGACCTCGCAATCCTCAGCATTTTCCTAGCCCTACACTTCATCTTCTTCGCATCCGCCGTAAAAGACACAACAATCCTTAACGCCACCGTTCTAGTTAATACAGCGCCAATTTTCTCCATGTTCGTATCCAGCTTCCTCTTCAAACTCAAACCATCCCGCTTCACCATCATCGGCTTAACAATCTCACTTCTAGGCGTCATTGTAATCGCCTACGGAGAAACCGCAAACACATCAGCAACCGCTAGTGAAGGCTACTCTTCCACACTGAAAGGAGACATAGAAGCAATCCTAGCCGCAGCCGTTGAAGCCTTCTACCTCAGCTACGGCAGAAAAACCAGAAGCCAAATGCACATTCTCTCAACAATGTTCCCGATATACCTGCTAACCGCACTCTTCGTAGGAGCCCTAGCAGTTCCCGTAACAACCACAATGCCAACCCCACCTAACACATTAAAGACGCTGATGCTTCTCGTAGGCTTAGGAATGCTTCCGACCGCAGTATCGCACACACTCTACTTCTCTTCACTGTCAAATCTAAAATCCTTCGAAACAGCCACTCTTGCACTGCTTGAACCAATAGGAGCCACAATCCTAGGCATAGCAATCTTTCAGGAAATGCCTCTTCCACTGTTCATCGTGGGTGCAGCAATGGTCATGACTGGAATACTCTTCATCGTAGCTAAAGAAGGATAGAAGCCTACTGGAAAAAACGCTATTCTTCTTCCTCTTCAACCTTCTTTTCCTTAATCTTCCAAGTATTTTCCTTACCGCCAAGCACCTTGTAATAAGGCTTAAGCTCAGTCTGATGCAGAAACTTGCGGAGAAGCACCCGAAGATAATCTTTTGAAACGTTCTTTCCCTCGCCCTTAACAGCAATAGCGTCCACTCCTGTTTCTACTTCAGCCTTCGTTTTTTCCTCTATGAACGCGGACAGCTCCTTAACTACTTCTCCGCCCTCTTTCTTCAGCTCAGATATATCCACCTTCAGCTCCGGCATACTAATCACATCATCTTCTTACCATTATAACCCTTACTTGGTCGCATGCGTCTTCACATGCATCCGCAATCATCTCTATGGCTCCGAAAAGCTCACTTATTAGGATAGCTACTCCCGCTTGGGTTAAATTCTCCGTTCCAAGCAGTATTCTTGCCTTCTCATGTATGTCATCAACCTTCTCCTCTTCACGCTCCACCATGTCAGCAGCTTGAAGAGCTTCATCTGGCTTAGTCATCATCTTATTAACGCATTGCTGAAGAGAAGCCGCACATTCCTTGGCGCTTCTACTCATTTCGCTGAACTCCTCCCTAATCGATTCAGGTACACGCTTCATAGGCAGCGCATGCAATATACGCGTAGCCTCTCTGCTCCAATCAGCAACCATGTCAACCCTCTTTACTAGATCCATCAAGTCAACCCTGTCAGTTGGCGGAAGCTCCCCATTCGATATTTCATCAATAACCTTTCTACGCAGCGCGTCTGCCTCTCTTTCGCCAAGCGTGATTCGCTGAATATTTTTCTGCACCTCCTTTTCTTCCTCTTTCAACGCAGCAGAAATCGCCTTGTCCAAATCATCAACTATCTCAGTAGTTATCGACAGATGCCTCTGAATATTCTTCAATGCCAGCGTTTCTCTTCGTCTCTGAAACCATCTTATTAACTCACTCAACCAGCATCTCTCTCCTTTTGAAATATGAAAGGCACACCGTTCACACTACGCTCTTGATTTCTTCTTCATGCATATTCTTAACTGATAAATCTTCTGCATTGCAATATGTCAGTTCGCCCGTCGAGTCACATCACCGCTTGGCTCTAATGACTCTCTGCTTCATCATCCAAACTGAATTGGCTAACGATAAGACTTAAGGCTTTTGCACCATAGACACTTCATAAGAGGATCTTGCATGACCTCATGGAAATAATCAAAAAGAGAAGAAGCATCCGAGCATTCACAAAAAAAGAAATCCCCACAGAAATTGTTGAGCAGCTTATTGAAGCAGCTAGATGGGCTCCTTCAGCAGGAAACATACAGCCTTGGGATTTCATAATTGTCACAAACTATGAAACCAAAAAACTGCTCACTGAAGCAGCACTAGGTCAAAAATTCATCGAGGAAGCACCCGTAGTTATTGTTGTCTGCGCTGACGAAAACCGATCAAGTCAAGACTATGGACTCCGCGGAAAAACCTTGTATTGCTTGCAGGACACTGCTGCCGCTACACAGAACATTCACTTGCTTGCATGCTCTTTCGAGCTTGGTTCATGTTGGATTGGCGCATTCAGAGAGGACAAGACAAGAGAAATTCTGAAAATTCCAGACGGGATAAGACCTGTAGCCATAATTCCAATAGGCTATCCTGCTGAAACTCCCAAACCGCGGAGCAGAAGATCAATCGGAGAAATAGTGCATTTCGAAACCTACTGATGAAATTCTTAATATTCTCACAGCCGCACTTTATCTACGAGGCAAACTCGTGTATTACTCGGCTATCGCAGATGTATATGAGAAGATCGAGTCCACAACCAAACGGCTCGAAATGACAGACCTACTAGTGAACCTTCTCAAAAACACACCTACCAACATCATAGACAAGGTAGTTTACCTCACCCAAGGCAAACTCTACCCGGACTTTATGGGTCTCGAAATAGGAATTGCTGAAAAACTTGCAATAAAAGCGCTTGCTAGGGCATCTGGAGCAAAAGAAACTGCGATCGAGGAAGAAATGAAAAAGCTTGGAGACATCGGCGAAACAGCTCAAAAATTCATGGCTAGCAAGAAGCAAGCCACATTCTTCCAGCAACCACTCACCGTAGAAAAAGTCTACGAAACCTTGGACAAGATGGCAAAAGCTTCAGGCACAGGCGCTATAGATCAGAAAACCGCCTACCTTTCAGGAATTCTTGCAAACGCATCACCCAAAGAAGCCAAATATGTACTGCGAACCGTTACAGGAAACCTTCGACTTGGAATAGCCGATATGACGGTTCTCGACGCTTTAGCTATTGCCTATGGCGGTGGAAAAGAAGCCCGCGAGCTTGTCGAGCGAGCCTACAACATATCCTCAGACCTAGGCAGAGTCGCCAAAGTCATCGCAGAAAACGGCTTAGAAGGAATTCGCAGATTCGAGGTTTCTATCGGTGAACCTATAAGACCCATGCTTGCGGAAAGACTCTCATCACCTGAAGAGATTCTGGAGAAGCTGGGAGGAAAATGTGCAGCCGAGTACAAATATGATGGAGAAAGAATCCAAGTACATAAGAACGGCGAGGAAATTACACTTTTCTCCAGACGTCTAGAAAACATCTCCAAGCAGTACCCTGACGCTATAAAACTTTTGAAAAACCAAGTTAAAGCCAAAACAGCAGTGCTGGAAGGAGAAGTTGTGGCAGTAGACGCAGACAGCGGCGAAATGAAAACTTTTCAAGAACTGATGCATCGAAAACGCAAATACGAAATCGAAAAAACAATGGAAGAATACCCTATATCGCTCTTTATGTTTGACGCACTATATGTCGACGGCAAAGACCTAACCCTGAAACCTTACCTTACGCGCAGACAAGCACTAGAAAAAGCAGTAAAACAAGACGAAAAAGTCAAAATAGCCAAGTCTATAACCGCAAGCAGCCCAGAGGAGCTGGAACGCTTCTTTCTGGAAGCTATAGAATTCGGCTGCGAAGGACTGGTTTGCAAGTCACTCTCAGAAGAATCCGTTTACCAAGCCGGAACCAGAGGATGGCTTTGGATAAAATATAAGCGAGACTACAAGAGCGAAATGACAGACACTGTAGACTTGGTAGTCGTTGGAGCTTTCCGCGGAAGAGGCAAACGCGCTGGAACCTACGGAGCACTGCTTCTTGCCACATATGATATAGAAGAAGACGTTTTCCAAACAATAACCAAATGCGGCACAGGCTTCACCGATACTGATCTAGCAAAGCTTCCTGAAATGCTAGAAAAACATGCCTTAGAACATAAGCATGCCCGCGTGCAGTCAACTCTCGAAGCAGATATTTGGTTTGAACCAGCCTTGGTTCTGGAAGTCCTAGGCGCTGAAATCACACTAAGTCCCATTCACACGTGCGCAATGGACTCGCTTAGAAAAGGAAGTGGTTTAGCTATTCGCTTTCCACGATTCACAGGTAACTATAGACTTGATAAAGCACCAGAAGACGCGACAACGTCAGCTGAAATCGTGGAGATGTATAATAAACAGCTGAAAAAGATTACTGAAGCCTGACTGCAGTGTAGGTTAAACATTAGTGTAGTATTACAATTAAATTTTAAAATCCCTCATTAGAGAATAAGCTGCATTATCAGTATTTCTCAGTTTTCTTCGATTATAGATGTTTAAAAGCACTGAACAACCACTTGATTTTTTTGTTTTTACTAATGGTGCGATTCCTTATCTTTTTTCACAAGGTTTAAACTTGATTAATTCATTATCTATTATAGGCTTAGATAATGCAATTAAGAAAAATCGCTATGTCTTTGCTAGTGCTTTCATGTTTTATTGCCTTTACTCTCAATAATGTGAATGCTGAATCCCAGATTTCTGCCAAAAGCGTCAGTGAGACAGGTTCTTCCTTGATACAGGAGCTTATCAATTCTGCAAATCCTAGAGACACCATACTTATTCCTAACGGAACTTACTATGAGCATGTTGTCGTGAATAAGTCGATAAACTTGATTGGAGCAGGCTGGAACAAAACGGTGATCGACGGCTCCGGCATCGGCGATGTGATCAAAGTAACTGCTAACAATACGATGGTCAGCGGTTTTACAATACGGAATGCAGGATATTCAGGAATACGTGTATACAACTGCTCATATGGGCATTTTATCTCAAACACAATCAGAGAGGGTAATTATGGAATCAAAATAGACAATTCTCACGTTAACATTATCGCTCAAAACAACCTTACACAAAACAACGTGCCAATCGCGCTCCACCAATCTGACAACAACCTGATCAAAGGAAACTTGCTATACCACAATTTCGGTCAAGCTATCTCAACCTACAATTCCCATGGCAACATAATAGAAAACAACGACATCAGCGACAACCCAACACACGGCATCTATTTGGAAAACTGCGAGAACTCTATTATTGCCAGCAACAAGGTCACATACGTGTGTTTTGGCATCTGGATTTACCTTTCCCAAAACTGCGTGGTTACAGCAAACAAGGTCGCAAATACAGGACCATGGGGAATAATAACTACTCACTCAAACAACACTCTCATAAGTAGCAATACCCTCTTTAACAACGAGATTGCCATGCAAATATCCTTCGGCAAGGGCAACCTCGCCATTGGAAACAACATAACAGAAAACAAGCTTGGCTTTTATATCGACCACTCCTTTTCAAACATTCTGAAAGGCAATGTTATCGCTGAGAACTGGCCGCATGGAAGCTTTGGAGTTGTCGGCTCAGCGCTTCAAGACTTCATAAACGACGTTGACACAACTAACACTGTTGACGGCAAACCCATATACTACTGGGTAAATAGGCATGACTGCGAGGTTCCCGCGAGTGCAGGATACCTCGCCTTGGTAAACTGCTCTAACATTATCGCGTTAGATCTGAACTTAAGTGGTAATTACCAAGGTGTGATGCTGGCTTTTTCGAAACATGTGATGCTGAAAAATCTTAATCTTTCAACAAATTTTACAGGTCTCTGGATAGTAGATTCGGACAACAACACAGTGTATGGTTGCACATTGAAAAGTAACGTCAATGGCATCTACATGGAAAATTCGAACCATAATACATTTGTTTACAACAACTTTATCGGAGAACGTCTTCTTGACATTTCAGAAAACGCAAACTTTTGGGATGCCGGATACCCGTCTGGCGGAAACTATTGGAGTGACTACTTAGGCTCTGACACTGATGGTGATGGCATAGGCGATGTTCCAAAAACGATTAACACGCTTAACAGAGACAACTACCCCTTCAAAGGAGCAATCTACACATTCAATGTAGGCGAATGGAACGGAACAACATACCATGTTCAGATCATCTCCAACTCCACCATTTCGGGCTTCAGTTTTGATCCAGATGAAGGAGCCTACATTCGCTTTAATGTGACTGAACCATTTGGCTTAGCAGGGTTCTGCAGAGTAATTGTCCCTAAGCAACTTTTATGGGCGTTAAATGACCAGTGGATAATCACAATAGATGATCAACAAATTCAACCAGCTATCACATCGTCAACAGATTCAACGTACCTATACTTTACATACAGCCAATTCTCAGGGACAATACTAATAGAGGGAACAGGTGTGATTTCGGAGTTTTCCCTCTTTCAAGCACTGCTTTTTCTGCTCTCCACCATTATGGGAGTCACGTTGGCAAGATATACTATTCGCAGAAAAAGATTATTCTCTAATTATAGATTTTGCCAATAGCAGTTTCTTAGAAACTAGAAGGCAACCATGTTGAATTATGTTTTTCAAGATAAGGTTTCTTTTACACCAATGTTTATATCACCCGTCACGCCCCTCTTTTACATGGTGATGCGTGTGCCACAAATAACGTGCCCTAACTGCGGAAGAACAATAAACTTAGAAAATCGAAGAGAAATAGACCTCGACCTCATCCGGAATGCTGCTAAACGGGAACCTAAAACCTTTACCGACCTTCTCCATGCAACGAAACTTCCGAGAAAGACGCTAAGCCTGAGACTTAAGGAACTTTGCGGAGATGGCACACTTGTAAAAGAGGAGGGAATGTATAGGTTGAATGGAATATCACCATGCATAAGCGTAAAATCAGGGATTCCCAGCGGGCTTTCAAGAATGTTGAGCGACAAGAAAATTAGAACTGGCATGATGCTGTCGATTTTTCTCTTAAGCTCGATGGCAACGGGATATGTTCTTGCAATGTTCGCCACTCCTCCAAAACCCTACAATGGAACCCCCAAAGAACCAGTAGTAATTGGCAACTTTACAATGAAGCTTAATGTGGCAGACGTTAAGGATCTCTTTGGCTGGCAGGTAGTTGTATCCTTCAATTCAGAACAGTTAACAGTTCTGGAAACAAAGCTAGGAGACTTCTTTACCGTAGACGACCCCTTCATCCCTCTGCTGAGTGATACGCACGGCGACCGACTGCTACTTGCAAGCTGCTTAAAACCAGATCAAACAGGTTATGATGGAAGTGGAACTTTAGCGACAATAATCTTCGGATACTACATTGAAGATTATGAGCTACCTCAATGGGTCATGGAGAAAGAAAGTTACGAAACAATGCTGCTAGATTCAACAGGAACTGCAATCCCAATTGACCCCCTTGAAACATTGACTTTGGAGCTTGTAGAATAATCCACGCGGTTGTCATACTTACTCTCCCTTCTTTTTCTATACTTTCAAAGCAAACACAGAAGAGCGCCATTATATTTGGAGCAAAAAGTTAAAGCAAAGCTTGAAAACTAGGTATTATGAGGATTGAAGTTGTACGAGGCAAAAGTCGCATTCACTCGAAAATGCCTAAGATTTATAGTAGCAATATTGCTCGCACTTGGGCTGATGCTCCTCGGGCTTTTTGATGGGATAGGCTATCATCTCTATTTTATCAGAGAAACCTCTTTTATTCCGCACAGTCGACTAGGCTACGCAGATGCTTCATTTAGCATTGACTTAATGTATAATCCCGTGCTTTACCCATTGTACTGGTTAATGGGAAGCGGACGCATAAATGGCACATATTCCACAATATATCTCCCTGAAGGTTATGGCAGCGGAGAGTTTGGGGGTCCTAGATGGGGTCTTTGGGGTAAAGAGAGGCAAGACGCGTACATTATTGAGATGTTAAGTTGGGGATCTTTGTTGAATTTGCTTTTTCTCGCGATAATCACCGTTTCCATAGAGATCGTGGGAAAGAGATGTTTATATCTGGTTTTAGGGTTGGGTATATTTGGGTTTGCCGCTTTTGAGCTTGTAGGTATGGCTGTTGGCATGGTTGTGGGAAGTTTGGCTGTGGCATCGATGTTGAGGCAACCGGATAACGTGGTTTTTAGATTTTGGCGTTCTTTGTGGGAGTAGAAAAATATTTTGTCTATTCTTGCGTATGTGTTGCAAAGTAGACTCGCCAAAGCTAAAATACTAATGATGAGTGTTATCCATTGAGCATTCATGTCTGAGCCGGATCAGAAGCCCAAGCTGTCGCTCGCTTGGAGGATTATTCTCAAGTTTCCAAGACTTAGCTTAGAGGGTTTTTCCGATCGTTTTCACGGCTTTTTCTGGATAATTATTCTTCCTGTTTTTCTTTTTTGCACCTTTTTTGGGAACCTTCTAATGCTGACTTGTATACCCTTCCCCTTCAATATAGGTACTGCCATGGCTGTAAACATTTTAATAGTGATTCTATTGCTGCGGATTTTGGTTGAACGTGTTATTAAGACGTACGAGTCGATTACGAGCTCGGCAAGTTTCAAATGGGATATGGAGAAGTCGCTTGAAGACTATATGCTGATTCTCAAGAAAAATGAAGATGAAGAAAAAGATTAACGCTTAGTGTGTTGGACAGTTTTTAGTTTAGATTTTTGAGAAAGGGTAAGCCGCTTGGCTATGGGTCGCCTTCGTGTTTTTTTGAAGCCTAGAGCTGTCAGCACGACGCCTACAACCGCGATAGCCGCAATTATCGTAGCGCTTGTTGTTGATGCAGGGAGTAGCGGCGCGTTCTCTAGCCAAGTTTCTTTTATTGAAATTACTATCATAGAGTCGTCGGTTCCGTTGGCACGTCCGCGAAAGAACACGGTATATTTCGTAGCGTTATCAAGCCCTATCAACGAGAACGTTGCATGGCGGCGACTTGCATTTAGTGATTCCGCTGCATAGACCTTAGTTTTAGCCCATGCCTCGTCACTAAACTGGTCAAATGTTAAGAGGTCAAATCCGCTGAATATTGTTTCGTTACCAACTTGCCTCGGTGGTGTCGCGTTTACTATTGCCATAACCACGTCCGGCCATGGCGGAGAAGGGTTGGCGGGAAGAATTATGCCGTAAGCCTCATAGTTCTGTTTTCCTTGATTTGGTAGAGTTATATTGAATCCAACCCAGCCCCAGTTTTTTCCCAATCGTTGCGCTTCTTCTTCTGTGCGGTTTAATGGCGGAACTGGCACAGTTGTACCATTGATCAGTACAGGTGTGCCTTCAGCCGTTACTGCGAAGGTATCTCTTCTTTGGAGTAATTGTACGTCTGCAGCCATGATTGAGCCGACGATCAGCGAAAGAAGTATAAGTGCAAATCCAACCCATTTCAAGATCATTTGCTTAACCTTGAAAGAGTCCTCTTTTTCTACAGTATTTAACAAGCTCGCTGTGGCTTATCCTAAAAAACTTGTTTTTTGATTCTCTTAGTCTTGTGGCAACCGTTTTTGTTATAGTCTTGTATCTGTTTTGCTTTTTTTCTCGTGTGCCGACAATGGCAATGGCTCCCCCGACAGCAATACAGGAAACTGCTACGGGCAAGGCAAATGGAGTTCGGAAGGGGTACTCCACTATCGGTGGTGCTTCTCGATATAAGCGGATAATCTCGGGAGGAGAAGGTGGACGAAAATCTGTTACGTTGTGTCCGGTCTCATTTACATAGACGTTCCAGATCTTTTCAGGATATAGTGAGCATTTGAGCGTATAGGTTCCGTTTAAGGGTGCTTTGCCCAAGGTATAGGCGGTAAGAGAACTGTTGCCTTCAATAAAACGGGCTTGAGGGTATCCTTTCTCAATTATCAACATCTGATTCGTATTGTTCTTAACAGCAAAATAGTCTGGAAAAACAGACATATAACCGACTCCTCCGTTCGGTACCTCAACTATAATGAAAATCTCTACAAACGTGAAGTTGCTGGCAGGCCCGGTGACATTGACTTCGAAGAGTTTAACATAAGGATAGATCAGTCCACTATTTGTCGGAGGCAAAATATAAGCCTCCCACCCTGTTCCTTTGGGTCCAGGATCTATTGACCAGTCGTTGTGGGGACGGAAGCTTAGGCTTATGTTATCGTTTTTTGAATAGTTCCATGCGACTGTCCATTGTTTTTCAAAATCCTTGTATTCGGCTTTTGGAATTGTTATGTTTGGGTAATTGGCTAATGCGCCATAGATCAAGCCGCTGATTACTATCAAGGTTCCAATAGCGATAAGCATCTTTTTCATTAGGTGTCTCTCCGTTTCTCATTGAAACTAGTTGAAGCCGGAAACATAAACCTTTTCCAGAATTTTAATATGATCATGAAGAGATTGATATACAGGTGGTGCTGCGAAAGGTTTTTGATAACGATTATCATTTTTTTTACCGTGAGACAATGCGGAAGCGCTGTGAAGTGAGTTTGTGTTTTCTTTTGGTTCTTTTGACATCGATTGCGGCTTCGTTCCAAATCCCCATTGTTGCTTCATTCCAAGTAATAATTGTTAATCCTGGTGAATCTATACAAAGCGCAATTAATGTAGCGTCTGAAAACGCTACGATAATTATAAAGCCTGGAAAATACGTGGAGCGATTGCAAGTTATTAAGAGTTTAACGCTGACAGGCGAGGTTGGAAAAAGCAATTCAACTATAATTCAGAACTCTGCAGGTGGAACGACGCTGGAGATATTGAGAGGTATAAATTCTGTAAAGGTAGCTAACCTTTTTATTAATGGGTCAAAAACCTATCTTTCAACAGGGATATATGTTAAAAGCCAGTTTAACTTGATACAGAATGTTACTGTGGCAAACCACTACTATGGCATTCACGTTTATGATTCGTCTTACAATGTTATGCGAAATAATTGTATACTGAACAATACCTTGGACTTGAGAGTTTTTGGGCTTTACTTGCCGCACTTTTTGCATGACATTGACGATTCCAATCTTGTCAGCGGAAGGAAAGTTTACTATTGGATAAACCAAAGTGATAAAAAGTTTCCAACCGATGCAGGGTACATTGCAGCTGTGAATTGCGCTAACGTGACTGTTGAGAACGTGGAAATCAGCAATCAGTTTGCAGGAGTCACGTTTGCATACACCAACAACTCTAACGTAATAAACATAACTTCTGCACTGAATGAATACGGGGTATACTTACTATGCTCAAAAGGCAACACAGTAAGCAATAGTACACTCACTCAAAACTTTTGGGATGGAATACTACTGATCACATCTACAGATAGTCAGCTTGAAAGCAATATCGTGAAATTTAATGACCGCGGAATATGTTTTTCCTATACCCCACTAATACCCGCTTGGTCAGATAACAACGTTATCAGGAAAAATATTTTGGCTAATAATCGAGAAGGAGTATACCTTGAAAATTCTTCAAGAAACCAAATTGTTGAAAACACTATCGCAAATTCCACTATTGGAATAGACCTTGTTGATCAAACCCAAAACTGTACGGTATTTCATAACAACTTCCTTAACAATGCTGAAAATGTAGGTTTTTTCCCAGCGCCGCCGCCTTTATCAGCGCATAGCTTTGATAATGGCTACCCATCTGGAGGCAACTTTTGGAGTAACTATGTAGGACAAGATATTTTCAAGGGAAAGCATCAGAATGAGACTGGAATTGACGGTATTGGGGACACGGAGCATAATGTTACAACCGGTATTTTTGATCATTATCCTCTTATGCATCCCTACGGCTCTATAAGAAATCTTAATACAAGTCTGATCTATCTTACACTTCAAGCAGCAATAGCTGCACCAGAAACTCTTGAAAAACACATAATATTCGTCAAAAGCGGCACATATAGAGAACCGATTGTCATACAAAAACCCTTAATTGTCTGCGGAGAAAACAAAGATAGCACAGTAATAATCACTGGACCTAGTTCCCATGCCGTAACAGTTCTGGCAAGCAACGTTACTTTAAAGGGGTTCACTATCAGCAACGAGGGAGGTCTTGCCTATTCTTACGGATTATGGCTTGTTGGCGCATCCTATAACATCCTTCAGAATAACATCGTCACCGGCAAGTATGTAGGAATAATGCTGGAAAATCGCTCCTCAAACAATATTATCCAAAACAACCAGATCATTGGCAACAACCAGTACGGCATCTTTGTAAAACGCTACTGCGACAGAAACATAATATTTAACAACTCCATACTCGCTAACGACTGGAACGGCATAGAACTTGCATACTCTGAAGAAAACATAATTGAAGCTAACATGATAGCCAACAACGGCGGCTATGGCTTTGAAATTCCAATTTATGGGTTAGCCAGCAACAACGTGATATTCCACAACAACTTCGTCAACAACTCTTGGAATAACCCATCTGGCAGACAAGCTGCAGATTTCTGGACTAACCGCTGGAACTCGGATGGGGAAGGCAACTACTGGTGCGACTACAGCGGAGCAGACACGGATCGCGACGGCATAGGCAACACACCATACTTTATCAACGGAGAACTAGATGGAGAATTGGAAACCCTGCATATAGATCAGTTTCCTTTGATGGGCAAGTACAGCGTTTTTATGTTTTATGGAGAGCAGATCTCAGTGATAAGCAACGCTGAACACATAGAACCAAAGTACACAGTTGAGTCTCACGAGGGAAACCTCACATTAAATGTAACTGCAGAGGTTCCTGTTGAAGGTTTCTTAAGAATTCGTGTTTCGCGCAAGCTTATTAACACTCCTTACAAAATTCTCCTCGACGGACAGGAAATTAGTGAACCGCAAGCAAGAGAACTTCCATGTTCTGACGAAGTCTTTCTATGCCTATACGTTTCCACTTCTTCTGGAGAACACTTTGTTGATGTTAACGGATATAGTGTTATCCCTGAGCCATTAAACCAAACAATTTTGATGTTTTTATTTTTATCTGCAGCGATTTGCTTGCTTGTGAAGGCCCTCTACAGAAACAAGAATTGCAAACTCGAAAATCTAAACACTGCTGGACATCGCGCAAGTGATACCAAAGGCTTAAGTGACTCCTTTTCCAAATCTTGTCTTGAACGGAGGAGCACAAATGTCCTTCTCTGATAAGTGGGTTTGGATAACTATTGTTGGAGTAGTGCTTGTTATAGTGTTGCCTTTGATAGTGATCTGGGGGATTCTTTCGATGTCTCCAGAATTTAGAATAATTGCAACGGTGGGGATAGTCTTCGCTTGGGGCGTGATCTCAGGCTACAAGGACTGGATTATTTCGCAGCAAAAAGAAGAAACACAGAAAGCCGCTGAAGGTTAATTATAACTCTCAAAGAAGGTAATTAAATCACCACGCTTTTTATGCTGTGATGAAATATGCTTCAAAAGACAAACTAGAAAAAAGCAAATTGTATATTGCTACTCTTTTCTAAGTGCTCCAAGAAACACTGCAAGAGCCAGCCCAATTGAACCAAGCAACAGCAACATCGAAGAGGACTGACCAGCAAATACAATCTGCACGCCTGGAAAAGGAGCACCTGTAAGTGTGAGCGTAGGAATTATCAGCATATAATAAACAAGGAAATATGGCACTCCTGCTAAAAGGGCTGCTCCAAATGCTTTTCCTGTTGAGATGTCAAATGTAGCTCGCAACGCGATGAACATTATCACGAAGCCCCATAAGTGCGTAATATAAAAGAGAACCAAAGGCCACGAAACGGGGAAAATAAGATACTGCCATGTCTCAGACAAGTTGGGTTCATTCATGAAAACCGCAGGCATGAAAAATAAAATGATCTCAGGGACAAAGGCGTATGCCATCACCGTGGAAGTCTGACTGAAAGTAAGCTCTCTGTCGGCCAACTTGACTGCTAGTACGTAGACGATAACCGAGAGCATGATCCACTTGAATATTTCAATAGCTATGAAGGATATCGAAGTTGTATATACTGTTATATCCGTATAAAGAACGCCCCGCAGGAAAACGTTTGCAACAGCTTCAGGGTCGTATGGACTTTTGGCTTTTATCTTGTACAGGTTTGTGGTGTACAAGCTGTTTCCTATACCAGCTGCCAAGCCTACAATTATTAGTGTGACTACCGCTATTTGCAAGCCTTTTGAATCTTTAACAAGATTCTCAAAGAACTTTGACTTAAGCCTTAAACTGCTGATTATTCTTCCAACAAAGGTTTCGCCAAAAGGTTTCGGCAACTCAAGACCATATAAACCAACTATTGCAGCGAATATTGCTCCTATATAGAATCCCGCACCGATGGGAATGCTCAATATTGCTAGCAACAGTATCCACCGACTTAGGTGCTTCTGCTTTTTAGGTTTAAAATAGATCATGAATGCAATAACTGCCATCCAAGCAGTGACAAAGATCCAGAAATAAGCCATGCCGCCTTCAACTAAGTTAGGTACGCCAAAAACGATTCTGCCCCAGAAGTGCGTGGGTTGCGTGACATTTTCAACATAAGAAGCAGGATATGAAGATACAATGAGTGGTGCATCGTTCATAGCTATCCAAACTCCATTAGTGATAATAAGCAGAGAACTTACCAGCAAAGCCAAAAAACTCAGTGTATGAGCTGTATTTCTTCCAGTCTTCATCATCCAACCTTCGATGATTTGTTTCTTGTCGAGCGCTATTTAAGGTTTTACTCATCATCATTCTATATCAAGGCAAAAGCTTAAATGAAAACCATCCACACAGCTATCATTGGTGAGCTAAATGGGGCTCCGAGGCTTCATACTAAAAAGAGTCATAAACTCGTTCATTATCCTATTGCTGGTTATTCTTGCGAACTATGCGATCTTCATGCTTATGCCTGGAGATCCTACAGATTTCCTAATGGCGGCTTGGAGTAAAGAAAGCCCAGAGGCGAGAAAAGAACATGAGCGGATTCTTAAAGAGATGTGGGGATTAAATGATCCTCCTCTTGTACAGTTTTTCAAGTATCTTCGTAACTTGCTAACTTGGAATTTTGGTGTTGAAATTGCTGGAAGGCGACCTATTGGGCAAGTAATGGTTACTAAGGTTCAGTATACTGTGCTTGTACTTGGGCTTTCAACAATAATCTCCATAGTGATTGGCGTTATTCTAGGTATAGCTGTAATTCAAAGAAGAGGCTCAGTTGTGGACAGCGTTGCTGTGATAGGCTCTCTGATCGTGGGTTCACTGCCAACATTTTGGCTGGGATTGATTTTTCTCTGGGTCTTCTGTGGCACATTGAAATGGTTTCCAGGCGCACGCGCCTTCCCTGCCGAATGGGCTATAGTCGGCTATCCAAAACCTTACACGGCGAACTTGGGCTTCTCTTCAAATACGATGCAGGTGGGGTTAACACTTGATTTAAGACAAACACTGGAACTTGTAGGAGGCTATGCTTCACACCTCTTCCTTCCATTGTTGACTCTTACAGTATTCTCTTTTGGAGGTTGGTTGCTGCTGACACGGGCCACGATGCTGGAGGCTATAACAGAAGACTACATTGTAACTGCGAGAGCCAAAGGACTGGATGAGAGAACAGTACTTTACAAACACGCCTTTAAGAACGCATCACTGCCTATAATTACAAGTGCCGCGTTGGCTTTTGGTTTTGTATTATCCGGTGCTATAATTACGGAAACCGTTTTCTCCTATCCAGGTATCGGCGGCTGGATTTGGGAAGCAATCTCATACAGAGATTATCCAGTTTTGATGGCTGTTTTCTATGTGATCTCTTTGTGTGTGATTGTTGCTAATATAATTGCCGACTTGCTTTATGGTGTTGTTGATCCTAGGATTAAATACGGGTGACATGAAATGGCAACACAAACTAGACAAAGTAAGCTGTCTTTCACTTTAAAAAGATTCGCTGGATTCATGAAGTTGTTTCTTAAGAATCGAAGAGCCACACTAGGTCTTGTGATAATCTTTGGATTTGTAGTAGTGGCGATAGCGGCTCCGTTGTTGACGCCATACGACGCTGTAGGCACAGACCCCAATTTCTTGGGATTCGTAGCCGCAAAATATGCCAAGCCATCATGGTTTATGCAGCTTCCAACGTATCTTGGAGGTAATCCTCACCTATCTTATAATCTTGAGGCTATAACTAATCCAAGTTTGCCAAAACTTTGGCCTGAGGGAAACCTTAGCTTTTCGGCGCTCCGAGAGAACGCAAGCGGTAGCTATGTAGACGCGGCAGAGTATTTCGACACTCGTTTTGTTGAAGATGTAGACTACCCATACAAGGTCCTAGGCATGGGATTTCCGCATGAGAACGGATCTCTCGCAATTACATTTTCGAGAAACGGAACGCTTCTCGGTGAAACGAAAGCGTATGTTCGCGGAGACTTTGACTGGCCTTATTCTGGCATTCCAGGAATAATTATTGGAAACGTCGAATTGTTGGCTGACGGAACCAAACATATCGAGTGGCAGCCGATGGAGCAGTGGTACATAGTCTTGTTAACTGGTGGAAAAGAAACCAAATATATCAACGTTTCAATCTCAAGCAGTTCCGCACAAGGCTTGCATGTTGCGGCTTCAACAAACATTACCAACTACTTTGGTCCGTTGATAGGGGCTGGTCTAAGTTATGTGGAATCAAAATGGAACTTCACTGGGTATCATACTTGGAAGGAGTGGCTGAACGGGACAACGTTAACCACAAACGAAGTTGTTCCTACAGGCAAGAGTGCTACGATTCCGGCGGGGACTATGTTTCCAAATGGTACAGTATTAGAGAGGGATAAAGTTGTAAGGGCGGGTGCCGTTATCCCTGCTGGCACTGTTTTGCCTAATCACTGGGATGTTATGTCTTGGGTTGTGAATAGAGAGAGTTTGACAGAAATGACCTATGAGGCGATAAGAAATGCAACTAATCCTTATCCGCCATTGCTTTATGAGGACACGGGCAACGTGACTTACTACAGCTTTGCGAACAGTACGACGATGTGTGATTCAAACCTGACTAAAACACGCGATGGTCCAGACATCATTGGAGTGGAAAATTGGACTACAACGTCTACAAGGTTAAGATTTGATGTTCATGCAGGCGACAAGGTAATATACGTAGAGTCGTTGAAAGAATTTCTGCCGTATTTTACCCCAGAGTGGTCTGAAGAAAGAATACCAAGCATTCCTATAATCATAGGTGAAGAAGGTAATTTGGAGTTCAATGTTGTGCGCTCTGTAAACGAAACAGCTAACGCTTTTGTCCTTGAAAGTCCAGTTACGACTGATCACTTGGCCGATGAAGCAGTCACATTTCAAAGGCAGACCCTCAATCTGTTCAAGAACCTGAAACTTCCAGCTAACAGTCGGACATGGATTCTGCTTAAGCTAGTTCTCACCGATCCTGATGGTCGCTATGACCTTAAAATGAGTCCTCAAGGTACACCCGGCGTATTCAACGATGCCATACTCTATCCAGGCGGATACGATAATGGCACGTATAAAAACTACAACGCTTTTACGGTTAGTGTCAGTGGATCTTGGACTGCGGTCAGAAAATTGACCTATCTAAGTGTTCCAGTGCAGGTTAAAGTGTACTTCGGT
>JAGTQT010000021.1:21250-21392 GCA_018396615.1 Candidatus Bathyarchaeota archaeon
TTGAAAAAATGACACTTGTCTATCCGCTGTCAACTACTATGCCTCGTGGTTTCGGAACCTACAACGGGCGAAAAGGCACCCTTGATCGTCCACTTTCAGGCGCACGTTCAGTCGGCTATTGGGTTCTTTCAGGGACAAAAGC
>JAGTQT010000022.1:0-3586 GCA_018396615.1 Candidatus Bathyarchaeota archaeon
TTTTTTGCGAGACCTGGAACTGATGCTGCTAAGATCACTGAGGGCAGGGTGTCTCGTCAGGAGGTTGGGAGGCGAAGTAGTTTGGTGGCGAAGTTGGCTGGAAGGATTGGTTTGGAGAGGAATATGCGGTGGGTTGGTCGGGAGTGTGATGTTTTTGTTGACGAGAGGGGTAAGGTGTTTGGTTCTTGGGTTGGCCGCAATGATGCGTATAAGCCTGTTGTGGTGAAAAGTTCTGGCGATCTTTTTTGTAAGACGGTGAAAGTGAGGGTGGTTAAGGCTTATCCAACCTATCTGGAAGGGGTTGTCGTTGAATAAATTATTTATGTGGACATGCATCTAATGTAGAGTGTTGAGGTTGAAATGCTTGAGTGAAGAGAACGTTGTAAAGATTGGGCGTGTCACGCACTTCTTCTCAAAGATAAGCGTTGCTGTCATTGAGCTTACGTCGTCTTTGAAGGTTGGTGACCGTATAGTGTTCAAGGGGCCGAACACGGATTTTGAGCAGGTTGTTGATTCCATGCAGATAGAGCATCAGAATGTTCAGAGTGCTGAGGCTGGGCAGAGCATAGGGCTTAAGGTGGCGCAGCGGGTTAGAGAGACGGACACTGTGTACAAGAGGGTATAGCTTTCTTTTTCCTTTTTCCATTGTTTTATTTGCGGTGCAAGTAGGAGTTTTGGTTAAATGAAGATTTTGTTTGTTTGTGTTGAGAATGCTGGCAGAAGTCAGATGGCTGAGGCTTTTGCGAGGCGCTATGCGAAGGGTAGGGTTGAGGCTTCGAGTGCGGGAACGATGCCAGCAGGTGAAGTTAACAGTGTTGTTGTGGAGGCTATGCGGGAGAAGGGGATTGACATTTCTTCTAGCAAGCCGAAGCTGCTTACTCTTCAGATGATTCAGGAGGCAGACAGGGTTATTGTTATGGGGTGTGGTGATGCGCGGGGTTTTTGTCCAGCGCCTTTGCTTAAGAAGGTTGAGGACTGGGAGCTTGAGGATCCGAAGGGTAAACCTTTGGAGAAGGTTCGGGAAATAAGGGATGAGATAGAGCGAAGAGTAAGAAAACTGATAGACGAAGCACTTTAAACCCCCCTATATATAGTTGCTAATGTTAGCTAGACAGCTACTCAGTTATGGCGTTCTGTATTATGAATTGGAATAGCGGTTTTCAAATTTATAGTTCGCAGGTCTTCTGCGACCTCAAGTTCGTTTTTACTTAATGAATTTGAGCACGTAATCGTTGACTGTTTGCAGGAAGGCTTCTTCCAACTCGATGCCGTAATGCTCAGCTAAAACAAAGATTATGTAGAGCATGTCCGAAAGCTCAGTGGCTAAAGCTTCTTTTGTTTTCGGCTTATCAGGTGTTGCATGTCCTTCCAGGTCCTTAACCGCGGCAGCAATCTCGCCAGCTTTCTCAAGCAAGTCCGTAACCGTCACAAAAGGAGTCCAAGCCCTGCCTTTTTCTGGGTCAAGCACATCATTGATTTTTCTGAAATTCTTCCAACATAGATGCTGAGCGTCACGCAGAGTAACAGACATAACAATCTCCAACACAGAGATGAAACAGCAACAGCTTAAAGCTTTAGCGTCCAGCACAAGTGGCATTCTGTTTTCCGCGTGTGCGGAGATGCTACATACAAAATCTTACCTCATCACTCCATGAACATTGCTTGCAGTAAAGCCTATGCAAGCCACCTTTAAAAACTCGGCAGCAGTCACCTTGCTCCTTATGCTTCTGCTGCTGGCAACCGTTGACATTTCTGTTCCATACGATGTCTCCCGGGGGATAAGTCGCGAAGCGTCCAGCAGCCAACATGAAGAAAATTTTAATGACACGCAGAGCAAACAGCAAATCTCCGCTTTCCTGCAAAACCCCGACTACTGGATCCAACAAGGCTACAATACATACGCAGAACCTTCAACAAACACGATGACCGCAGAGGTCACAGTTAGAGAAGGCGAAAAATATGAGTCAATTCAAGAAGCTTTCGACGCAGGATACACCTGCCTATTTCTGAAAAAGCAAAAATTCAACATAACAGACCCCATAGTGCCACCTAAAGAAGACTTCTACATCCTTGGCAACGGAGCAGAAATCACAGCCACAGAACCCGTATCCACAATTCTCGAAATCCGAAACCTACGCTACGCACACCTTGATGGCTTAGTCTTCAACGGTAACGGTCTTGCTCAAAAATGCATAGATGCCTCTCGCCCCCGAGGTCAAGTGCCTGTTCACCAAATTAGAAACTGCAAGATCATGGGCGCCATTTTAGCAAACATTGACTTCACCGGATGCGAAGACAGCTTGATCTTCAACTGCTGGATCGATGGAAGAAAAGCAAATGACACTCCAGACGCAATTACCCTCTACGGCGTCAAAATAGGCGAATTCAGCGATGGCTACGTGACAGGAGGACAAATAAACCTAGTCCACTGCCTGCTGAGCTTTCACAGAAACGCAGACATCTTCGCAAAAAACATCGCTCAACTGAAACTTGCCAACTGCCTCTTAGCAAGCAAAACCGAGTGGAGTCCATGCCTCGAGGCGCAGCTAATCCTCGAAGGAGGCAGCGGAGAAGGCTCGATTCAGCCAATCGTCGAGATAGCTAACTGCTGGGTGGAAAACGGTCAAGGCGGAAATGTGCCCAACATCCTTGTACGGAATCAGCGTATCTCCAAACTCACCATAACTGGAGGAATATTCTACACCGACAACAGCCCAAACATATACAGTTCCCTAAGCCCATGCGCCGAAACAGTAACAATCATAAGCGCCCTATTTGAGCACAACAGAAACTACAACGGCTACAACATAGTCGTTCCTGCCCAAAAGCTGGTATCTGTTGGAAACACGTACAACTGGGATGGAATAGACAAAACATGCCTGACTGAATATCTCATTTTCGATCGAGACAGCCAAGAAATCGAAACACGAACGAAAACAAGCTAAACGACTTTACTTAAGCATCAAACTTTCTCTGCTACAGTGACTACGGCTGCTTGGAAGATTGCGCTCACAAATGTTTTCGCCTCAACTTGCTTTCGCTGTATCTCATAAGCAGTCATCATGACCCGCAGGTACTCTTCCCACTCTTTCTCAGTTCCTCCACCAGCAAGAAACTCGCTTCGCAAATCGAGATGCTTGACCACCTCGTCTGGAGGCAACAGCAAATGCTTAAGCTCCAGCTCATGCCCCTCGTAAGGCGGGACAAGGTAAAACACCCTATCCAAACAGCGGACATCCAGAACCCGCAGACCACTTTCATGAAAGAGATAGGGCATTCTTAAGCCTATGTCATTGTCTCCTCTGCCAAGCTTCCTCTTTCCAAGAGCCAGAATCCTGTCCCAGCGCCAGAGTTTTGTCTTCTCCTCTAAACTTAGACCCATCGCTTCATAGGACGTGTCAAAAAATGAGAGCGAAGCATAGTTCGGCTCAATCGCAATGACCCTTCCCCCTTTCTTTGTTACACGCTGCATTTCCTTGATGCCCTTCGCCGGCTCGTCCAGATGCATCAAAAGGGTTTGGCATATTGAAAGGTCAATGCTTTCATCACTTAGAGGAAGCTTGTAAGCATCTCCCACGTGAAACTC
>JAGTQT010000022.1:3604-21258 GCA_018396615.1 Candidatus Bathyarchaeota archaeon
TTCGGCTTTCAGCCCTCTTCCTTGCTTCTTCGATAAGCTTTGGATCCAAATCTACGCCTATTATCTTCCCCTCTGGCACATACCCTGCAAGCTTCATGCCTAAGAAGCCAAGCCCACAACCAACATCCAAGACAACCGAATCCCTTCTCAACATGAACAGCGGAACAAGAATGTTTCTGAAATAGTCCTCATTAAACAAGTACGTTCTCTGCTCATCAAGAAATATGTCCTTAACCTCTTCTTTACTCCAGAAGCCTTCAGCAAACCCTTTTTTGCCTAGGTCCGAACTGTTGTCCATGTTAGATATCACCGCACGCAAAGAGCAACTAGCAAAGTCTGAAGCCTTAAAGCTTTGCAGTCAAAACACGGAAAAAAGCGAGAGGTAACCTACCTGTTACTTTTTAAACATGGCGTTCAAAATCAGCTTCAACCAACTCTTTAATAGGCTTCTCTCAGCATCCAGCATAACCGATACGTTTTCTGCCACGGACAATGACCGCAAGCAACGTTGCAACCATGAAACACAACAAAATCTGAGGTAGCTTAAACTCTGCAACAACAACCACCTCACGTGTCGAAAGCACATATTCAAAATAGATCCATCTGTGGCTGCCATTATCAAAAACCATGTAGTCCACATAATCCGGCTCAGATCCGTTAACCAAAACCTGATAGGGTTCACCGACCAAAGTTTTAGGTATGCAGACTCTGCAGAAGCCCAACGCACCGTCTTCGCCTGCAACATAAAATCTTATGGCAGAGCCGTTAAAATGAAAATTGGAGATTGAGGAGTTGCAGACTACTTGAACGTAACTAGTTGAAGTGGCATTAAACTCTGAAAAAAGTCCAGCTAAAGGAAAACGGTCAACGTTATTAGCGTTAACAACATACGCATCATCAAGTATGCCGTCTCTGTCTAAGTCAGCCGAAGCCAAGTCACTCCAGTAATTGCCCTCAAAACCATTATCCCAGAAATTGACGCCTTCAACAACCAACACTGACCTATTGGCGCCTGCAATGATGTTGTTATGGTAAACAAAGTTATACGAAGCATGAGAAACCAAAGCATATTCCTCAGCTTGCACAACATAGTTGCCCCGCACAACATTGTAGATTGACCGATTGGTCAGATACACACCGTAAAAGTTTGACAGCACCGTATTTCCGGCTACATCGTTGCTTTCAGCCCAATCCCCAACCCAGATTCCTACTCGGCTGTCTTCAACCCTATTTCCCACAACCTTGCCTCCGATAAAGTCTTCAAGGAACAAGCCCGCATAGTCCCCATGTTTGCTGCGCGAGGAAATATTGTTTCCAACAACTGTGTTCGTGAATCCGGAAAGACGAAGACCATATGTTCCCTCGTTTTCAATAATGTTTCTCGAAATCGTGTTGTTTGAGGCACCCATGCCTAAAGTGACTCCTGCCTGAGTATCGGTGATACGGTTTCCAACTATCACGTTCTCTTGAGACGTAGAGTGGACTACCACACCTAACGAGCAATTTCTTATGGTGTTTTCCGTCACTGTGATTTTCCGCGACTGAGACAGAACAACGCCACTTCCGAAACCAACAATATCCACGTTTCTGATTGTAACATTAAATGCGTTATCGACATGAAGGCCAGTCACTCCAACCAGGCCTGAGCCGTTAAGCACATGGCAGTTTCCGTCAACTATTATGTTGCTTCTCTGCACGATGATGGGCTCATCGATGTCAGCTGTAAAAACATATGTGATATTGTCTCCGCTTTCAATATACGCCGTTCCCTCCACGCTTCCGTCAGATCTAATGTAAATGGCTCCGTCTGATGCGCAAACCAAACCAGTTCTCGGCAGATACGCTAAGCTGCAGATGAAAGTTATAAGAAGAGCCAGCGTAGCCCGACGCAATTTTTCAGCCTCTACCCCGAGAGGAGTTTTGCCTAAGCTGCAGATAAGAGTTTTCCGCGGAAGGCAAATAGAAAAGTGTTCATCTACTAAATTAAAGCACAAGATTAAAGTGAAACTGGTCATACAATACTCTGCGGGTACAAAACTGCATGGCCATCGAGGACATGGAGCAGACGGCGCAAAAAAGAATTCTGGTTTTATGTGTCGACAGAGACGGCGACATAGACGCCAAAGCCGAGATCAAAACCCCCATTATTGGAAGACAAGAAACCCTTGACGCAGCAGTAACACTTGCGCTGCGCGACCCAGAAGAGCCTGATGCGAACGCCATGTTCGAAGCCGTCCGTGTCTATGATAAGCTGAAAAGCGAAAACAAGCCTGACGAGGTTCCTCAGATTGCTGCGATTTCTGGCTCAGAACTCGGCGGAGTAAGCTCAGACAGAAAGCTGGTTGCTGAACTCAGCGAACTGCTTAAGTCCTTCCACGCAACCGAAGTCATACTCGTCACAGACGGCTACTCAGATGAAGCAGTTCTCCCCCTTGTCCAGTCAAGAGTGCCCGTTTCCTCTGTAAGAAGAATAGTGGTTAAACACAGCGAATCAATCGAGGAAACAGCAGCTATCTTCTGGCGCTATTTCAAGCTACTTGTCGAAGATCCAAAGTACTCACGCATCGCCCTAGGCGTTCCAGGGCTTTTGACCTTGATTCTCGGGCTTCTTTACTTTTTTGACTTGCTCTCTATTTTCTGGATAGTCTTCGTGTTCGTTCTTAGCGGCGTTTTGCTTGTGAAAGGCTTCGGCGTTGACAGGATGGTTACGGGTTTCTATAGATGGGCTAAAGAGTATTCTCCTCCGCCTCTTAGAGTTCAGATTACCACATTCTCTGCCATTGCAGGCGTGCTCTGCATAAGTATCGGCATATACTTAGGCTGGATGAGCACAGCAACTTTCATCTCAAGCTTGGTCGTGCCGCCCTCAGACCTTGGAGGCTGGATCGGTCTTCTACCTCAAATGATTGGCTACTTCATTAAGGGAATCGTCGACCTTGGAGTTGTAGGCGTATGCGTCATACTGACAGGGCGAGCTATCCGCATGTATTTCGAGCGTGACATTAGGCTGCTGCGTAATGCGGCGCTAATCGTTTCAGTAGGCTGGTCAAGGCAAATTCTTGACAGTACAGCGGACGTGCTGACCAAACCAGAAATGGGATATGACAAGCTGGTGCTTTACATAGTGATCAGCATCCTCATAGGTGTAGCCTCTGTGCTGGTGATCTACGTTGTCCACAGGTCATTCGGAGGATTCTTCAAAGAGTCTGTAGAGCGGGTTGAAGACCTTGGAGAAGGCTAAAATTGCAGTCATCGGGGGAACAGGCTTCGAAGACATGCTTTCCCATGCCAAACAACTACGTGTAAAGACGCCATATGGAACGGTCTCATCGCTGCTTATCGGTAAGCTAGACGCAAGGAAAATCGCTTTCATACCTAGACATGGCTTAAACCACTCAATTCCCCCTCACAAGATCAACTATCGAGCAAACCTTTTTGCTCTGTGCAAAATAGGAGTTGAGTGCGTCATCGGAACGAACGCCGTCGGCGCCATAAACACCAATTTCAAACCGGCAGACATCGTTGTTCCCCACGATTTTGTGGATTTCACAAGGCAGCGCTCGCTAACTTTCTACGATAAAGCTCCTGTAACTCACACGGATTTTTCTCACCCCTATTGTCCGGAACTGCGGCGCCTGCTCATTGAAAACTCGCGGCAACACCATTACGCTAAAAGCTGGGACAAAGGGGTTCTCGTATGTACTGAAGGTCCACGGTTTGAGACTCCTGCTGAGATAGAGATGTTTCGGCGGCTTGGCTGCGACGTGGTTGGCATGACTGGTCTGCCTGAAGCCATTCTTGCTAGAGAACTGAAGATGTGTTATGCAGCGCTGTGTTTTGTTTCAAATATGGCTGCTGGATTGCAGGAAAAACTTACGCCGCTTGAAGTTTCGCTTGTCTTTGAAAAGGCAGCGCCGTCACTGATAAAGATCCTAACAAGGACAATAGCTGCAATCCATGAGGAACGTTTAAACTGTTCCTGCGCCAATGCACTTAAAGAGGCAAGATTCAAGCGATGTTCAAGAAGCTCCTCTCAGTTATAGGTGCATACAGGCTTTACGAGAAGTGGCTGTGGCACCAAGTCAAGAACGGAATCAAACCCGAACACATAGCCATAATTCTTGACGGAAACAGGAGATGGGCCTCAAATCATGTCTTAGAGCCGTGGATAGGTCACGAAAAGGGAGCTGAAAACGTTGAACGGCTACTTGACTGGTGTCTGAAGCTAGGCGTGCGGTCTATAACGTTGTACACGTTTTCCACAGAGAACTTTCGGCGCTCAAAGGAAGAGGTCGACGAAATTATGCGCATCGCTGAAAACGAGTTTCGCAAAATCCTTTCAGACGAGCGCATAGTAAAAAACAAGGTTCGCGTCAAAGTTATCGGCAGAATAAATCTGCTGCCTGAGGGCCTGCAGAAGCTGATAATGGACGCGGAAAAAGCAACCCAAAACTATGACGAGCACTTTTTGAACTTTGCGTTTGCATACGGCGGAAGAGCCGAAATAGTTGATGCAGCAAGAAAAATAGCTGAAAAAGCGCAACATGGAGAAATAAGCCCAGAAGTAATCGACGAGCAAACGTTTGAACGCTTCCTCTACACGGCGCATATGCCTAAGCAGGATCCAGACCTAATTATTCGAACTTCAGGAGAAGAAAGACTAAGCGGCTTTTTGCTGTGGCAGTCTGCTTATAGTGAGCTTTGTTTCTTGGATATCTGTTGGCCTGATTTTCGGGCAATTGATCTCTTGCGGGCTGTGAGAACTTTTCAAAGTCGAACAAGGCGTTTTGGCGGCTAATTTTATGCCCTTTTTCTAGTGCTCACTATGGAAATTACGTCCCGATCTTTAAGAATGTAGTCTTCTCCAACCCGTTTCTTCTCTCTTGCATCCACAGCGTAGAGGAAGCCTTCACCCAGCTCTGTGTGAATAATGTAGGCGAATTCCCGTGCCGTCGTTCCATAGGGCACAAGATACGCGTCAGGCAACACTCTTCCGTTATGATCAGAAAGATGCTCAATATCCTCCACGGGATACACTGTTATCATATTGAGCAGCTTGAAATACGCCATGTTTATGGCGTCCTGAACACCAGTGGAGCCTGCTTTAAGCAGAATTTTTTCTCTTATAGTTTCAAGCGCCTTGATCTGAGCTTGGGACATCTGTTCTGGCTTAAGCATTCTGAAGTTGCAGTCACCAGGTTTATAGTCTATTAGTTGCTTCTCCGCTGCTCTCCGTAGCGCAAGCTCCGCCTCAGCGCAGCAGGCAACAACCACGTAGTTTGTCTTCATGAGTTTTTGCAGATTTTGTTCTGATGGCGGCAGATCCATCTTGTTTGCCGCTATCAGCATAGGCTTGGAAATCTGCCTCAGGCAGTCTACAAATCTTAAAAACTCGTCTTCGCTCCATGAGGCAGCTTTGTCAGCGTTCAACTCAGCCTTTTTAACAGCTTGAATTATCTGCGGTCTCTTTATTGCCAGTCCGCTTAATCTTTCTTCCAACATTGGGTAAAGATCTTTTGTGTCTGACTCTGCGGTTCGAGCAATTTTCGGCCAGTCCTTTTTAAGTATGTTCGCCATCCACATTGTTATTTCTCTTTCTAAAAACTTTATGTCCTCCAGCGGGTCATGTTCGCCGAGGTTGCATAGTCTTCCTTCGCAGTCTGTTCCTCCGGAAGCGTCTACTATGTGAACTAGGGCGTCGGCTTTTCTGATTTCATCCAGAAACTGGTTGCCCAGTCCTCTTCCTTCCCACGCTCCAGGCACAAGGCCAGCGCAGTCGATAAATTCGACGGGGATAAGTCTTACTCCGTCTAGGCATAGAGAGTTGACTGGCGTGTCTTTTACATTGAATTCCTCGTGAATGCATGGGGTCCTTACATAACCGATTCCGCGGTTAGGCTTGATTGTGGTGAAGGGGTAGTTGGCGATTTCTGCTGGTGCCATTGTTGCGGCAGAGAAAAACGTTGACTTTCCCGTATTCGGTTTTCCAACGATTCCCAGCAGTTTACTGTAGGATCTCTGCATTCCAACACCTAGAGACGGATGCCCACCTTGTTTGCACTTTTTAATTTTATGTTTTGGAGTCTATATTGTTTGTGCTACAAATTTTCTGGTTCGTCTTCTCGCCAGAAGAATAATCACGATTAAAAGGGGGATGGTGAAGATAAAAGCAAGTATGATCAAGGTCTTCAAGAGAAGAAACCATACACCCTGGAAAATCTCCTTTGTTTTCTGAGAAACTTCACTTAGCTTTAAGTTGCTTTTTTGCTCGATAGCCTGCTGCAGCCCGATCCTACATTCTTCAAACGTGTTAAGAATCTTCTGACTTTCAGAGGGAAAGAGAAATCCACTGCTTGACATAGTCGCCAGAAACAACGCAATATCAATCTGTTTCATTTCTCGAACGATTTCTGTGATGTTGCTTGCAAAATCAGCGTCGCCGAAAAGACTTGGAGAGCTCGGGGTCAAAACTAATGTTTGCTTGTCTTCTAGAACCAAATAGGTCTTGGTACTGAAGTAGTAGTTCGTGTATGGTATCCTTTCAGGTATGCTTTGCATGGTGCTGAAATGTCTAGCGTCGATTCTGTCAAACTGCTTCCAAGCCGCATCAACAGGAACCCATCCATAGTTCTCCAGATAGTACTCTGCCCACATGTGCCCGTCCTCTAAAACCTCTGGAGCAGAGTGAAACACGAATCCCGTTTTAATGCGGCTAGGAATCCCTGCGGCACGGCAAAGTGCAACAAAAAGATAGGAGAACTCGGAGCAGTCTCCAACCTCGTTTCTCAAAGCCCACAAAGCGCCGTTCTCCTCTTCTTGTCTGGCATAACTGAGATGCTTAACTACATAATTGTATATCAGAGAAGCCTTTTCATGCGGGTTAACTGCGTTGCCAGTAATACTCTGCGCTTTTGAGACTATTTCAGGATTGTCAGATTCTATTAGCGCTTCTGGCTGCGTGAAGTTCTTGTAGAAATTGGACTCAGGCTTGTAGCTGCCTACCCTGTTTGGATCAACAATGTATTTAACGCCGTAGGAAAGCACCTTATAGCATAGCTCTACAGTGATGTCCTCTCCCACGTCAACAACTAGGTCCTTCCAGTAGGCGTAAAGGTTTCCATAACTATCATTTAAAAGCTCATCATATTTTCTTGGCGCAGAAATGTCAGACAAGAAGACATAGTAACGAGCGGTTTCATTAGTCAGCAACGGAACGAACAATTTCAAATCACTAACTCTGTATTTATCAGAATTGTGGATTTCTATTCTGTGTCTAAAGGTGCCTACGAAAACGTCAGTCACCTCATATTTAAGAAAATCAGAGTCAACAGCCATCAAACACGGAGAATAGGCGATGAGATGCTGCGAAAGAAAACTCAGCGCTACGAGAAGCACTGCAGCTACTCTAGAACCACTATTCACAGCTATCATTCTCTTCGAAGAAACAGTCCACAAATGGATATAAAAGCGTCAAGGTCTATAAGAAACAAACCAGCACAACCCTAAGGAGGCGAAGCCAAAATTGACAACAGACCTACCCAAAGAAAAACTAGTTGAAATGTACCAAAAGATGCTGCAAATTCGCGGCTTCGAAGAAAAACTATTCGAACTTTACAGCCAAAACCTCGTTCCAGGCACAATCCACCTTTACGCAGGAGAAGAAGCAGTCGCGGTCGGCGTATGCAGCAGCCTCAGAAAAGAGGACTATATCACCAGCACGCACAGGGGACATGGACACTGCATAGCAAAAGGCGCTGACCTCAAGCGGACTATGGCGGAAATACTGGGCAAGAAAACTGGCTACTGCAAAGGCAAAGGAGGCTCAATGCACATAGCCGACTTCTCAATAGGCATGTTGGGCGCCACAGCCGTAGTCGGCGCCGGCCTGCCAATCGCCGTTGGCGCCGGGCTGTCTGTTAAGCTTAGGAAAACAGATCAGATCGTGGCATGCTTCTTCGGCGAAGGCGCATCAAACCAAGGCACTTTCCACGAAAGCCTCAACATGGCTTCAATCTGGAAGCTTCCTGTTGTTTTCGTCTGTGAAAACAATCTCTACGCCATGGGAACCAGGCAGTCAATTGCCATGAACATCGAGAACATCGCGGACAGAGCAGTAGCCTACGGGATCCCCGGCGTAAGCGTTGACGGCAACGACGTGCTTGCCGTGTACGAAACTGCATGCAAAGCATCTGAAAGAGCAAGAGGCGGTGAAGGTCCCACACTAATTGAGTGCAAAACCTACCGCCATAGGGGGCACTCTCGTGTTGACCCCGCACGTTACAGGCCAAAAGACGAGGTGGCTGAATGGCTAAGCAAGGATCCAATTAAACGATTTCGCGATAAGCTGCTGCGATTCGGGGTTGTGGAAGGTGAAATTCAAGCTGTGGAAAAAGAGGTTTCGCTGCAGATTGAAGAAGCTGTGCGCTTTGCGATGGAGAGCCCGTATCCACAGCCAGAAGAAGCGCTTGAAGACGTTTACGCTTAGGAGGAAGAGGAATGCGTAAAATAACTTATAGAGATGCGTTGCGCGAAGCGTTAATAGAGGAGATGCATCGAGATGCATCGGTGTTCCTTCTGGGCGAGGATATAGGAAAATACTGGGGAGGCGCCTTCAAAGTGACGGATGGCTTAGCGCAAGAATTTGGAGAAGAAAGAGTCAGAGACACCCCGATATCTGAGTCAGCCATCGTAGGCACCGCTGTCGGAGCTGCAATAACAGGCATGCGCCCAGTAGCCGAGATAATGTTCGGCGACCTTACCGCTTTAGCTATGGATCAGATTGCAAACCAAGCAGCGAAGATACGTTATATGTTTGGGGCACAAGCCAAATGTCCAATGGTAGTGAGAACGCCCTTTGGCGCAGGAGTAAACATAGCGTCGCACCACTCCCAGAGCTTGGAAGCATGGTTTATGCATGTTCCAGGCTTGTATGTGGCTGTGCCTTCCACTCCCTTTGACGCTAAAGGACTGCTAAAAACCGCTATTCGCGGCGATAATCCGGTTTTACTCTGTGAGCATAAACTGCTGTATCCACTTGAAGGCGAGGTTCCTCAAGACGACTACACGGTACCTTTCGGCGTGGCTGATGTGAAAAGGGAAGGTTCAGACGTCACCGTTGTAGCCGTGTTGTTCATGGTTCATAAGGCTTTGAACGCTGCCAAAGAACTTGAGAAAGACGGCGCCATCAGCGTTGAGGTTGTAGATCCAAGAACGTTGACGCCTCTCGACAGGCGAGGCATAATCAAGTCTGTGAAGAAAACGGGGAGAATAGTCATAGTAACTGAAGATTGCAGAACCGCCGGCGTCAGCGCGGAAATCGCTGCTGTCGTGGCTGAAGAGGCTTTAGATTATCTTGACGCGCCAGTAAAGCGTGTCGCTGAGCCAGACACTCCTATCCCGTTCAGTCCACCGCTGGAGAAGTACGTGATCCCGGACGAGAAGAGTATAATCAAGGCTGTTAAGGAGGTTGTCTAGCATGGTAACGAAGGTTGTTATGCCTAAACTTAGCTTAACTATGAAGGAAGGCGTAGTCGGCAAATGGTATAAGAAAGAAGGCGAAAACGTAGAGAAAGGTGAGCCTATTGTGGAGATTATTTCTGAAAAAGCTACCTACGATCTTGAGGCGCCTGCCTCCGGGATTCTTAGGAGAATTGTTGTTGTTGAGGGTCTTAGTGCGCCGGTTGACGCCATACTAGCGCTCATAGCAGAGCCAGATGAACCTCTTCCAGAAATAGCACCTGCCGTTCAAGCCTCCGAAGAGGTGGAAGAGGAAAAGAAAGTGTTAGCGTCTCCTGCTGCCAAACGCTTAGCGCGAGAACACGGAATAGACTTGTCAGCCGTTGCTGGAAGCGGACCTGAAGGAAGAATCAGCGAAGACGACGTTGCAAGATACATAGAGCAAAGCCGAGGAGTCATGCCAGCAGCCAAGGAAACAATTCCTTTAACTGGTTTTCGTAAGATTTCTGCGGAACGAGTTTCTACAAGCTTCAAGACCGCTCCTCACAGCACAGTAGCCATGGAAGTTGACTTTGCCGAAGCCGTAAAACTTCACGAGAAACATCAAGTCTCGTACACCGCAATATTCGTAAAGGCAGCCGCAAAGGCTTTAGCAGAACATCGCCTTCTAAATTCTACGCTGACAGGAGACTACAAGATAAAAGTTTACGAAGACATAAACGTCGGGGTTGCTGTTGCCACGGAACATGGGCTCGTAGTTCCAGTCTTGCATAAGGTTGACGAAAAATCTTTGAAGCAGATCGATGTGGCTCTTAAAGAGTTAACTGAGAAGGCTCGAATCGGCAAACTTGGAAGAGAAGAACTGAGCGGAGGCACGTTCACCATCACGAACCTAGGCATGTACAACGTCGATTTCTTTACGCCAATAATAAATCCTCCAGAAGCAGCAATACTCGGCATCGGAAGAATCGTTGAAAAACCTGTTGTGAAAGACGGAAAAATCGAGATCAGAGCTACTGTTACTTTAACTCTTTCTTATGATCACCGAATAGTCGATGGAGCGCCGGCAGCCATGTTCCTAGGCAAGATAAAAGAAACGATTGAAAAATGTTGGACCTTTGAAAACTGAAGACCCGCGCAAGGCACCGATTTTCACTTTTGGCTCGGAAAAGCCTTAAGTGTTTTCCCTGTGAACATGGCATGGAGTCAAAATGAAGGTAGCAATGTATTACAGTCAACGTGACATTCGCATAGAAGAAATGCAGGCACCTCAAATAGGCGAAGACGAAGTTTTAGTCAAGATGAAGACATGCGGCATCTGCGGCTCTGACCTTATGGACTGGTATCTAAAAACTCGCGCGCCTCTAGTCTTGGGACATGAACCCGCAGGAACAATTGTCGAGAAAGGAGCAGACGTTCAAGGCTTCGAAGTCGGCGACAGAGTATTCGTTCACCACCATGTTGCATGTCAAGAATGCGACCACTGCATGCGGGGGGATTACACCCTTTGCAGTCAGTTTCACGAGACCAACATTAAACCCGGCGGCTTCGCACAGTACTTCAAGGTTCCCACCCCTAACCTTAGACTGGATACTTTGAAAATTCCAAAGACCCTAAGCTTTGAAGAAGCCACTTTGATAGAGCCTGTAGGCTGCTGTTTAAGGGCTCTCAGAAAATGCAACATTCAGAAAAATAGCAACGTTGCCGTAATTGGAGCTGGAACAACTGGGTTGATTCACATAGCGCTGGCAAAGATTCATGGTGCTTCAATGGTTTTCTCGAGCGACCTGATTGATTATCGCTTAGATGCGGCAAGAAGATATGGTGCCGATGTGGTTGTTGACGTGAGAAAGGAAAACCTTGCCGAAGTCATCAAATCTAACACAGATGGGAAAGGCGCAGACATCGTCATGGTGACTGCGCCAAGCCTAAAAGCCTACGAGGACGGTTTGAAAGCATGCAGAAAAGGCGGAACTCTCTGCGTCTTCGCTCCGACAGGACCTAGCGAACTGCTGCAGATAAGCCCTAAGGAGCTTTTCTTTTCCGAGATCCACATAATCCCATCCTACTCGACTTCTCACTTGGAGACAAAAGCTGCTCTTGAGCTCATAGAATTAGGCAAACTGGATGTGAAGGCGTTAATAACGCATCGATTCAAGCTTGAGGAAACGGCAAAGGCGTTTGAAACTGCTCATGAATGCAAAGAAAGCCTAAAGGTCGTGGTCTTCGATGAGTGAAGACAAAATGAAGGTGGCAATGCTCTACGGGGTTAAAGATCTACGCATAGAAGAAGTTGATATCCCAAAACCAAAGCTTGGAGAGGTTCTAGTCAAAGTCAAAGCAGCAACAACATGCGGAACAGATCTCAAAATATTTCAGAGAGGATATGTTGAAAAAATAATAAAACTTCCAACAATCTTCGGTCACGAATGGGCTGGAGACATGGCCGAAGTAGGAGAAGGCCTAGACTGGCCAAAAAAGGGAATGCGCGTCCGCGGAGGAAACAGCGCGCCCTGTCTACGATGTGTTATGTGCCAGAAAGGCAATTATAACCTCTGCGAGGACATGATCTGGCTTTGGGGTGCCTACGCAGAATATATCAAGGTACCTGCGCGCATGGTTTCAGTGAACATGCAGCCGGTTCCTCAGCATATTTCCTATGAAGAGGCAGCAATCACAGAGCCATTAGCCTGCGTCTTGCATGGCGTCGAAAAGGCAGGAATAAAGATGGGAGACAGCGTCGTCATAATCGGAGCTGGACCAATAGGGCTGCTTCATCTTCTCTCTGTGAAGAGGATGGGTGCTGAGAAAACGATAATTATTGATCTAGTTGATGAACGATTGGAATTCGCAGCCAAGCTCGGCGCAGATCACATCATTAATCCTCAAAAAACAGACAGCCATATAGCTGTTCGACAGTTGACCGGCGGATACGGCGCCGACATTGTGATAGAAGCTATCGGATTACCTTCCACATGGGAACAAGCGTTGAAGCTTGTCAGGAAAGGTGGAACGATCCTAGAGTTCGGCGGCTGCCCACCTGGAACTGAGATAAAGGTTAGCACCGAAATTTTGCATTATGGGGAAACCACGGTTATGGGAGCGTTTCATGCTACTCCTCTGCATTTTAGGAAAGCCTTGAACCTAATAGCTTCTGGAACGATTGATGTCAAGCCTCTTGTGACTAGAAAGATGAGCCTTAACGAGATCAGAGAAGCTTTTGAAATATTGTCCACGTCGAAGACTGAGATAAAAATAGCCATCAATCCCTAATCCATTTCTTGAAGCTTTCAAAACCGTTATTAGGAAAGAAACTGCAAGATTAACTGAGGAGAGATCGCTGTCTAGAACAGTTTGTGTCACATTTCTTTTGGCAACATTGGTAGCCCTATCACTTTTCCTATCATGGGTTCCCGATGCAGAATGCTCAAGCGCTGTTTATGTCGACCCTGCCATGTGCGTTTTCACTACTCGCACAGCAAGTATAGGCACGAAATTCAACGTAACACTCTGGTGCAATGATGTGACAGATATCGGCGGCGCGCAAATCTACATGGAATTCAACGATAGCATAATCAACGTAACACGGTGGTTTGTTCCAAGCAGCGACCCGCAATTCTTTATGCCATCACCCTACACAGCAATGCCTACTCCGCCGGATCCGAACTACTGGCACCTTGCAGAAGGCATAGGCAGAATTATGATTGCAGTGGTCAAGGGAGGTCTTCCACCATCACCGCCATGGGGCCATGAGGGAAAAATCGCCATTATCGAGTTCAATATAACTGCAATCCCAGCAGAACCGGGAACAAAGCTGTCCACTACCCTTCGTATCAATAATCCTGACACATATCTGCTTGATCCAGACAACAAGGAAATTGAAATAGGAAGCAAGATAAACGGCTACTACGAAATCAGCAGGGGTAGCCTCTGCGACATCGCGATAACAGACATTGAAGCCGGCAAGAACTACGTGATTCAGAACCACTCCGTGTCGATAGCCGTAACGGCGGCAAATCAAGGTGACGGCCCTGAGACTTTCAACCTAACACTTTACATACATCTGCATACCCCAGTTGAGCTGCAAACAAAGCTAGTAACCCCCCAAGTTGATGAATACGCGGTCATAACCTTTACGTGGAACACTACGGGATGGCCTACGGGAAGCTACAATGTTACTGCGTATGCTTGGCCTATTCGGAATGAAACAGATTTGGCTGACAACTCCATAAGCTGCAGTATTGAGGTTGGTCTCCTGATTGGAGATGTTAATGGCGACGGAACAGTTGATCTGAAGGATGTGCTGTTAGTTGCTCTGGCATATGGCTCTTCGATCGGTGACCCGCGGTATCAGTCGAATCTGGACATAAACGATGATGGAGTAGTAGACTTGAAAGATTACCTCATCACCGTCATGCACTACGGAATATGACTATGCATCACAATCGCCAGCTTTTTTCTTTAGCAACGTTAGCCTGTCCTTTGCATGCAAGTTCTCCACAATTCTTTTAACAGTTATACATGATATTTTTGTCTGGGGCTCAACAGCTTGGATGCAGACGGCTACATTCTCAGAATCGCAACAAAACAATGGGTAGACCAGGTTTTTAGCAGGGCAATTTACTACACAGGTCTACAGAGAAAATGGCGATCAGGACAGACAATTATGTTCGTGCATAACAATGGTTTGGGAGACGCCTTCGTAGGCTACGGTGTTGTCGAAAACACCTATGGGGAAGAAAATCTTTCCGCTGAGGAAATTGACGAGTGCAAGAGACACCGGTGGAAAAAAGCTTTAGAATTCAAATACGTATTTCGTTTCGAAGAACCATTGCTGCTACGGAAGACTTTACTGAAAAACTCGAAGCTTCGAGGCAGATACCTTCACGGAAAGACGTTAAACAAGACTCAGCTAGACACTCTCATAGCTCAAGGCGAACATCCGAAACCACAACAGAGCGGGCTTGCCAAAAGTCTTTAAATAGTAAGCGCTCTTATGGTAGAATGTGATCAACCTTGGTTTACTGTGTTAAGTGTGGGACTCAGAATCCAGATGACGCTCACGTCTGTTCAAAGTGCGGCGCCAAATTGTACACAACTGGAGAGAGCGTTCACTATAGAAGGATTGAGGACGAGTGCTTCGGTATCCCCAGAGGCGGAACAGTTTTTGGTCTTGCCATAGGAATAATCATCTTACTGGCGGGGCTCTTCTGGTTTCTGCGCCAAGCGTTTCCCGACTCGATCTTTCAGCATCTGGACGCGTTTCCCGTCGCAGTAATGATCTTCGGCATTCTGATAGTTATCGGAGCATTGTACGCGCTACGCCGTCGCTAGCAAGATCGAATACTGCAAGCACGTTTACATATCCTGCATGTTCTGGCATGATCCCATCTTGACAGAAGTATTCTAGTCCATATCCAAAAAATGATTAGTGCGGTTAGGTAAAGGTCGACAAAAACGTTTTGAGCAACCGCATCCGTTCCTGCAAGGATTAAGAATGCACCGAAAGGGAAAAGCACGTTCAGCACCATTCGCATTTTTCCTTTAAATAGCAGCTGAGCGAAACCTAGAGCAATGAACATTGCTCCCGTCAATACTGCTGGAAAAGAAAAATAAACGATTCCAGCTGCCCAATCTGTGAAAAAGTATAAAACCCCACCTGTTAGGGCAACTAGTGCTCCTAGAAACAAGCCGGCACATGCTGCACAGTAGATTCGCCCAAAAAAGTTGGCTACGTGGGAAGAAAATTCTCCACAGTTAACGTGATGCCCGATTACGGAGAGACCTTGATGCAGCGAAGTGTGGATGTTGGTTTTGTCTACTTTGCTGTGAAAGGCAAGAACGCTGGAACATCTTTTAGGTCGAACTGCCGCCAAGAGCCCAAGTAGGCATATTAGCAGAAAAATCGATCCCACGACAGGCTTTCTAAGCGTTTGTGCCGTGGCTGAATGCGGAACAAGCGCAAACATGATCGCCGTAAATATGCCGAATAAGGAAACAAGAACCGAGAAGAAAAGCACAAGTTTTGATATCTTCAACATTTATGGCGCCCTAAGAAGGTTTCTCATCTCTCGCATTACGCTACTGCCTAACATGTGCCAATAAGTTCGGCGTCTAAGCGCATTGCCAGAGAAAAGTCCGCGAAATCTTCGGCTCCAAGATCCATAGAAGCTTCTGTAGCATTCGTAAAGCTCTTCTTGTACTTCGGCTCTCGACAGCGTTTCAGTCGGCATTATGGCATGAACCATGTCGTAGTGAGACCAGTTAAAATCCTCAATCCACCCATTTTTCCTAGCTTCTTCGAAGACTTCGTTGCCTGGAAACGGCGTGAGAATAGCAAATATGGAAAGATCTGGATCCAGTTCATTGGCAAATTCTCGAAGTCTTGCAATGGACTGCGCGGTGTCTTTTCTGTTGCCTATTATAAACATGGCGTGCGCAAAAATGCCATTCTCCTTTAACAGCTTAACCGCTTCTTTTGCGTCGTTCGGGGTTATTCCCTTTTTAAAGTTTTTAAGTGTTGAAGGCTCGGAGCTTTCAACTCCAAGCAGTACCCAGTTTAATCCAGATTTCCGCAACTTCGGTAGGGCGTCTTTATGTCTGACAATGTCGTCGCATCTTGCCTGCACAAACCATGTTACATCCGACGGTAGCTTACGCTTGATGATTTCGTCTGCTATCTCTTCTGCTCTGGTGCCTGCGCCAAGGTTGTCGTCTGTTAGCCAGACAAATTTGCTTCCATAATTAGTGCAGCAAAACTCGATTTCGCTTGCAATGCGCTGAGGAGATTTGACTCTCCATCTTTTTCCCCAATGAAGCCACTGCGTACAGAACGTGCAGGAGTGGGGGCATCCGCGCGAACCTTCTATTAACGCGTATGGCGCATCCTTGCCTGCCATAGCTGAAAAATGATACTTTCTAACCCAGTCTTTGACGAGATGGTAGCCTGGAAAGGGAAGATCTTCTAGGTTTTCTATTAACTGTCTTGGCGGGTTATGGACGATTTCTGCTTTGTTTCTGAATGAGATGCCTTCAATGTTGGGTAAGGCTGATTTTTTCAGATTTCTAGCAAGTTCCGCAAAAGTTTGTTCTCCTTCGCCTCGAACAATCACGTCTATTTCCGGAAAGGCTTCCAAACTTTCTTGAGTGGTTGCAGTGAAATGTTGTCCGCCAGTGACTGTTAATATGTTAGAGTTCACTTTTTTGGCTGTTTCCAGAGCTCTCGCAACCACGTAAGTGTTACAGGTTGCAACTGAGCTTGAAGCCACGATGTCGGGGTTGAACGCTTCTATGTGCTTGGGCAAGTAGGACCAGTCGATGTTCTGGGCGTTGCAGTCTAAAATCTTGATTTCCACGTCCTTTACTTTTTTCTCTAAGTAAGCTCCAAGCTGAATGATGCCGGAGGGCGGAGGAAGATATTCGCCCATGACAAACCATTCTTCTTTAGGAGGTTCGATTAAAAGCACTTTCAACGGTTTTTTCACTCATGGAAATGTGGTCAGTTTAGCTTTTAAGCGTGTTTGTTTTGGCAATGCTTTAAATACCAAGTCTTCTTAACCGTTTCTAGGTGTGCTTTGTGTCTTCCGTGGAGAAGAGTTGGCGGCATTGGACTAGAACAAGCGACTGGATCGGGCTTGTTTCTTTCGGCTTTTTCCTCATTGCTTTAGCTGTGGTCTGGATTATTACGCCCAACTTTTCAGGCGAGATCGTCGACTTTGTAAATGATTTCCATCCTGCCAATGTAAGTGAGAACATTGTGTTTTACGCACCTCAAAGCCCTCATCCCATCTTGTACACGGCGTTGATGGAGTTATGCATAATCGGCGGCATATTCCAGATAGTTATCCTAATGTTCCGAATAGCTTATCATGAGCCAGTTCGGAAAAAGGCGGATTCAATTTCCAGCATCGGCTTCTCTTTTAGCATGGCATTCTTCTTCAATTGGGCAGCGAGTGTGATAAGTGCGAGCGTAGGCTGGTTTGGTCTTCTTGCTGGTCTTATATTCTCGATAGGTTTGTCTATGGTTCTAAGCAGCGTTGTCAAACTTCTTAGATAAGCGGCGAGTTCTGTAAATGTATTTTTTGGATTTAGCATTTAATGTTAAAGTAATAAATTGACTTGCATTGCACAAATTATCTAGGAAAAAGTTTGGTTCTGTTTTGTGTTGGAATAAAAGAGAAGCCGATGCTGGAAATTGG
>JAGTQT010000106.1:0-1866 GCA_018396615.1 Candidatus Bathyarchaeota archaeon
GGACGTGTTAACTTGTATGTGCGGAAGCCTGCTAATCTTGGTAGGGCGTATCAGCTGATTTGCAATGCTTTCAGTTTTACGGGCTTAATCACGGACATTAAGGTTCTGGAGGAAATCCTTAGTGGGCTACGGTTTAAGGGCGCTCACTACGTGTTTCCTGTGGGTCAACGGTTGCCAAAGCTTACGATTGACTTGTTTCAGAAGAGCAATGGTATAGTGATCAAAGTAGGAGATGAGACGCATCCTGACAGTTTAGAGGTTTTGGCGACTTATCCTGATTGGGCAGAGAGGAACGAAAGGCTTTTCGATCAAATCAACGACGTCCTGAGTAAGCTGCTGGGCTCCGGACCTAGAAATTCTTTGCCTAGGGGAGATGATTATGTCAGCTGAAAGCCGCACAGAAGCCATTTTTGCTCGGTACACCGAGTATGGGAAAAGTCCATGCTTTTCGTGTTTAGCCTTTCTTAACTCTGGAGATGTAGTTATGGAGCTTAAAAGTTGATGTTCTCCCATGAGAGGTTTTACCATGGCTGAACAGATTAAGCAAGAATCAAGCGAGACTTCCGCACAACCATTGAAAAAAACACGTTCCTCAGCGGAGAAAATAGGTCGCCTCAAGTATAATCAATACCTGCTGAAGCGGGTTTTAACGGAGATCAGTGAGGTCCGAGATGTGCAACGCATTATTTTGAATGGTCTTAAGGGTGCTGGTTATTTTCAATTTGACATCCCATTGATTCAGAAATTCGCTTGTGAGGATCAGCTTGATTTAGATATTTTGGAGATGGTTTACGAATCGGGTCGTGGAGGTATTTACCCGAAGGATGTCGCTGCAGCCCTGCCTCAATACAAGGATACTAAGGGGCAACCGATTAAGCATTTCCATGTTTCTCGTCGGATCCAGCGGATGAATAAGCGTCTTGAATATGAGATAGGGGAGAGGCTTTTTGAGAAGCGTGGTTGGAAATGGGCTGTAACAAAGTTTGCCTTTGATGTTTGGGCTGCAGTTGATAAGAAAGAAATAGAGGAAACGCGAACGTTAGCAGATGAAGAGATGTGAAGCCGATTACGCTGAAAGAAGGCAAAGTTCTTCAGCTTTCTAAATTCGCAAAGTTGCTAAATTACAAGACAGCGGGAAGCCGAGAGTTTCGAAAAGTCTTGGACTTAATGCTGCAAAATGGCCTTGTGGAGATACAGCAGGGCGGCTTCTTAGGCGATAACATGCATCATCCTAAGCTTCTCGTTATCCGCAAGCCTCTTGAGATAGATCATTTCAGGCGTGTGGTTCTATCTCAGAAGAATTATTCTTTAGGCGATTTCACTGTTCATGTGACTGGCAAAGAACGCTTATGCTCAAAGTGCCATCTGAAAATTCGAATAGGCGAACGATATGGCGTCAAGGTTAAGCTACGCCGGCGCCGCTGGACTCGCAGGGTTCGGGTTTATGCACAAGAGGTTCTTTGCTTTCCATGCCTTATCGAAAAGATAACCTTCGATGATCTTGAAAGTCTTATTACCAGAGGGCTATCAGCAGACTTTAGCGAAGAAAACAGAGGGTGGAAAAGATAACATTAGGCGTTGACGGGTTTTGCGGTTGATGTTTGGGGTGAAGCAGAAAAAAGGGAGTACTCGTAGTATTTCTTTAAGGTATTATTGACAATCATTGCATAGCGTCTTTCCTTTGGTTTTCTCGAATATTCTGCCACAGTTATGGCAAATTCCAGCATCGAAGCCTAGCTTGGATAGTTTGATGGTGAGCGCTGCTTTTAACAGAAAAATGTTTCTTTCTGCCATGTTTTTCTCCTCCCTCAGAGGGGACCTTTGGTCTAGAACATTCTTCTATAAGACTGTTTTCTAAAAAAAGGA
>JAGTQT010000106.1:1884-3676 GCA_018396615.1 Candidatus Bathyarchaeota archaeon
AATGCCATTCTAGGCTGTCGGTTTTGTGCTTGTTTGTAAATTTGGTAGGCGTCTCGCGACGATTTCTGCTATCCAATATATCCAAATTATTAAACCACTGGTCGCCAGCCATTCTGTCGCCACTTCATAGGTCCAGCCTAAGGCGCTGGTCATGAAGCCAATGACTAGACCGATTATTAATGTTGCAATGAATTTGCCTGCGTTGAAATTTTCTGGTGGCGTGTTTCGGAAGTAACCTAAGAGACTGGTGAAGACCGCCATGAGAATGGAAATGAAAACTGGGATGCCGAAAGTTATCTCAATCATTGTTTTTTCACCTCCTGTCGTGTTGGGTTTGCTGCTGGAAGGCGCCTGTTTTGAGGGCGGGAAAAGAGAGTTTATGAAGAAGGGTTCTAGAAGATTCTGGCCTTCCAGTTTCAGCCTTTGCAAGTTTCTCCCGCTCTGTTTGAAAGCTTCAGTTTTCAGCTTTCAGATTCTAAAATGTAGAAAGTATTATAACTAATTTGCGTAAATATAGAGAAGCATGCCCTCGCCTCTGCAGTCGATTTTAAGTAGATTTCGGAGTGCTTTTCATGAAAGTACCTTTTTCGTGTCATCTACAGAGAAGGTCATGGGTGTCTCTCCTGAAGTCAGCTTCAAGACCATGACGAAGGTTTATCTTGCTGACTTGGCTGCTCGGGCGAGTATTGATTTTCTTGCGGATCAGGTTGCTGGCCAGGGCTTCTATACTACGTGCAATGAGGAGTATCAGGAGAAAGCTGAAGGCAAAACTGCGAAGGAGATTGTTGATGAATTCTGTGAGCGCGTCGGTCTTGATGAGCGTCTTCAGGAGACAAGCCGGTATCTTGTGGGTTGGGGCAATGTTTTCTGGTGGGTTGGCAACAAGAGGCGAATTGATTTTTTGAGGGTTGTTCCGCTTGAAGTAATTAAGGACCGCGGATTAAAGTTTGGTGAGGATGGCGAGGTTTCGCTGTTTCAGCTTGATTGGGACCGTGATCTCAAAGAGATTCCGGGGCAAGAGCTGATTCATCTTGGTTATAATGTTATGACGTCAAGTCCCTTAGGGATTGGCGTTTTGCATAGTCTCTGTGCGCCCTTGGACATTGGCAACGGTGAAAGTCGTGAGCCCTTTTATCAGATTAAGGGCAAGATTCACAGCGGCATGGCTGACACGATTTACACTTTTGGGGCGCCTAACGAGCTTTGGAGTTTGCCAGGGCTAACTAAAGACAAGATGAGTGAGGTAAGAACTGAAATTAACAAGATTGGAAGGCGGGGTTCAAGGTTTGTTCATAATCCGCCTGCGGGCTCGGATGCGAAAGTCACTACGATTGTGGCGGAGAGGATGCGTGGCATGGAGTTGTATGTGGAGACGTTGAATGATGAGTTTCTGTTGGGGCTTGAGACGCCTTTAGCTAAGCTTGTCACAACAAGAGGGTTTACTGAGGCAAGTGCGAATGCTGCGTTAGAAATTGGTGAGCGTCGTGTTACGGCTCTGCAGAGGTTTCTTAAGCGTTGTGTCGAGCGTTACCTCTTTGATCCTGTTGTGGCTAGTGCTGGATTAGACCCGGCTCAGGCCCAAGTTCGCCTTAATTGGGGTATGCCTGAGAGTCTCGATTATGAGAAGTTGAGCCAGATTTTGGGTCAGATCACTGAATTGTTGAAGGTTAATCCGCTCGTTATCGGAACCGCTGAGCTCCGCAAGATCCTTCGCGACGTGGCAAAGCTGCCACTGGAGGAGGCGGAGCCTGTGGTTCCTTCACAAGTATTGAAAGTTGAAAAACAACTCGAG
>JAGTQT010000111.1 GCA_018396615.1 Candidatus Bathyarchaeota archaeon
CTCTTCCGCAACAACCGTGGGTTCTTTAGGCTCTTGCCTAGGACAACGCCTACCGAAGACCTTGAACTTGTATTGGTTAACGGGGCACTCCTCGATCTCTCCTCCCTTCTTCGTGCAAACCCCGCAAGGAAAATCCGAAGACAACAGCTTGCTCATTTCTTCACCGGCTTAGGCTTTCTAGTTATGAAATTCTTTTCCTTTCCAGAGAACCGATACTCGTAGGCGCCAAGCTCCAGCTTGCCTTCGCATTTCTGCATAGCTTTCACCAACTCCTCGGCACCCTTAGTGTTAGCAAAAATCCAGCCAGCCTCACCCTCTTTAGCAGGCTCCTTAGTCTTGTAAGCAGTCCAAGGCAGCTGGTCAAGGTCAGCCAAATCAAGCTTAGGCACTTCCGCTTCAGGCTTCGCCTCAACAGAAAGCCACTGTTCCAAAATGCCTTCAAGGCTCATTCTAATCGCTTGAACATCCTCGCCCTCAGCAGGCACAGCCTCAAGCTGATAATACACTTTACTCCATTCACCTTCGGGGCCATCACGGGGCACAGACTTGCCCTTCCCAACAACAATCCGCTCAATCTTCAATTCGCCTTCACCTCCACAGAGTTTTTCGAGTTCAACCTCAACTCTTGAATAAGCGTCTTCATCTGCTCAGCCACAGCCTGCAAACCCCTAATCAAACTCATGTGCTCCCGCATCGCTTCGCCAAAAGTTTTCAGAACCTCTTTAACCTCAGCCATATCGCCCTGAAGCCCCAACATCCGAAGAGGCATAACCAAATACTCCTTGGCAAGCTCAGCATCAAAATAGTCAATCTCGCCAGCGCCCTTAGACTTGTCCATCTTCCCAACATCACTGCTTAACTCCATAAAATCCGTGAACCAACGAGCCACAGGATCAGAAACAGCATAATGCGGCTTCCGCAAAAGCTTAGGCTCTCCCAACCTCATCTGAAACGTGTCTTCAAGAACTCGAGCAAGACGCAGGCACTCAAGAATAGCCAACAAAGTAGCCTCGTTCGGGTCCTCAGAAACAATCTCATCAGCATGAATAATCACATGCCTAGTAGTCTTCTCAACAGTCAAACCACACTCACAACCAACAAGCCTAGCCCAATTAGCCAACTGAACCCTACTCCAATCAACCGAAACTGCAGGACCATCTAGAACAGGAAACTTTAGGCTATAAGCGTGAAGCCTAACGCCTTTATAAGGCAAAACCTCACCCCCTGTGAGACTTTTTTTAACTGAAGGCTCAAGCGTGTAAGTTGTTAGGTTAGGCGTCTTCTCATCCAGTCTAATCCAGCCCATTTTCAGCCATTTTTTAACGTGATAATGCATTAACTGAGGGGAAAAACCCAAAATTCTGGCTACTCTTGAAGGGTAATTGCCCGCGTCCAGCAGTAGCAGAGCCTGAATACTAGTATGCTTTAAAAATCGTTTTTTAACTGAATTTTTAACTGGTTTTTTAACTGAACTCTCAGCCATGGTAGCCCCTCTCCTTCAGACTTTTCGTAGCCTCGAGCTGAGCCTTCTTGAGGTCGCTTCTCACAATCTTTTCTTGGAGACACATTATTCCCTGTGTAAAGGCGTCTCGCGTGCTGTGCACGATTCCCCTCTCCTTAAGTTGGCGAAAGGCGTCAGCAGGCTCGCCGCTTATCACAAAGTTGACCCAAAGCTTCTGGCTCTTCCCAGAGTTTGTCGAAGCCTCAGAGGGCACTGCGGCTACCTCCCTTTCGTTGATCCAAGAGCCGGAGTTTCAAGCCTTCCAAAATGACCTCGATGCTCCTAATCGCTGCCTCCAGGTCGCACTGACTAGCGTAGATTACAGCAGCCTTGGTATTGGGCACCATCACCCAGTCATAGCCCAACCCCTCAACGATCTCCTTGGGTATGTACGCGGTCCTCTGCTGATTCACCCTGATAACAAACTCCACCATCTTCCCAGCCTCGCTAGAGAATCGCCATAAAACCACAAGAATTTTCTGCCCCTCGCAATGGACACTATCCATTACAAAGGCTTCCAAAGGACACTGTCCATTAGAGGCTCCAGCAATGGACAGTATCCAAAAACGGACATATCCCAACACCATTCACCAGGGGGTCTCCCTCTTAACCGCTGGACGCATCCAGCATTTTAGTCGTCATCTGACAGCTAAGATGAGAACAGGATAATAAAATGGCGAGGGTCGCAGTCTTTAAAGGGCGAGATGCAAGACTTAACAAGGCTATATTCTGGGTCCTCGCTCAACAAGACTCACTAACAATCTACGACATATGGCGAAAACTAAGAACCCGAAGAGACTTCACATACATACCCTACAACACAATAAACCGAAGAGTAAGAGCCCTAGAAGAACATGGCTACATCGAAAAAAGCGGAGAAAGAAAAACAAAAACAGGCTTTACAGCTATACTTTACCAGCTAACAGCCAGAGCTTACCTAGCAATATTGCTAGATAAAATCGACATAGACAACTTCATAGAGAAAGCACCCGAAGCCAGCATACTAAGCGCAATGGAAGCCATAATATTCGCGAAATATTTTCTGAAAGCGTAAGTCAAGCTGAAAAGCTGGGGTTAGGTTTAGATCTCGGTTTAAATTCTCGGGATTTGTCTTATCCGCTGGATTTTTCGAGTTTGCCGTCTCTGATTGTATAGATTTTGCTACATTCTTGCACTACTAAAGGGTCGTGTGTGACTATCAGAAATGTTTGAGAGTAGTTTTGGTTCAATTCTTTTACTAGATTCATGAGCATCTTGGCGTTCTCTGAATCGAGGTCTCCGGTGGGCTCATCGGCGAGAATTAGGGCAGGATTGTTTGCCAGTGCACGGGCAATTGCTACTCTTTGCTGTTCGCCTCCGCTGAGTTCGTCTGGTTTGTGGTTTGCTCTTTCAGTCATGCCAACAGTTTCCAGAAGACTATAGACTCTTTTTTTCCTTTCATCTCTAGACTTCTTCGCCAAAATCAAAGGCAACTCCACGTTTTCGAAGGACGTTAGAACAGGGAATAAGTTGTAGAACTGGAAGATGAAACCTATTTTCTCTAGCCTATAGCTCGCGAGTTGGGACTCATCGAGCTTGGTGATGTCAACTCCATCTATGACGACCTTGCCCTTTGTAGGCCTATCCAAGCCGCCAATCATATTTAAGAGCGTTGTTTTGCCCGAGCCAGACGGGCCCATCACGCAGATAATATCGCCTTTAGAAACTCTGAGGTTTACATCACGGAGTGCGACTATTTCGAGTTTTCCCTTCCTATACATTTTGGTCAATTCCTCTGTTTCAACGATGTTTTCAGCCATGCCTCAGCGCCTCCACTGGCTTCATTCGGGCTGCCCGCCAAGCTGGATAGATGCCGGCTAAAACTCCTGTTGCGAGACCTAACGCAAAACTGAGAATAATATTTGATGGGGTGAGCATGGGTGATACATTGGCTGTTATTCTCTGACCCACAGGAACAGCCGGTAATATTCTAATGGAAAACTCTGAAATGAAGAAAGAGGATGCGCCGCCAACTAATATTCCAATACCGCCGCCCAGACATCCAAGAAGGAAAGCTTCCAAAATGAAAATTTTTAGCACAGTAGAGTTTTTGGCTCCAATGGCCTTCAGCG
>JAGTQT010000108.1 GCA_018396615.1 Candidatus Bathyarchaeota archaeon
ATCATGGACACGTACGCAGGCCTAAGCCGTTTCCGTATGTCCAAAACTTCACCGCTGCAACTCTTGACCAGTCGAAGCCCGATTGGACAGCCCATTCGTTGGCGTTTGCTTGGTTGCATGGCACGTGCATACTGACCCATTCGCCCACTGCCAATGTCAAGTATTTGAAAGCCCATTTTCCTGCGTAATCATACAGGAGAAGGTTGAGGCTGCCGTTTCGGCTACTATCTAAGTAAATGCGAAAGTCAAGGAATCTGAATCCCGTGCAGTCGGCTTCTTGTGGAAGGTTCAGTAGAAGGATTCCCCAGTTGTAGACGCCAGTGCAATTGCACCTTATGCTTCCATTGCCTGCCAGCTTCGTTGTCGTCTCAAAGTAGAGCTGGCCTTCGGTTGCCAGCCAATCTCCAAAGATTATGTCTCCTACTGCTCTGTGGTTCTTTGAATAGACTGTGTCAGCTGCGTTATCCGTGAGCGTGTAGTGCCTTATCGTCACGTCTTTGCCTACGTCTCCGATGATGCGGTTTGCGCCTGTGAGAACATGCTGCTTCAGCTGATACTCAGTGTTGTTGAAAGCTTGGTCGGTGACAATAACAGTTTCAGATCCACCTTCCTTCTGATACGTGATCTTATATTTCCCGGAGCCCGCGCTCATTCTGCATTGAAGCTCAACGACGTCAATGATGATTTTGGCTATTGAGCTGGGGTCATACGTTACTTGACCTACGAGCTGATAAGCAGTGTTCTGATGCGAGTCTTCAGCATCATCATTCATAAGCCAGTCAGCTGATCCATCAGACCAGCCATCACCATCAGTCGGCAGCTGATAGTTTTGGGCGCCGTAAACCGTGATCTTGTTTCTGACACTGTGGATATCTTTGTCATATTCACTGTTTTCGAGCTTTTCAGTGAGGCTAAGGGAATTTGTTTTAGAGCCACGTTGGAAGAACTCAAACTTTCCGTCTGGGGCCACTCTGAAGTCGTAGCCGATGACGCCTGACTTGTCTGCGCTTCCAGCGATGAATTGCAGAATATCCATGACCGGAGTGTCTTCATACTTGAGCAACTGATATGTCGTGTCAGTATCCTCTACAAGCTCTATTCCGCTTCTGTTGTGGCTTAGGCCTGCGTACGTGTCCATGAGGTCTTTAACTATTGTCTCCCCTTTTTGGTTGATGTAGGTTTTAGTGACGAGTGCGCGGAAAAGCCGTTCATCCCAACCACGCCCAGAAACCTTAACATAATGCGAAACCGCATCAGACAAGAACTTGATTTCTTCAACCTTGCACGTAATTAACTGAGGAACATTTGCACCTCTGCCCACGTCAATGTGACCATCAACGCCTACGCTTATGGCGTTAGCCTCGCCTGGAGAGTATTTCTTATCCCAGTTCTGCAGCAAGACCTCGAATCTGCTGGCTTCCTCTGTGCATGCTAACGTGATTCTTGCTTCTAAAACGTCACCTTGAGGAATTGCAATTGAGCCGAATGCAAGCGCCATTTTTGGAATATCTACGCTCATCGCTTAATCTCCTTTTGCGTAGATGTCCTCTTCGCCTTTTCTGAGAATGTTGCGTCCCGCATAGGTTGACGGTCCCTGCATGGAGCCGGTTGCTTCGTTGAATTGATTAACGCTTGCAGTAGCTGCGTTCATTTGACTGGTGAAATACCACATGGCCGCTGCAGCTGCAACAATCACCGCGATGCCCACACCTGTGAGGGCAAGGAAGGTCGCATAACTTATATTGAGCGCGTTCTGGGCAGCCGTAGCAATCCAGCATGCAGCAGCATACACTTTCTGAGCGATAGCCACCCCGACGCTAGTCCTCATGAACATACCCATTACCGTGACGACCATCATGGCGGAATTGAAAACCTTGGCTTGTTCATCATTTAATAAGCCGAATTGGTGAGCGATATGTCCAATGACTGTTCCAGTAGCCCCTAAGCCAGCAATAGCGGCGCCAATGCCTTTGATTCTGATAGAGAGGGCTTCAGCGTCGGTTTGGATCCTTGAGAATTCTGCACTTGCCCGGTTGACTGCTCGAATCGTAACTGCAATCTCACGGAAACTCATAAGGCAGCCTCCACTTTGGCAGCCTCGAGTGCCTCGACAATTATTGCTTCAAGCTGTGGAAGATGCTCCTGAATGGCTGGATAGAGAAATGGCTGAGCTCGCATCCGTCTTGTGCCAAGTTCCACGAAAAGGGCATAGGTAGCCTCAGCTCCGACCTCGGCAACCCAATCTTTGATCTTCGCATAAATTGTACTCCGTAGATGCCCTGTTCTCACTGGCGCATTCCGCATTGCTGCAGCCTTAACGTCGCTGGCCCAACTATGCAAATATCGATAAACCTGGCGTTGCATGCCACTATCAAACTTCTGCATAGCAGCCTGGAACTCTTCAACGCCCCTGACATCGCAGGTTATTTCAACGGCCATGTTTCTTCGCCTCTTTCTCCGCTTTTTCCTTCTCCTCGAGAGCCATCTGGTCTAGGACGTTGAGGATGACTGTGAATTGCTGGATGGTTTTTGCGGGCTGTCTTGCGAGCTGTGTTGGAGTCCACCCGAAGGCTTGACAAAGCCGAAACTCTTGAAGAGCTGGATGCGGCTTTCCTCGTCTAACTGCTCGAGTAAAAAACGGAGATCCTCGTGGCTCATGCCATTCAGTTTGTTCGCAATCTTTGAGAATAATTCGCCGAGTTCCACAGGAACCCCGATATCCTCGCCCAGAAGCTTCTCAAGTGATATGGGCTTAGTCTGTGGCTGTTCCTTCAGTGATGCCCAAATAGTTTCTGCCTGGATGGCTATGAAGTCGCTGCTTTCAACTTCGCCTGTTGCCTTGCTGTATTTTGTGTGCTTCTGAATGATGCGGTTACGCTTAGCCCAAGTCATTTCTTGGAAAACATAGCGCCCCTTATATTCTTGCCCGAATCTCTCATCAATCTCCAAAGATTCTGTTTTCATGATTTTGCACTCTCCAGAGCCCGAAGGCGATTTTCAATCGCTGTCTCTATGTCCTCCAGGAAAGCGTCCTGTAGCTGCTTCGGCAATCTACTGATCCGTTCAGAAAATCGAGCCCATATGGCGCCTACACGAATCAAGATTTTAGTCTCTGCTGCAGAAATCAACGGTCTCAGCTCCTAGCTCGCGGTGATCGCAACAGGGCCCTTGGCAACAAAGGCAGCCTTCAGAGATAGCAGTTCTTCCATCCTGCTGGGAATCGAGATGTTATCCCACTTGCAATAGTTAAAGACAGCTTTGCAGGTTCCGCCTAGCCCGAATTCGAGAGTGAATTCCGTGTCAGCCAGGATCTCGTCAGCCTCGGTCTTGCTTTCAAATTCGAAAGTAAGTTCTCCACTGAGTGCACGATGACGGAAAGGCAGATACTTCAGCAGATGACCATTGCTGGAGCGGATTACAGGCACTCTTCTGAGATTGTTTTCGATGTCAAACTTCCAATCAGTGACGCGGTCCAGAGTCGTAGTATCCTTTTTAACGTAGGTTTCATTGAAGGCTACAGCTCCACTATGATCAGCATAAGTAGCGCCGCTGATCTTGGCAGTTCCAATGGTCACGTCTAGACCTTGAAACTCTGCAACTGCCCTAATGACGTCTTCGATACTGCAGCTGACGCTTACCTTGTGGAATTTCATGCCAGT
>JAGTQT010000109.1:0-3467 GCA_018396615.1 Candidatus Bathyarchaeota archaeon
GCGGCAACCGCATCCTGCCCAAGCACATATGGAAGCCCATATGCGAAGGCGACCCTCGTCCAAGCGATGGCCAGCCTTGGGATCCGACCACGTTTGCTCCTGACCCGAACTGCATCAGCCACGGTCCATGGCTGCTTGAAGAATACGCTGAAGGCAGCCACCTGCGCTTTATCGCTAACAAGCCAGGCGCAACCTGGAACACAGGCCTCGAAGACCCGAACGCCGACCCCACAAACATGACGTCGCCCTACGGTTTCTTCAAGCTTAAGCCGAAGGATGTTACTGTATGGGCTAAGAGCTGCGAAGCCAAGATCGACCCAGGATTTCCATCAACATCTACGTCGGTAACCTTACTCGTCAAAGACCTCAACCTAATAAGCGAATGGTTCCGGCTTGAAGCTTGGGTTGCAGGTGACACTCCCATAAACAATCCAGCTGGCTCCAAATGGCACGGAGCTTGGCCACCGTTCCCGCAACCAAAGGGAATTTTGGACTGCAACTTCACCATAAAGCATTGGGTGGATCAAAACATTACAGGCAAACTCGACAAGTGCGACTTCATAGTTTTATGGGCTGACGCATATCCCGGTAGAGATCTATACTTCCACGTGCAAAATGCACGCTACAATGGAACTCATTGGTACATTGAAATCGGTGAAGCATTGCTGGCTGAGAAATACGTGTATGTAAATGGCAACTTGATCAACGAGTACGAGTTAACAAGCATCGATCCAGTGAATTTGGCAAACCCATTAGGCACAGGCTGGGCTGAATCCTACCCGAATGCAGGCAGAGAATGGACATTAACAAGCTGGTTCCTTGACAAAAACCTCCCAGGTCAACTAAGTGTTAGCGATAAAATTGACATGCGACAAGGAATTCCACCAACAGGCGCCTACGAATACTTCCACATCAAAGAGCTTGAAGTACTTGTAGGCGGACAGGTTCGCATTGTGCTTCAACCAGTAGACGTTGAGAAACCAGGCATACCAATAATCGAACAATTCCAAATTACACTATCAAAGTGCAAGAACGAATTCAAAGTTCGAAAACATATTCAAAACGAATGGTCTCTCTGCAAGAACAATGCTGTTCTTCCCAATCAGTGGAACTGCACATGGATCGAAGAAACCTGGCCAGTGTGGATCACTATTCCTGAGGACATTACTGGCAGCTACTACATCAACCCACAACTAGGCGCACCCGACTGCAAAGTCGACCTCAAAGACGTACTCGCAGCCGCACTCGCCTTCGGATCCAACCCAGGCCACAGCAAATGGAACAGCGCCGCAGACATCAACCACGACTACAAAGTCGACCTCAAAGACTACTTCGCCATCGCCGGCAAATTTGGCAAATGGTAAACGCGTGCAAGCATCCGCAGCTTTCCCCCTTTTTTTGGGTTCAAACTTTTTAGATTCTGAGCGTGTTTACTGCTTCGTCTGTTAACGGAAAGACAGTGATAGTCTTGTTTGCAGCAGTTTTTCCGAAGTGTACTGTGACTTTTCCCTGTTTATTGTCGCAGTAGCGTGCAGTTAGTTCTGCTGCCTTCTCTATGGCGGCTTTGGTTTTTCTTCCCTGCAGAAGCGTAATCGGGCTTCCACATCCCTGAGCCTCAAAAACATAGTCTTCCCCCATTCTTAGATGAAGCAGAGCCTCGTTCTCAGCTTTGTTTCTGCCGACGATAATCTTGCTCTTTCCAAATCTGAAATGTCTTCCAACCTTTAGCAGCTCCACATCTCTAAGGGAGACGCGCTTTCTATGCTTGAAAAGGTCTTTTAGCTTTGCCGCAAACTCTTTACAAGTCAAAAGGCATCCGCCTGCTGGGCAAGCAAAACCTGTTACGTCCAATTTGCGAGCAAGCTCTATCTGTCTTCTGCGTGATCTGCCGCTGATGTCCAGAAGTTTTTCTCGGCTAACCCAGCCTTTTTTCTCGGCTTCAGTAGGTGGCAAAAGTTTCGCAGACAAGGGCTTCAGAATTTTTCCCTCAAGTCCTGCCTCTTTCTCTATAATGTTCAGTGCTGCCAAGTGCTGAGACATCGGTCTTTGATCCAAAACCTCGCCTGTGAAGATAAATGAGGCGCCGGACTTTGTGGCGTATTGCTTTGCCTTTTTTAATGTTAAGATTCGGCAGTCGATGCATGGATTCATGTTCTTCCCATAGCCGTGTCTAGGCTTTCTCACAACCTTCAAATATTCTTCTCCTAGACTCATGATTTTCAGCGGTATCTTCAGCCTTTTTGCTACTTCAGCTGCTCCGCAGCCTCCTCGTCCACAACGACAGAAAGGGCTAACAAAATTTACAGCTTCTACATCTATGCCTTGATCCAGTATCAGCTTTACAGCTAAGGCACTGTCCAGCCCGCCGGACAGCAGCGCCAAAGCCTTAATCCTTTTCATTTAAGTCTAAGTCGTTACTTTCCAATTATATAAACAATCTTTAGCTTTCTTCATGAGGCTTAAAGCCGACCAAGCTAATGCGGCTTTGGCATCGTTTGCATTGCACTACGATTTTCTCTAGTACGTTGTCTCTCATAACGGGCTCCAAAACCGTGTAAATCTCTTCCGTGGTGTCTTCAGGAGATATTTTGATGCCGCACTTTGGGCACTTAACGCTTCCATCTCCTCTTACGCGAGTCAAATCGATTGTATATGATTTAGTCTTTTCCGTTTTCCTTTCCTCCGAACATTTTCCCGCTGTTGAGGAGCGTGAAAAGAGGGGGAGGCTTCAAAAGCCTCATGAAGATGATTATGCATCCTCAACAGTTTCGGGACTTTATGGTGGGTTTTCAACATAATTTATGACGTATGTCATACTTAAGCGTTGTCTACAAAAAAACCCAACAACACACCATCAGCGTTCCAGCCGCACCAAAGGAAAATCATCTTTATCAACAACAACCTTGAAGCCATACTTCAGATAAAGACTTAACGAACCAGAAGGATTCTCTGCACTGCTCTTTCTGGCAAAAGTCTCAAGAGCCTTAAAGCCGCGCCTGCCCACTTCTCCTATCAAGTCCTCAAGCATCGCTGTCCCCAAACCTTTCCCCCTTGCCTCTTTCTTCGCAACATAGAGGCATGCAACGAAAACCGCATCTTTGCTAGGCAATCCAGAAGAGTATTCCGCTGTCCGCGGGAAGAATTTGGCTGGCGCGAACTGAACAAAACCTGCCGGGCTGTCCTCTAGATATGCTATTTTGGCGCATTCGCCAAATTCTCTGGCAACTCTGCTAAGCCATATTTTTTTCTCTCTTTCATTGTATGGTTTGAGGTGTTCTTCGCTGTAAGCGCCAGTTGTCTGCCAGTAGAGGCAGTATCTGCATGGGTCTGGAATGTCGCTGAAATTTGTTTGACTTACTTCTTCGATTCTTATGCGCATTGCTTGCTGCCTCTAGGTTCTGTATCCCCCGAAACTTATGACTAGAAATATCGCGTACAGGAATAGCAGTACTGCACCTTCTCTCCAG
>JAGTQT010000109.1:3495-3639 GCA_018396615.1 Candidatus Bathyarchaeota archaeon
ACAGAAAAAGATTCGTTATTATCGAGAATATAACGAGATTGGAAAAGCCCTTCATGTCCACAGTTAGCGGCGAAGCAGCCAAAGTCATTCCCAAAATGCATGTTATGTTAATAAAGCAGCTTCCGATAATGTTGCCAAGCGCAA
>JAGTQT010000110.1 GCA_018396615.1 Candidatus Bathyarchaeota archaeon
GTACGGGGATAGATTCACAAGCCCTCCTCCTCGTTATAACCAACGCACTTTGCTTGAGGAGATGGAAAAACATGAAATCGGCACCAAAGCAACCCGAGCGGAAATCATACACACCCTCTACAAAAGAAAATATCTACAAGGCATGGAAATAGCCATAACCGATCTAGGCTTCGAGGTTCTCGACGTTCTGGAAAAACACTGCCCAAAAATAATCTCAGTAGAGTCTACACGAGAACTTGAGGAAAAAATAGACAACATCCAAAACGGAAAAAAAGAACGAGAAAAAGCTCTCGAAGAAACAATAAGCACGCTGAAAAAAGCAACATCCCAATTAAAAGCAAACGAAAAAACCATAGGCATCCAATTAAGCAAAGCCTTAGAAAAACCGAAACTCGCAGACAGAATAATCGGCAAATGTCCAAACTGTAAAACAGGAAAGCTCGTTATACTCCGCTCCAGAAAAACAAGAAAACGCTTCATAGGCTGCACTAACTACTTCAAAGGCGTATGCAAAACATCATACCCTCTTCCTCAGCAAGGCTCCCTGAAGCCGCTGGCAACGAACTGCAAACTATGTGGATGGCCGCTTATCCAAGTCCAAATGAAAGGAAGACATCCATGGAAGCTATGTTTTAACCTAAGCTGCCCTAGAAAAAAAGAAAAGGTGAAGGGTGTTGAAGTGTAAGCTCTGTGATAAAGAAACACAAAACAAGGACTTCTGCGATTTTCACAACAAAGCATACGATAACATTGTTGAAAAATATACCTCTTGGAAAAAGGCGTTATCCATCTCTTGGAAAGAGTATTTAAGTAAGGTTGCAGAGAATCCTTTAACTGGAGAATGGGCTAAGCAAGTAGCCGAACATCTAATCAACAGCGGAGAAAAACATCATGTCTAGAGCAATCAAAAAGAACGTATCCTCACTTTCATTCTCATTCAGCCGGCTTTACCGAAAAATTGCCACAGCAAAACCCTCAACTCTAATGCTTTCCGCAATAGTCCTTTCATTTACCATCTTCCTATTCGGAGGTGGCTTGTACGACATAATAATGAAACCGCTACCAGCCGTCTACTACAGCGGTCGTTTCATCTTCCTTTATCCTCAGCTTTCAGAGCAATTTATAAGTGACAGCATCATCGCTACAATACTCTACACATTTGGTATTGCAGGATTGCTGCTGCTCTATCAAAGCACAAAATACGCATACAAGCCACGGCAAGCATATATGACCTTTATAGCAGGAATTATTCTAGTAATGTTAGCATACATCATCTTGGAATTAACCATTCAAATCAAGCTGGGCTAGAAACGCTACCATGGATTGCTTTTCAACTTTAACTTGTACGCCACAAAATTCGTTAGCATATGTATCGGTGGAGTGACAAGTAGCGCAACCAAAACAAGCTCCCACGACCATGTGGCTGAAAGAACAGGAAGCGAAAACAATATCGCTCCAACAACGAAGTCCACCTGGTCAACCACAGGCAGCAACCCTCCAGGAGGAATCTGAAGCCTTCTTTTAAGGAAAGCTCCGAACAGGTCGCCAAGCAGTGCGCCCAAAGATAACATTAGCCCTGAGAGGATGTGATAGCCGAAAAAACTGCTTTCAGCAAAACCTATAAGGGTTCCAATAACAAGCCCTGCAAAGAAGCCTCTAAACGTCTTGTTTTTCCCGAAAATAGGTCTACCGTCAACGAAGTTTCTTCCAAAATCCAAAGGAAAACCTCCACCTGCAATCACCGGCATGGCGTTTGCGCAGTATGCTGGAAATATAAGCTTAAACGACTCGATGACCAAATCAGTAACTGTCATATTAAGCAGCCTTTGAAAGGTTTGGACATGAAACTATACCATCTTCCCGTATTCTAAGATAGCATGTTTGAAGCGGCATATTACTTGAACTCTTTTCTAAAACAGCTTGAACTATCCCCGACTTTTCAGTAAGCTTCATATTAATTATCATGTCAGCCCAGAACTTGAGAACTCGCGTGGCTACAGGTTCTATGCTCACAGTCGCCTGCACAAACGCTGCCCGCACCTGACTTGTTAACAAAACAGCGATTTGCTGAGTCTTTGCTATCTGAGCGAGAACTGCTATCTGCCTATTCAGCTCACGGTTGAGGTCAAAGATCTTCGCCGGCGTTTCCGCAGTCTCTAAACGGTAAAGCGACGTCACCGTATCAAATACCACGAGTCCAAAATTTTTCGAAGTATACTCAGCAAGTCTATCAATGATCGCTGTCTGTTCACTAAATCTAGTTGGTCTCATCAAGACAGTAAGTTCGCTTATCTTTTCGAGTCCTTCGCCAGCAATCTGCGCTAGCCTTCTAGGATGAAATGTAGCATCGCAATCTACAAACAGCGCTTTCAAACCTTGCCTAGCACAGTTTACTGCGCACTGAATGGCAAACGTAGTTTTCCCTGTTTCAGGCTCGCCGTAAACTAGGCTAAGACTTCCACGAGATATGCCTCCCTCCAAAAGCTTATCAATTGAGTCACAGCCCGTGGCAATTTTATCTTGCAATCTCATTCACATCAACGAATATAAACTGCAAAACTAATAATGTATCTCGCATATAAACATCTGGAAAAAAGGAAGACGCATGAAAGCAAACATCGCAGTAGCAACAACCTCAGGGAAAGCCTACTACCTCATAGTCAGCAAATTAAAAGAAAGAAACATACTCTTCTTAAGTCTAACACCTGGCGAATCCATACCCATCGAAACAAAAGCAGTAATAACCACAGAAAAAGAGAAACATCTAATAAACCATGAAAGAATCTTGGTTTACAAAGATGGAGAGGAACCTGAAGCAGTGATCAACGAAGCACTGCAGATAGCCCAAGGAAAAGAATTCTACGAAAAGATAGCTATAGGCATAGACCCAGGAGACGTCTTCGGCCTGGCTGTTCTTGCAGATGGAAAAGTGATAGAAACCGCCAACTGCTTTAGTGTCAGCGAAACCTTGAACTATATCGAGAGAATTCTGCTAGGCCTCCAGACAACTCCATCCGGGTCAACGGTTGTGAAAATAGGTGACGGAGTTCCAAAGCGTAAAGAAGAATTGATGCTTTGCTTGGACAAGCTACTGCCTTCTCACATTGTGCTGGAAAGCGTGAGTGAAAAAGGAACCAACAGCTTCTTGGGCAAGGCAAAACATAGAAGAGGTCTCAGAGATATTGCTTCAGCCATAAAAATAGCTGGGAGAAACGGTCAAAAATATGTAAGGAGAAGAACACATGGATAAAACAATTGAAAAAGGAAAAACTTTACTAGTCGACGGCCCTGCATCCGTCACATTAGCCTCAGGTAGCGCAGAAGTATTTGGCCTACCTGTAAAGACCGCAAACAAAATTATCATACGGGAAGGCAAGCGATTACCATTCTTCGTAGATGAAAAAGCAACCTTCGATATCTCTTTAGGAGAGGGCGCTGCAGTTGAAGAAACGAATGAAAAAAGCATCCCGCCTTCTTGGGGAAAAGCCTACGAGGAACTTGCCGATCTCCAAGAAAGACCCGCTGTCTCTCTAATCTTGGGAACAGTTGATTCTGGAAAAACCAGCTTTGCCACCTATTTGACAAATAGACTAGTAAGGGAAAAATGCAAAGTAGCATTGCTAGATG
>JAGTQT010000113.1:0-1930 GCA_018396615.1 Candidatus Bathyarchaeota archaeon
AAAAGATGTGTGGTTCCAATAATTGCCATTGCGGGCATCACTACCCAGAACGAGGCTGGATACAGTTTCTAATGCTTAGAATTCTTTACGAAAAACCGATGCATGGCTATCAGCTATTAGAAGAAATTGAGCAAAGAAGCTGCGGACTCCATAAGCTGGAGCCAGGGTCGATCTATACACTCTTAAGAAGAATGGAAGAGAGGGGCTTACTTGAATCTAAATGGGAAAAAGTTGAAGGAGGACCCGACAAAAGAGTGTACACCGTAACCAAACACGGCGCTGAAGCCTTGAGAATTGGGCTTAAGTCTATTATCAGGAGGCAGGCGCTTTTTGAGGATTTAGCAAGGTTCTACAAAGAACATTTTGAGAAAGAAGAAGGAGGTGAGGAATGAATGTGTGGAGAAAATTGCGGTTGCGGTATAAACCGTCATCATTGGCACCATAGAGCACGAATGGACGTGGCTTTTCCTCTCTCTCTGATGGATGTTGAAGAAGAAGTCAAAACGCTCGAGGAATACAAAGAAGCACTAACCAAGAGACTGGAGCAGGTTAACAAAAGAATCGAGGCGCTCAAACGCTGATTTAAGTAGCGAAGTGAAGCATTCCTTATCATTCCTCGTCTTTTATGTTAGAATGTCTTGATGGGTGACATTATATGGAAAATGTGATAGAAGCAATAAACTTAACAAAATACTATAATGAACTTTTAGCAGTGGATCACATAAACTTCGAAGTCAAAAAAAGCGAGATTTTTGGTTTCTTAGGTCCCAACGGTGCAGGCAAAACCACTACGATAAGGATGCTCACCAGCTTAACTAAGCCAAGCGAGGGCACTGCAAGAATATTTGGGTATGATATTCAAAGCGAAACTATCATCGCTAAGAGATACATGGGAATTGTGCCAGAAATTTCCAATATTTATGACGATCTTTCTGCATGGGATAATCTTATGTTTACAGGCGAACTCTATCAAGTCAGCAAGTCTGAGCGAGAAAAAAGAGCCAAAGAACTACTTGAAATGTTTGGACTCTACGACCGCAGAAAAGCGAAGGCTAAAGGTTTTTCGAAGGGAATGAAGCGACGACTTACCATTGCAATGGGTTTGATTAACAATCCTCAGTTACTCTTTCTTGACGAGCCGACGTCTGGACTTGACGTTCAAAGTGCCTTAATCATCAAAGATGTGGTAAGGGAACTAAATCAAAAAGGCGTAACAATATTCTTGACTACGCATAATATTGAAGAAGCAAACGTTACCTGTGACAGAGTAGCAATCATCAACAAAGGAAAAATAGCTGCAATAGACACTCCAGAAAGACTAAAGAAAACAATACAAAGCGTCCAATCTGTGGAAGTTGCTTTCGAAAAAGCCTCACCAAGAACTTTGAGAGAGCTAGAAAATATTCCCCTAGTTAATGAGGCTCGTAAGGAAGGAGACAAGTTTAGGCTTTATACTCCTGACCCAGCTGGCGTATTGTCAGGTCTATGGGAATATGCGAAAACAAACAATTTGAAACCCATCAGCTTGAATACACTCGGTCCAAGTCTTGAAGATGTGTTCGTCAGACTTACCGAAATAAATGTAAAAGCCAATAGGGAGGAATCTTGATGAATAGAACTAAATTATCCCTTGGGCAATTTAAAACTGATCTAAGGGTTTCTTGGGCAATCGCCCAAAAGGATATGCGGATTTATTACATTAAACCTGGAACGCTAATGTTTGGAGTGTTGTTTCCCCTCTTTATGTTTCTCTCGTTTGCAGTGGGAAAAAACGCTCCTGCAGCAACTTTAATTCCTGGCCTAATCTCCATTACCATACTATTCAGCGCATCCTCAATCGGTCCAATGGTTATTCCTACAGAAAGAAGAGTGAAAACTTTCGAAAGGCTGTTATCAGCACCAATATCATTTTATTCGATTATGTTAGGCA
>JAGTQT010000113.1:2006-3510 GCA_018396615.1 Candidatus Bathyarchaeota archaeon
ACTTTCGAAAGGCTGTTATCAGCACCAATATCATTTTATTCGATTATGTTAGGCAAGACTCTAGGCGGCTTTTTGTTCAGCCTAGCCATAGGAGTCATCCCACTGCTCATTGGACTTGTGTGGTTTGGAACGCTAGTCATCAGCGTTCTTGGCTTGATCTTAGGTTTGGCATTGTCCGTCTTCTGCTTTGCCACGCTGGGAATAATGTTTGCCTCTTTCCCAACTGAAAACCCGGGAGATATAATGATGCTGCTTAATTTTGTTCGCCTTCCGTTGATATTTATCAGTGGCCTCTATATACCAATTGAAAGCTTGCCCGAGTGGGGACGAGCCGTAGCAGCGTTCTCACCATTAACTTATGCCAACGATCTTGTTAGATATGCGCTTGAGGGAACAACAAGCTATGGTCCAACGGTGGACTCGATTGTTCTGTTGTTCTTTACTGCAGTTTTCTTATTCGTAGGCATGAGATTAGACAAGAAATTCAGAAAGTAGAGAGGTGACACAGAGTTGGCAAATGTTGTGGATTTGAACAAACTTATCGAGTTTTCCCAGAAAAAAGGTGTATTGAACACTCCGGAAGACAGGCAACGTGTGAAGAAAAACGTGTTTAAAACAGAAAACTTTAACGTTGCATTAATTTGCCTTAATGAGGGTCAAGAGATTCCTTCTCGTCCCGAACCTTACGAAGTTTGCTTCTACATAATTGATGGTCGCGGTACATTTTCTGTAGGCGAAGAGAAGTTTGACTTGTCTAAAGGCAACATGATTTTTGCTCCCGCAAATGTAACTCGAGGAATCAAAAGCAAAGAACACTTAATACTTTTGGGAATACAAGAAGCTCACTAGAGGAAGCAAAATGAGTATAGCGGTCGCTGTTCACAATTTGACAAAACATTACGGCGATATAACTGCAGTAGACAACATTTCCTTTGAAGTTAAGCAAGGAGAAATTTTTGGCTTCTTGGGACCGAATGGGGCTGGCAAAACCACGACTATAAGGATTTTGACGGGCATAATCAAGCCGGATGAAGGCAAAGCAATAATTATGGAGCATGATATTGAAAAAGAACCTCTTCAAGCCAAACAGATAATGGGAATTGTGCCTGAAATGTCCAACGCGTACATAGATCTCTCAGCGTGGGACAACCTCATGCTCATAGGTGAACTTTACGGGGTTTCCAAAAAGCAGAGAATAGAAAGAGCAAAAAGGCTCCTTGAAAAGTTTGGTTTGTACGATAGAAAAGACCAGCTTGTTCGTGGCTTTTCTAAAGGAATGAAACAAAGACTTATCTTATGCATGGCGTTGATAAACGAGCCTGCAATACTGTTCCTTGATGAACCGACTTCCGGTCTTGATGTTGAAAGTGCAAAGCTGATAAGAGAAATGATAACGGAACTTAACAATGCTGGCACCACAGTTTTTCTAACAACGCACAACATGGAAGAAGCAAACAAACTGTGTCACAGAATAGCCATAATAAATCACGGAAGAATTGCAGCC
>JAGTQT010000116.1 GCA_018396615.1 Candidatus Bathyarchaeota archaeon
GCTGAGGCGGTGCACGCATAAATGAGGAGAGATCCATCTTTTTCGTTGAGGTTTACATAGTTTTTTCAAGCATATTTGGTGAACTACTTCTAACTGAGAAGCTGCTTTCTCAAGCAACAACAAAGGCGGAGAAACAGGCGATACTGGCAACAATTCTAGATGAGTTTGGTATGGTGACTTTTCAGGTGTCGGCGCGTGTTTTCTTCGAGCAAAGTCTATACGACGCGATAGAAGAGGGGCAGTTTTTAGATGGAGAAACTGTTGCTAAACTTTGGGTAAAGGCGCGAGACAAGATTTATGGGGATTCTGTTATGTGGCTTGAGGCTATGAAATGGGAGTGGACTATGAAGCCGCACTATTACATGGCAAATTACAGGTTTTACAACTATCCCTACGTTTTTGCTCAGTTGTTCGTGTTTGCCTTGTACAAGCTTTACAAAGAACAGGGCAAGGCATTTGTCCCGAAGCTTAAGAATCTTCTGGCAGCAGGCTCAAGTAGGTCGCCGCGTACGCTTGCCAGCGAGGTCGGGTTTGACATTTCAGACGAGAAGTTCTGGGAAAAAGGCATGAAACAAGCTGAAGAATTCATTGATATGCTTGAAAAAACTATGTAAACCTCAACGAAAAAGATGGATCTCTCCTCATTTATGCGTGCACCGCCTCAGCAATGTATCCTGAGCATGGGAAAAAATGTTTTTTCGAGTGTTTGCTGCGTGTTTCGAATTTGAACGCACAAATACGTTAATATGCTACGGTGCATTATCAACTAATGGTAGAACTGCTTAACGAGAGACATAGACAAAGAAAGGTTTGAACCGGTTTTGTTGCATGTTTTTCTAAAAGTCTACTGTAAACATGGAAGTATGTGAGGTGAAAAAATGGAAACATTGAAAGAAAAACCACTTAAACCCATATACTCTTGGTGCAGGCGTGGCAAACAGCAGAAGCCATCAGTCGAGGCTACCTTTTATCCAGAGCTTCGCAGATGGGTGCAACACGCCATTATTGAAGCAGAAAGGTATGGGAATTTTGAAAGGAAAGATCAGCTCCTAAGCCTATTAAAAGACCTTTAGGAGCTACTTGATCTGAAGTTTTGTTGTGAACGCTGTTTCTTGTGTTTAAAATCCCGCGCGTTTCTTTGAAGTCCCTCTTACTTATGTTTAATGCGTTAGAGGAGGGAAAGTATTGCCTAATTATCCGTCATTTTTAAGATTGGTAACAGTTAATTTTAAAGGCAAAGGTGCTTATGAATATGGCATTAACGTAAAGGTGAACCAAACATGGTGAAAATAGATGGAGTGGAAGTGAAGGAAGGGCTGTACTACAGCAAGGACTTTGAATGGCTAAAGATTGAAGGAGACCAAGCGCGCATAGGAATAACTGACTACGCTCAAAAACAGCTTCGCGAAATTGTCTACGCTGAGCTACCAGGACCTGGAACAGCGATATCCCAGAATACGCCTTATGGCACGGTTGAATCTGTAAAAGCAGTCTCAGATCTTGTTGCTCCAGTCAGCGGCGAAATCGTTGAAGTGAACACCGAAGTCCAATCAAAGCCAGAGCTGTTAAACGAAGACCCCTATGGCAAGGCTTGGCTTCTGGTCATAAAACCAAAGAATCTGCAGGCTGAACTTGCAAATCTAATGGACTTTAACAAGGCTGTTGAGTGGCACAAAACACTTGGAAAATAGGCGAGCGTCAATGCCTCGAAGGATAGTCATAATCGGCGCGCACGCTGCCGGAGTAGATGCAGCCTCAGCAGCAAGAAAAACAGACCGCACCGCGGAAATCACGCTGATAACCGATGAAAAACACCCAGGCTACAGCAGATGCGGGCTACCCTTTGTCATAGGCGGGCACATCTCTTCATTTTCTAACCTGATTGTTTTTCCGCCAGCTTACTTTCAGATGATGAAAATCAACCTTAGAACAGAAACAAAAGCCACCGCCATAAACACTCAGAACAAAACCGTGGACTTGCAGAGAAAAGACGGCGGATCAGAAACGATTCCCTACGACAGCCTCATAATCGCTACTGGCGCAAGCCCCTTTATGCCACCGATCAAAGGCAAAGAAAAGCAAGGGATCTACTCGCTGCGAACGCTTGGTGACGGAGAAGCCATAGATCAAGCCGTCAAGAACGGCGCCAAAACCGCCCTAGTAATGGGCGCAGGACTGATAGGGCTTGAAACCGCAATAGGCTTGCAGGAGAGAGGGCTTCAAGTAACCGTCGTTGAGATGCTTCCGCAAGTGTTGCCTCAGATGCTTGATGCGGACATGGCAAAAGCAATTCAGGAAATGCTGGAGCAAAAAGGAATAAACATAGTGGTCGGAAAAGCCGTAGAAGAAATAGTTGGCGCCGAAAAAGCCACAGGCGTGGTGGCAGGCGGGCAGCAGTACAACGCCGATCTAGTTGTAAGCGCCTTTGGAGTCAGAGCCAACACCCAGCTTGCTCAGAACGCCGGCATCGCTTTAGGCGACACTAAAGCCATAAAAACCAACGCCAGAATGGAGACAAGCATTAAAGATATTTACGCCGTAGGCGACTGCGCCGAATCAGTGCATATTGTTACGCAGAAACCCGCTCTCATGCAGTTCGGAACCGTAGCTGTAAGACATGGAAAAGTCGCAGGCATAAATGCAGCAGGAGGCTACGCGTTGTTCACAGGGGTATTAGGCTCTTCAATCTCACGATTATATGACACAGACGTAGGATCAACAGGACTAACTGAAGGAGCTGCTCAAAGAGCAAGAATCGAAACTATCACAGGAACCATAACGTCAAAAACCAAAGCTGACTACTATCCTGGCGCGCTGCCTATAAAAGTCAAACTTGTCGTTGAGAAAGAGTCGCAGAAAATCATCGGTGCTCAGATCATCGGCGGAGAAGAAGTGACTCAGCGCATCAACGCAATAAGCTTCGCTATACAGAAGCAGATGACTGCGCGAGAACTGGCTAAGGCTGACACGGCGTATGCGCCTCCAGTATGCGAAACGTGGGAGCCATTGGTCTTGGCTGCTGAAATGGTTCTTATGAAACTTCGCTAATCCCTCATTCTTTTTCCTTTAAATGTGACGCAAAATTAATTAGAAGAACGCTTTCTATATTCAGAAAATCGTTTAGACACGGTGAAATATAGATGGCAATAAAAGTAGGAATAAACGGGTTTGGACGAATCGGACGCCTCTTATTCAGAGCTGCCATAGAAAGAAACGCAAAAATAGATTTCGTAGCCATAAACGACATAACAGACTCAAAGACACTTGCGCACCTTCTTAAATACGATTCAGTTCACGGAAGAGCTCCTTTCCCAGTAGAAGCAGACAAAGACGGCTTAATCGTCAAAGGCAAGAAGATACGCACCACCATGGAAAGGGATCCAGCAAAACTGCCTTGGAAGGATCTTGACGTTT
>JAGTQT010000114.1 GCA_018396615.1 Candidatus Bathyarchaeota archaeon
CCCTAGATTCTATTTTGTAAAAGCTCTTTTTCAAGAACCTGTGTTCTTGAATAAAGACTGATTTTATATATGTTACGCGCAACGCAGCGTCTTATTCAAATAAGAAAAAAGAAAGAATTCTAGATCAACCAAAGGCAACGTAGGGTGTTAAATTCATATAGACACTCAAGCAACTTCAGGTTTTTATTTGACCATAGTTTGAGCACACTGTAAAATAGTCTTTGAGATCAATTTTGAGGTCACCGTTCATGTCGCAGTTGGGATTCCATGTAGGTCTTCCAAGCGATGAGCCAAAGGCTAGAGCGACTAACACTACGTCTTTAAGATCTATTACGCCATCTCCGTTGGCATCGTAAAGCATGCCAATTAATACATTCCCGTTAGCGAAAGTATTGTCAGAAGTGTCTGTTTCTCCCTGTAAGGTATCTGCAGCTGCGGAGATCTTGTAAATGCCCAGTGGAAGGGTTATAGAGCACTTGCAGCTCAAGGCTGAAGTTCTGCCTCCTTCAAGTATAACTCCTAAGCATACGTAGATAGGTGTCGAGTTTGCATAGATAATTACGTCGATTGTTTCTTCGTTGAAGCCGTAGTTAGCGATCTCTATGTTTACGTAGAGGTCGATTCCCTGCCAAAGAATGGTTCTATGTGTCGAGACATTCAGCACAGCAATGTCGTGCTCCACTCCGAGAGGTTTCATAAGTGGATAGCGGTCGCTGTTAGCCTCGTCGATGAAGTGGGGTGTGTCGCCGAGTCCGTCGCTACCCGTTTCGTTCTGATATTGACCATGGTATAGATCTACGCCATTGTAGTTGTCCCAGAAGTTGCCACCAGAAGGATAGCCATCATCCCAGCTTGTTTCTGTTCCGCTTTCTAGAACATGATAATCATTCGCCATAAAAGTATTGTGAAATACGGCGGTTTCTCCGCAACCTTCAGCTATAGTTATGCCAACAATGTTTGCAGCAATAATGTTTTCGTAGACCACGTTATAATTCGAGTAGGTTTTGATAGCTATGCCGTACATGCTGCTAATGATCTTGTTTTGTCTTATGCAAATACTGTTGGAGTAGGCAATTATTATGCCAGTATTGTTGCTTTGAATATAGTTTCCAGTTATATTGTGGTCGCCAGACAAGTAGTTACAGTAAATGCCTATGATGTTGTTCTTGATACTGTTCTGTGCGATGCTGCAATATGGGCTTTGAACAAGCTGTATGCCCCAATAAAAGCCTCTTATTTCACAATTTCTTATAGTGATGCCATACCCATGCACGTCGATTCCCGCCCCTAAACCCGTGCCCTGCACACGGTGGTGGGCGCCATCGAAAGTGATGTAGCTTTTCTCGATGACTATTGGCTCGCAGATGCTGTCTGTCAAAGTGTAGGTAATGTTATCTTCGGTGGAGACTGGTGCATTTGGAGGATCGATGCTTCCGTCGGTTTTTATGTAGATCGTTCCAAAGGATGTAACGCTAAACTGTGCTTGATCTGTAGCTACTTCGCTGTTGTGCTCACTTGCTACGTAGACTGTGTAAATTCCCAATTCCGCCATGACTGAAAGCTGGAATGATGTGTTGAATCGTCCTTCAGAGTCTGATTGTCTTGTATGCATTAATATCGTGGTGTTTAAGGGGTCTTTTACTTCGATGCTAACAAGCTTGTTGTTGAGGGGTAAACCATCGTAGCTTATGTTGCCGCTGATTGACACAAGTTCTCCACGTGTGTATACTTCTTTGTCGGTTACCACAGTGATCATTAAAGAGTACGCAGAAATTATCGTGAGAGATGCGATGAACATTAGAACAGAAAGGGTTGTTGCTAGTTCAAGTTTTTTCAACGTGGAAAGCCTCCTTCAAGGATAGGAAGGGCTATTCCAAGCAATTTCCTTCTCCCTTATATTAAATTGGTTAAGTGCTTCATATATTTTGTGGAAGAATTCTACTGACAATAAGTGCCAAAACAACTCAGTAGGCAGCATGGATGAAAGAAGGCGTCTTTGGAAATAAGATGTCAATCAAGCCTCTAAACTCGGGTTTCACCCAGAAATCTGGAAAGCAAGCCTCAAGCTCCTCTCTGGAACGATAGCCCAGCAGAAGCTGCGTGGATGCAGGAGGATTAAGCCCTATCACGCATGGTTCATCTACATTCAATTGACGTATATCAGCGATTTCGCCATTTTCAATACTGACTTGGGCTTTGAAACGGCGAAAGTTAAAGTTCACTTTGCCTAAGTAACTATGGTGCTTTGATTTTGCGAGGCGTCTTTCAAAGATAGACTTCATCTTTTGCAATAGCCTCAGGTAGTCTGCTATGCGTATCTGCCACGCGTAGGGTGGAAGCCTCTGTTCCGCTCCCAGCCTCACAAGAGCCTTTGTTTAGGAGTCATGATAGCTTGTCTGAGAAACCAGCGTATCCAATCCATGTTTTCTGCCGTAATTTTTGAGAAAGCTTAGAATGGCATTGTTTACAGCTTGGCTTGCGTCCGTGACTTCTCTGAGTATCAGCTTCTTTTCTTCTGGTTTTTGGTTTATTCGGAAATAGGCGAGCATCTTGCCATGTTCTTCGATAGCAAAGCTCTCAAACTGATATTCGCAAGCTATACCTGTCTCCTGCTGCATTCTCCAGATCTGCTTGTCTCGGCTGCAGTGCACAAGGAACTTCTTTTGAGTTTGTTCAAGGAGTTCGGCGGCTTCAGCGATGTCGTCGAAGGTGAAGGGGCGTATCTTTAGTTTTGACGCGGATCTGCGTATTCGCTGTAGAGGTATTGCGGTTTCTTCGTTTAGTGCTAAGGCATAGCTGTATCCGAACTGGTGATAGAAATAGGGGATTCCCTCGATGACAGAAAGATCATAGCCTTCAGCGTCAACTTGCCTATGGTATTCGCCAATAAGCCTTCGCATCAAGCCTTGGTTCCGATACTCCTCAAGAGTTGCTACACAGCCCATCTCCGCTGTTTTCAGAGGTATGTCCTCAACGCTCCAGTTAACAGGAATCAGTATAAGCCCTGCCACAATCTTTTTGCGGTGCTTCATGACAAAATGGTTCTTCAGCATCATCTTTGGATGAGCGTACAGAAACTTTTTGATCATTAACTCGACTGCTGGATCATCGCCGAATACCTTGCGCATCAGCTTAAGATATTCTCTGATCTCGTTTTCTGTTTCCAGATGGGCAAATGTAAAGTCTTCTTGTGGCAGAAACTGACTCTCCTTTATATAAGCATCGTATTGCATTTTAATTTAGGGTTTCAAGCCATATATGCCAAAGTAGCTTAAAAAAGGAGACGTTAGCTCAGAGAAAGAGTGCGGGAATCAAGCGTGCGCTGTTTCTCTTGTGCCGAAGGCGACTTTGCGGTAGTTCATGTTGGAGGTGTATGCCCACATAGCGGTTGTAAAGCTTTTGGTGGAGCGCCATGTCTTGAAAAACCTACTCG
>JAGTQT010000023.1:0-14653 GCA_018396615.1 Candidatus Bathyarchaeota archaeon
CTGTATGTCGTAGTCTCCCGAATACGCGTGGTTTTGCCCCAAACCGGCACCCATGATTGCTGCCGGAATCTCGTGCGCTACAGGGACTTCTAGTTTGCCGTCTTTTGGTTTCGGCTTCATCGCTTTGAGAAAGCAGGGGTCGGTGTTCATTACCTTAATCTCTGGATAGTCAAGCAGTTTCAAGCCGACGCCAAAGGCTTTCACAAGAACCTTGTCTCCTAACAACAGTTTTTCCAGAACTTTAGGCTGAAAGTCAACAAGCACATGGTCTACTCCGCCATGTTTTCCGGTGACAACTCCTTTTTCGCCTTTTGCAGCGCCTGAAATCACGGTGGCTTCGTTTCCTATGCATGAAAGCACATTGAAGGCTGTGTTGGCGCCTTGACCGTATCGTGGATCGTTCTCCTTGTTCTCCAAACTTACGCACGGCTCCACGTGGTCAGCTTCCCATCCGCAGGCTAGATCACCTACCCTTAGGTTGTATGTGATGCCGCCGACGCCTGGCAGAACCACTGGATTTCCTTGTGACGAGATGTCATATATTGATCGTCCTATGACGGGGCTGGCTATTTCACCGACTACGGATATTTTGATGAGTTTGTCTTCGTTGGTTCTCAGCATTTCTTGTTCTTCCTTCTGGCAGCTTAACAGAGCGATTAAACATATCTTTTGATTTTGCACTCGTTTTCCTTTGCATATTAGGTTTATGAAAGCTGGCTTCAGAAGACCTCTGCACATTACGCTGCTTGAAAAGCCTTGTACATTCTTCATGGTTTTTGTTAGCAAGTTTTAAATGTGTGTTGTCTTATCTGACTTGCTTGAGCCGCTTTAGAACAAAGCAGGAAGTGCGGTGCCACTGATGTCAGACATCGGCTTAAGATCCAAGATGCTGGTAAAGGACGTGATGAGCAGTCCAGTCGTAACTGTGGACGAAAACGCTCCGGCAAACCGAGTTTCCGAACTTATGGAAAAACACGACCTAGGCTGCATAATCGTAACAAGCAACCAAGGAAAGCCACAGGGAATAATCACTGAGAGAGACCTTGTCGTACGGGTTCTAGCTAAAAATGCTCCTCCAGACTCTGTTAAAGCCAAGAACGTTATGACTTCACCGCTTATCACCATAGAGCCTGATGCCACCATCAACGAAGCCGCGCGAAAGATGAGCAAACTGAATGTAAGAAGGCTTGGCGTAACATACAAGGGACAAATTATAGGGCTAGTCTCAAGTAAAGACGTGTTGGCAGTTATGCCAGAACTGCTGGAGATAATTCAGGAGAAAGCGTTGCTGGAAAGAGAAAACCGAGTAGAAGAGGAAGAGAAAGAAGCAACTTCTCTGTCTGGGCACTGCGAGCGCTGCGGGGGATGGTCTGACAATCTGCAGGAAGTTGACGGTGAACTGCTTTGCGAAGAATGTAGAATTGAGCTGGAAAGCGAATAAAAGTATCAGCTGAAAAGGGTAGGCTTTAAAATTTACAGATATTATCTTACTCTAGCAATGAGAGCGAGATAGATTGGCTGTTGACCTTGTTCTAACCAACGTGAAAGCCTACAAAAAAAGTGAAATTGTAGAATGCGGTCTTGCAATCGATAACGGAAAAATTCTCAAAATCTGTAAGGCACCAAACTTACCGAAGGCAGACGCCAAATATGACTTGCATGGGCTCCTCGTTTTGCCAGGATTAGTGGATGCTCATGTACATCTTCGAGATGAGGGCAAGGCTTACAAGGAGGATTTCTACAGTGGGACAGCCGCTGCGGCTGCTGGCGGGGTCACCACGGTTTTGGACATGCCTAATAATGAGCCTGTAACAATGAGCGCAGAAGCCCTAAAAGCACGTATACGCAAGGCTGAAAAGCGGATTTTGGTTAACGTGGGTTTTTTCTCCGAGTTTCCACGAGACATTCACGAGATACAGCAGATAGTAAACCAAGGAGCCGTTGCCTTCAAACTTTTCATGGGAGAGCAGATCGGCGGACTAAACATAGATGACGATGAAGCGCTGATCCGCGCATTTGAGACCGTGAGAATGGCAGAGGTTCCTGTTGCGGTTCACGCTGAAGACAAGACATTACTCCTGGACACGGCAAACAGATTAAAGAGTAATAATAAGAATGACATTGACGCCTTTTTGCAAGCGCACTCTGAAAGCGTTGAGGAAACGGCGGTAAAGCGAGTGTTAGAAATAATCAATCAGACCCGCAACCATTTACACTTTTGTCACGTAAGCACGAGAAAAGCGTTGAAAGCTGTAGCCGAAGCTAAAAGAGAAGGTTTGCCTGTGACCTGTGAAGTTACCCCGCATCACCTGCTTCTCTCGGTTGTTGATCTGAAACGTCTAGGTGCCTTGGCGGTAACGGTACCACCAGTTCGAGAGAAACCCAATGTCGCCGCTTTGTGGACTGGTATCAGGCGAGGCTTTGTTGACATTGTGGCGTCTGATCATGCGCCACATTCTCCAAGCGAGAAAACCGGGGAGAACGTATGGAGCGTGAAGGCTGGGATCGTTGGTTTGGAAACGTTGCTTCCTCTACTGCTTACTGAGGTTAAGCGCGGACTATTACTGATTGCCGATGTAGCTAGGCTGCTGGCTGAAAAGCCTGCAGAGATATTCGGGCTAAAAGATAAAGGGGTCTTGAAACTGGGAAACTGCGCTGATTTAACGGTTGTGGATTTAAAGAGGAAATATAGGATTGATGCCTCAAAATTCTTTTCAAAGGCAAAATACTCTCCTTTCCATGGGCGACTTGTAGAGGGCAAAGCTGTCAAAACGTTCGTTGGCGGACGCTTGGTTTTCGATGAAGGAGCGATCGTTGCAGACGCAGGATGCGGCAAAATAATACGGGGAAACAAGCGTGAAGTTTGTTGCTGATGGCATGCTGGGAAAGCTGACACGATGGCTTCGTATGCTTGGATACGATGTGAAATATTCAAACGACTTTGATGATGCACACTTGCTTTCCTTAGTGAAAAAGGAAAAAAGAATACTATTGACAAGGGATTTTGAGCTTTACCGACAGACTATTGCTAAGGGCTTCGAAGCTTTCTATGTTGAACGGCAAACAAAAGAAGACACGCTAGCCCTGTTGGCTGAGCGGTTCGACATAAAACTGGGCATAGATATGGCAAATTCAAGATGCCCAAAATGCAACACAAAAATAAAACCGATTCCAAAGGAAGACGTAAAAGACAACATCGAACAAAACACTTTGATGCACTATAATGATTTTTGGATCTGTCCCAAATGTAAGCAGATTTACTGGCAGGGCTCGCATTGGACAAAAATCAGGAAATCCTTAAAGATGGCAAAAGAAACTTTTCAGAATCTTCAAAGAAGCGAAAGGCATAACACTTAAAAACTCTGGGCAACCAATAAAACCGCGAGGTACCATGCCCACTGTTATTCAAAAGCCTTCTCGAGAATTAACAATGGAAGAAACTCTTTCATGGGTATTCAACATATATTCAAAAAATTTTGTTATATTTTTTGTTCCAATGCTCCTAGGCGGAGTGACTTTAGGAGCCTTAAACAACGTGGTCACAACCTACTTGGCAAGCGAACGGTCGAAAATATTCCTTTACCAAGATTTTGGAAGGGAGTATCTAACCTTTCTAGGGAATTTTATAGGCTTGCTAGCTCTCTTAATTTTAGTATCATGGATCGTTGGCACAATCACTGAGGGAACATGCATTAAATGTGCCTCTCTGGTCATCGAGAAAGGTGAAGGCGATTTAACAGAAGCATTCCAGAACATGCGGCATAAGCTTCCCTCTTTGCTCGCAGCCAACTTTATTGTAATAATACTTGTAACTGTAGGCTTGCTAGCTCTAATCATACCTGGAATAATAATTTACATCATGTATTTTTTGGTTTTAGCAGTGATTTTAAATGAAAATAGAGGAGTAATAGACAGTTTATCTAGAAGCAAGAAACTCGTTGACCGAAAATGGCTGCAAACTTTTGTTGTGATTCTGATCATTTTCTTAGCGATTATTTTGGTAAACTCCATAGCATCAATTTTTGCCGCACCCTTTGGTGACATTTCGTGGTTGGTAAGAAGTATTTTATCTGCTTTTGTTACGCCGATTTTGCCTATAACGGTAGCAGTGTATTACTATTCGCTGATTGGAAGAGAGCAAGCTCAGACGGTTCCGCTGCCTCCACCTCCGCCGTTCTAGGAAAGAAGCTATTTCAAGAGCCATTTAAGCGGGATATCTTGGTACGTGCCATCTGGAAGTGTTCTTCTGATGGTCATAGGCAGCATGCCTGTCTCTAACTCTTTGATGGCAATGTCTATAGGGCTTAAGTTTCCCTCTGAGGCGTCAACAAGTATCGGCGCACCCATCGATATTTGAAGGGCTCTCGCTCCAACGATGCGTGCTTTTTCAAACCGCGTAAGCTTCGGGGGACCGATTAGTCTTTCTTTTTCTGTCGTCTTTTAATACTCTCCAGCACCAGGAGGTGCTCCTCCTGGCGGTGTTGGAGGCGTCTTCATTTTTCCAGCGGCTATGACATCATCAATCTTAAGGATCATTGATGAGGCTTCAGTTGCTGATTTTATTACCTGTTTCTTGACGGCTAGTGGTTCGAAGACTCCGAAGGCGTTCATGTCTTGGATTTTGCCGGAGTTAACTTCAATGCCTGTCCATGTTTCGCCTTTTTCGTGTCTGGCTCTTAGCTCTGAAAGCACGTCTATTGGATCTAAGCCCGCGTTTTCGGTTAGCGTTATTGGGATGGCTTCAAGTGCGTCGGCGAAGTTTTTGACGGCAAGCTGTTCTCTTCCTGGAAGGGTTCCAGCGTATTTTTTCAGTGTTTTTGAAACTTCGAGTTCAGGCGCTCCTCCGCCGGCTAGGACTTTTGGTTCTTCAATTATGTCTTTGACAACGCATAGGGCGTCGTGGATGGATCGTTCTGCCTCATCTACGATGCGTTGAGATCCGCCTCTTATGAGGATCGTTACTGTGCGGGGGTGTTTGCAGTCTTCTATGAATGTCATTTTGTCGTCGCCGATTTTGCGTTCTTCAACTAAGCCTGCGTATCCCAAGTCTGCAGAGGTTAAGGCGTCAAGGTTTGTGACGATTTTTGCGCCAGTTGCTCTTGCAAGTTTTTCTATGTCTGACTTTTTGGTTCTTCTGACAGCAAGAATTCCGTTTCGTGCAAGGAAGTGTTGTGCCGTGTCGTCTATTCCCTTCTCACACAGGAGAACGTTTGCCTTAGTTTTAGCGATCTTGTCAACCATATTCCTCAGCAACTCTTCTTCCTGCTTCAGAAAAGCTTCCATCTGCTCTGGGCTTTCGATGTTGATCTTGGCATCAAACTCTGTTTTCTCAATCTCCAACGGGCAGTCTAACAAAGCGATTTTCGCATTCTCCACACGTTTGGGCATGCCGGAGTGGGCAATTTCCTTGTCTAGAACTATACCTTGAATTAGCCTTGTGTCGCGGATTGATTCGCCTGGCTTCTTTTCGACTTTGACGTCGTCTACGTCGGCCTTGTATTTGTTGCCTTCTTTTTCTGCGACTGCGAGAATGGCTTTGACGGCAAGTTCGGCCAGGTACTCTCTGGAATCGGCTACTAGCTTGCTTGCCATCGAGGTCATCGCTGCCTTTTTTAGGTGTTCTTGGGTGTTTAGGTTAACGGGGATTGCTAGTTTTTCAAGTGTTTCTAACGCTTTTTCTAAGGCTTTTTTGTAGCCGTCAATTATGATTGTTGGATGAATGTTTTTTTCCACAAGTTCTTCTGCTTTGGCTAGCAGTTCTCCGGCAATGATGACTGCGGTTGTGGTTCCGTCGCCTGCTTCGTTGTCTTGAGTTTTTGCGACTTCCACCATCATTTTGGCTGCTGGTTGCTGTATATCCATCTCGTCCAGGATGGTGCGACCATCGCTTGTGATTGTTACATCGCCGAAGCTATCTACTAGCATCTTGTCCATGCCTTTCGGTCCAAGAGCGCTTTTCACGGTTTCAGCGACTATTTTTGCCGCTGCTATGTTTGTATGCTGCGCCTCTCTTCCACGAGAACGACTTGATCCCTCTTTTAATACTAAAACTGGAACACCACCTGATGGTGATGCCATACCGTTGATTCCTCCTATTGCGTCAACAAGAAAAACAGCGTATCAATATAAGTTTTTCTGAGAAAAAATATTGAGAAATCTGCATTGATCGATAAAACTGTGCAAGTAATGCTAGAAAGCAGTAGTTTTTGGTCTCTATATGGTTCCATCAGAGAATATTGCTGCAATTTTCTGTAGTTCTTTAGTTATAAATAGGAGGAATTTCACTCTGCTTTCTGTTTTTGCTCTATAGAGGCTGATAATTCCTTTTAGCTTGGACATGATTTCGCTTGTTACTTCTAAAAGTAGGTCATAGTTCTCTTTTTCTGCCAAGTTAAGTATTTCGACTTCACCATCGTTGTGCACGAGTACGAGTTGTCCTGTAAGGTAGAAATGGGCTTTGCTTATTTTGCCTTCGTATTTTTTTGGAAGGGCAGACGTGTTCAATTCGATGGTTTTGCTGAATGGTTTGAGAATTTTTGTTGTGGCTTTGAAAAATTCGGTTACGAGGTTTTCTTCTTCCGTCATGAGCTCGGCTATTTGTCCTGCGTTTTCCATCATTTCTCTGAGGGACAAGGTTGCTTCTTCATTTTTCTTGTTTTGTGTTTCTTCCGCTGGTGTCGAGTCGATTACTGCGGGCGGTTGAGTGTTTTGTGGTGCTGGATTTGGGGGTTGCTCGGTCATGCAGAATCACTTGTGAATGAATGGAATGTTGGTAGTTCGTTCTGTTTTTGTTATAAGGGTGTGTCTGTGTAGGGAGTTGACATACACTGTTGTGATATGTTAAGCTAATCTTGTATCATAAGACACAATACTTTTATGACCCACAGCACCCAAATATGTCAAGGAAGAGACAAATGAAACAAGAGCAGAAAACCGCCTCACTAGGATATGCAACAGACGCCATAAAGGGAGCCGCCCAATACGCAACAAAAACAGAATCCTTCTCCCTAAAGAGGGGCAACTCTAAAATCACAGTAAGCATAAGCAAAAGACGCGAAATGTCACAATCCCCCCACCTACATAAATATGACATAGCAAAATACGATCTTCACCCCGGCTATATTTTCCCGGAATCTTTCCAAAGCCTCATTCCCTCCGGTACACCTGAATATGTGGACAGCGGGCAAAGATATGTTGAAAGGATGATTAGAGCACTTTATTACTTTAAGCAGTGCGCTTTGATAGGTCCTTCTGGCACGGGAAAAACGCACATTACTTATCTTGTTGCCGAGTTGACAGGTTTACCTGTTTGGGAAGTGAACTGTGACCTTCAGACATCTTCTTATGACCTTATAGGAAGGTTCATTGGGCTTGGAAAAGAGAACTGGGTTGACGGGCAGGTTACAAGTTGGCTCAGATTCGGTGGTCTTCTATACCTTGATGAAGCCAACATGATGAAGCAGGATGTTGCGACAAGACTTAACCCTGTACTTGACACTAGAGGGCACCTTGTCTTAACTGAGAAGGACAACGAAATTGTTTCACGTCACCCATACGCGTATCTCATAATTAGCATGAACCCGTTTTCAGCAGAGTTCGCTGGAACCAAACCTTTGAACGCTGCTTTCAGAAGACGCATGAGTGTTTGGGTAAACTTTGACTATGAAAGTGTGGGAGAGAAAATCTCGCAGCAAGAAATCAACCTTTTAATCAAAAGGACCAATGTTGACAGCGACACTGCGTACAAGATCATACGTGTCGGCGCAGAGATGAGAAGACAATACAAGACAGGGGATCTTCCATACGGGCCATCCATCGGCGATTTGATTCATTGGGCAGTGTTGATTAAAGATGGGTCTGATCCGCTTTCCGCTGCTGAGGAAACAATTGTCGCCTTGACAAGTGATAGTGTTGAGGTTCAGGGTGATGTCCGCAGGCTGGTTGAATCAATATTCAAAACCTAGAGCATTATCATGCGGTGAGTAAAGGTGGGATGGCTTGACTACGCTTGGGCCACATTCTTTGAAAAAGACTACCTAAAAGCTAGACTGCTCGTTTCCCCGAGGTTTAGGTTTCCTCAGCTTTTTCGCGATGACCGATGCTTTGTTTGCGTTGTCCCTGAGCCAGTAACCAAGAAGATTGATGGTAAAGATATGGTATTACTTATGGGTTACAGCTTTCCAGTGGGCGCTTTAGGAAAGCTTCAGCTTGCAAGCCTCTTCAGAGCGTCAGTAACCCACTTGGGTGCTCATGCTGTTTGCTCAAATCCTGATGACTACGCCGAGTGGAGCGCACGCAAAGATGTTAGGCTAGCTAAATTTACCATGACCCTTCTGGAAGATGTAATGGTTTACACCTACATCCAAAATAAGCATACAGATAAGCTTGTTGACCTGGCATTTGCAAATGCTTTGGCTTTGAAAAGAATGCGGAAAGTAGATAGGTTCATAAATCCTGCAACAAGAATGATGGCAAATCTGCTTGTCTGGTTGAATGCTGGTTTTGTTGCCGGTGAAAAGAAAAAAGACGATGCATCATTGGTTTACCTTTATGATCTAATTGATCAGTTTAGGAAGAAAAGCATCCTATCTCTTACGGACAAAAACATTGAACTAAATGAATTAAAGCTGGAAGTTGCTGATGCCATCTACAATGCAGTGCAAGATGCTGGCACAATAACAGAGTGCCCCTTTCTACCTCACACCGAAGAGTTAGGCTCCTGCTCCATCTTTCTCCCCCTCTATAATGTTGAGACAGAAATAACCGCCGAGGAAGAGTTCAAAAGGTGCATTACTCATCTAGGAGGCACTTCATACTACTCGGAAGACGACCGTAAAATCTACTTGAAAGTTGCTGAGGCTGAAGCGGAACAGATTTTTGAGTCTTGGAAGCGCCAACAAGAAAAAGAACAAAACATTATTGCCAAGTACAGCGAGCTTCTGTCTCTGACACAGTTTAAGTCCGTAGAGATTCCAGAACAGGACTACGCAAAGTTTCTGCGCGCAAAAGCAGCATGCAAAAGCGAGGCGCACAGGCTTCTGGAAAGCCTTCTCGTGGCTCGTGACGCGTTGGATGAGGATCCGAGAAAAGACTTCGGCGTTCTTGACCTTCAAGAGGTTATCCAGGTTATTGCCAGCAAAAGTCCCAGAATGGACGTTTTTATGCTGGATGAAAACCTCAGTAAAAGTTATTCGTGGGCTATTTTGCTTGATGCCAGCAAAAGCATCAGATATACAAAAGATTTTGCCATGGAAATTTTCATACTCCTAGCCGACGTAGCGAGTTCTCTTCTTCTGGATCCAGCGTCTTGGGGAGCGTATGCCTTCAACGACCGCTTTCTCATCATCAAAGATTTTAACGAAAGATACAATGCCCGAGTCAAAGCCAGAATTGGCGGAATAGAGTTCGACGGCTTCACATATATGCCTGATGCGCTCAAAATGGCGGCGAATCTACTTAAATCTAGAGCAGAGAACTTGAGGTTAATTACAATTATTTCTGATGGATGGCCTTATGGCTATCAGGATATGCGTGCTGCGTTAGCAGAGACAGTGGAATTTCTTGCCGGAAAAAACATTGCAGTTCTGGCCATAGGCGTGAAAAGCCGACAAATGGAGTTGGTTTTCAAGTCTTGCTCTACTGTCTACTCTTTGCGCGAGTTGACAAAGTTTTCAAATCTTTATCTATCAGCAAGCAGGACGGCAGCGGAGACATAGGTTTCCCGCTATCTTAGCGTGGTTGAAGACTGGTTTTCAAGCCTGTTCCAGTAAGGATGATTACTACATTTTCGTGTTTTTCCAGTTCTTTTTTGTCGACTTGCTGCACATATCCCGCGAAGGCTACTGCTGAGCTTGGCTCGACGAAGAAACCATTTTTTGCTAGCTGCAGGAAAGCGTTGTAGATTTCTTTTTCCTTAACGATAACTGCTGTGCCTTCAATCTCTTTTAGACCCTTGTCCATAAGGTCAAGAAGCGGCGGATTCACGCTTACTAAAGCGTCTGCAACTGAGTTCACGGTTGAAGGAGGCGTGTAGGACGTGTTTCTAAAGCGGTGGTAAAGGGGTGACACTTGTTCAGTTTGGCAAGCAACGATTCTTGGCATTAACCTAACCGCCTTGGAAGCGTAGAGATGTTTGAAGCCTTCAACTATTCCCAGAAGCAGTGTCCCAGCAGATACTGGAAGGTAGATACGCTCAGGCGTCTTCCATTTGAATTGTTCAGCTAGTTCGTATGCCAAGCTTCTGACGCCGTCTCTGAAAAGAGGATGAAGTATGTGTCCAATGTAGAAGCCTCTTCTCGTGGTTTTCTGTGCAGCTTCGGCGACTTGGCTTCGGCTTCCTGAAACCTTGACTACTTCGGCGTCGTAGAACTGGATTTGGCTGAATTTGGGGCCGGAAACATTTTCAGGGACGTAGATTTTTGCTTTTAGCCCTGCTCTGGAGGCGTATGCGGCTATTGAGGCTCCTGCGTTGCCTGACGAGTCTTCGGTTATGTGTCCTTTTACTTTTTTCACCTGCTCGTGTATAGCAGATATTAGTGTGGTTGAGCCTCTGTCTTTGAATGATCCTGTGGGGTTGGAGGATTCGAGTTTGAAGTAGATGTTTTTGGAGAATCTGACTAGCGGTGTCCAGCCTTCGCCTAGCGTCATTATTTCTTTTTTTGAAGTGTAGGGAAAAAATTCTGCGTACCGCCAGCTGCTGTAGTCTTTTTTGCGGATTTTTGCGGGGTCGAATTTGTCGTGTAGATGGACGTTTAGGGGGTTGCCGCATGATGGGCATTTGAATGTTAGAAGGCTTTTGGTGAGCTTGTTGCAGGATGCGCATGTGATTTCGTAGTTCACTTGGGTTGCCTCAAGCTTTCTGTGCGGTCGGTGGGATATTTAGCTTTAACATTTTGTGATTGTTGATGGAAACTTTTATTATTGGAGTTGCTAAGCATCTAGTTCTCCGCTTGAGGTGAGACTGTGAGAAGAATCATTGTCTGTCTTAAGCAAGCTGTTGATGTTGCCCAGTTGAAGGTTGACGCTGTAACGAGGCAGCTTGTGACTGCTAGCGCGCCGAGGAAGATGAGTGATTTTGACAAGAATGCTTTGGAGGAGGCTGTTCAGCTTAAGGAGAAGCTTGGTGACACCGAGGTCTTTACTGTGACGGTTTGTAGCGAGGATGCTAAGAGCGTGTTGCGTGAGGCACTTGCGATAGGTGCGGATAAGGCTTATTTGGTTAATGATGCTGCTTTTGTGGGGTTGGACACTTTTGGAACTGCCTGCGTTTTGGCTGAGACTGTGAGGAAGATCGGTGGGTTTAATCTTATTATCTGTGGTGAGACTTCTCTGGATAGTTTTTCAGGGCTTGTGGGTTCAAGGCTGGCAGAGCTTCTTGGTTTGCCTTTGATTTCTTCGGTTAGGAAGGTTACTGTTGAGGGCGATTATATGGTGGCGGAGAGGTCTCTAGAGGATGCCGTTGAGACTGTTAGGGCGCGTATGCCCGTGGTGGTTTCGGTTACGCGTGAGATTAATCAGCCGAGGATTCCGTCTTTGATGATGATTATGAAGGCTTCTAAAAAGGAGATCGTGGTTTGGAACGGAGCTGATCTGGGCGTTTCAAAGGAGCTGCTTGAGCCGAAGATCGAGGTGGTTGAGGTTCTGGCGCCGAAGACGGAGCGGAAAAAGATCAGGGTAAAAGGCGAGAGCGTAGCGGAAATTGCGGAGAATCTTGCAAAAGCGTTGGTTCAAGAGGGCGTTGTGGGAAGGTGAAAGTTATGAGTGAGTTTAAAGGCGTTTGGGTTTTTTCTGAAAAGTTTGATTTAGCTCTGGAAATGCTTGGAAAAGCGCGGGAAATAGCGGACAAGCTGCATTGCGAGCTAAGTACGGTGCTTATTGGAAGCAATGTTGGTGAAAGGGCGAATGAGCTGACTCGCCATGGAGCGGACAAGGTTTACCTGGCTAGTGATCCGGCGCTGGAGCATTTTCAAGCTGAAGCATACCTTGGCGTCTTGCACAGTCTAGTGGCGAATTATAAGCCGGAAGTGGTGCTTGTTGGTTCGACTAAGAATGGGAAGCCTCTTGCTTCTAGGCTTGCAACGCGGCTTTGTGTAGGCTGCGTTCCGGATTGCGTTCGGCTGGATGTCGATGGCGAAGGGAAGCTTGTTTGCGACAGGATCACATATGGGGGAAGTGCTTTTGCGAAGATAACTTTTAGAGGTAAGCCGCAGATTGCCACGGTCCCACAGAGAGCGTTTGAGAAGCCTTCTCCCAAAGAGCGTGGCGGGCAAGTGATTAAGGTAGATGTGAAGATCGAGTCTGCTTGTACTGAGGTTGTTGGTGTCAAGCCTTTGGAGTCTTCTAGCGTGAGGATTGAGGATGCTAAGGTGATCGTTAGCTGCGGTCGCGGATTGCAGAATAAAGAGGATAGGGTTTTGCTGGACGAGTTGGCTCAGGTTTTATGTGGCCAAGTTGGGTGTTCTCGTCCGTTAGCTGAGGATCGTAAGTGGTTCAGCGAGTGGGTTGGCTTGTCGGGACATAAGGTTAAGCCGAAGCTGTATATCGCCTGCGGAATTTCAGGAGTAATTCAGCATGTGGCGGGCATACGGGATGCGAAGGTAGTTGTGGCAATTAATAAGGATGAACAAGCACCTATATTTGAGGTTGCAGACTATGGCGTGGTCGGCGACTTGTATCAGATCTTGCCAGCGCTGAAAGAAGCAATAAAGAAATATGTACAGTAAAGATACTTTGCTGTTTAAGAGAGATCCTGCCTCTTAGGTAGGTGTTATTTTGGATAGATTGTTAATTGGAGTTTTTAGTTATAGATTGCTACCGTAAATCAGTGCCAGCGGAGTGGGAAGCCGTGGGAACACCAAAAAACGCGAGAAGCACGAGAATAGTTATTTCAGCCGCTTTTGGCTTCTTCATCCTTTCCTCTCCGCCTTAGGTATAGAGTTCCGATTGCTAGCCACCCCGCCCCACAAGCAATAGCTCCTACAGGTTGTTGGGGGAGATTTTTTGGAACCGGATAGGCAGTCCACAAAGCTGAAACTTGGTAAAACTTGTCTTTATACAAAAACATCGGTTGCACTTCTTGTAGCGGGAACGGCTCCTTGCTTTTGTCTACTATTACATGCGAAAAACAGTTTTCATCAGGGTAATAGTCTATAATTCCCAGATCTTCGGGAGTATACCAGACCGGTGGCGGGCTTTCTCCTGTGTAAAGATCCACTCCATAAGCAGTGCTGCCCCGAGAATCGTTGTTGCTGTATGCGTGGGCTTCGTAGCTGACATAGGCAACTGTGACTATAATCATTACAACTGAAAATATCTTTATTATTTTCATTTTTTTACTCACTAAAATTCCCTCCTAGCGTTATATGCAGCTTCCCCTCTGTTCAATTTAAATTTTTCTTATAGACACGACTAGAGAACCTGCCCAATTTGCTTTGTAGAATCATCGTACACGTAGAAGCAATCCTCCTTTTAATCCTTCTTTTTTGGATTTTTTCATATATCCAACAATTGATACCAGAACCAAACAATCACAGGTGAAAGAACGGCAATCATAAATATTCTTCATAAGCTAAAAAACTCGTTGTTGCCGTCTTACAGTGTTACATGAGCCTAGGAGAGCGTGTTCTTTACATCTAATATTTCACTTGGTCATCAGCACACGCCTAGTAGAGCAAGGCTGAACCTGTATCACATGTGTATATGATGACGGCGGCAAAACCTTCGCCAAACTAGAAAGATCTTCTAGCCCTTAAAAAGTGGATCGTCGCCAGTTGGAACTCTGCTGGCTTTTCAACGTGGCAGTGCGAGGGGTGGGATTCGAACCCACGTAGGCCTTCGCCAGAGGATCTTAAGTCCTCCCCCATGTCCTAGGTATCTGTCTATCTAGCCGCCTATTTAGACCTGGCTCGGGTACCCTCGCCGTAACCTACAAAATAGTGGTTTAGACTAAAAATGTTGTCTTCAGGTGCGTGTCGCATGTGGGGCTGCTTTGCGGCGTTTAGATTTGTTTTGTCTAGGGGCTGTTTTTTAGCTGTGTTTTGCTTCATCAGTTTTTCCATGGTTCTTGGATAAATTCAGGGTTATACCAAGGTTTTATATACAACTTGCTCTAGAAACGCGTTCCGTCAGTTGGGTTTTTAACCCAATTGAGCCAAGAAAGGGTGAAGAAAAAATGGCTACGAGGAAATTTCTGCCAATAGCATTACTTGTGCTGCTTTCTTTCACCTTAGCGTTCGTCTCATCGGCAAGCGCTTACCAGCCGGCCCAGAGCGCACGCAATTTCACGATAGACGAGACAGCAGCTGAATTGGAAGCTGTACCGCGATCAGTAACGACGTTCACCGGCTCCGTCAGCCGAGGTCGCGACAGCACCAAACACTCGTTCACCGTGCCATCTGGCACAGCTAAAATCACGGCAAAACTAACAATGCCGAGTGGGGCTGACTTCGATCTTTCCATGTGGGACAATCAGAACAGGCGGACAGGAGGCTGGACACGAACCGACCATACTGTAAAAACAAACATCCCCAACTCAGTGTACAGCGGCGTCTCATCAAATCCTGAATGGGTGAATGTGACGAACCCTGTTACAACAGGTACGTGGAAAGTTGGATGCTATGCCTACTCGGGATCAGGAACATACACCATAACCGTA
>JAGTQT010000023.1:14665-19717 GCA_018396615.1 Candidatus Bathyarchaeota archaeon
TCCACCCCAGATACGACGCCGCCAACAGTGTCAATAACTTATCCTGCTGAAGGCGCCACTGTGACAAGCTCCATCGTAACAGTTACGTGGACAGGCTCCGACGCGGGAAGCGGCATCAGCTATTACGAGACAAGAATCGACAGCGGCTCATGGATCAACAAGGGCACTTCCACCAGCCACACCTACACTGGGTTGGCAAACGGCGCCCACGTCGTTGACGTGCGTGCATGGGATGTTGCGGGCAACAGCGCCACAGACTCCAACCAGTTCACAGTTGATGCTTCTGCTGGCGGCACTGTAAGATACGCTGTGATCGTGGGCATAAGCGACTACAAGGCTATCAGTGACCTGTCCTACTGTGACGAAGACGCAACGGACTGGTATAAGCATCTGAAGAATACGATGGGTTTTGATGTCGTATACGTGTATGGTGACGGTCACCCATCCAACTTTCCAAGATATGATGGATACGCCACAGAATACAATGTCAAGCAGGCTCTCACCAGCATGGTTAGTACCGCCGACAGCGACGACATAATATGCTTCATCTCGTCAGGTCACGGCTCAGGCAACGGAGCAGGCTCATCCTTCCTGTGCATGTGGGACTACGGAAGCGGCGAAAACGGCGAGAACGGCGCCCTGTACGACACGGAGCTGGCGAACATACTGAAAAACTCTGTTGCCGCCAAGATCTTCGTTTTCCTTGACCACTGCTACAGCGGCGGCTTTGGGCCAGACCTGATGGCCATGAGCAACAAGGCCAAAGTGTATTTGACCACGACGTGTACGGAGAATGGCTACGGATACGATGATTCTACACACAAGAACGGCGCATGGACCTACTACTTCCTAGAGTACACGTGGATCAACCACTATGGAGCTGCTCCGCATACAGCAATGGAAACAATCTTCAGCTACGCGCTGTCAGTTTACCCATATGGCGGCGGCGACACACCTCAGCAATACGACGGAGACACCTCAACCTACTTCTACCTAGGCTGACAAACCCAGCCCCTCTAAAGGGAATAAACTCCCTCCTTTTTTCTCCCAGCCAATCAAAGAACCTGTTGCCTAAGCTTCTTGGGTGCTTTCAGCTTCTCGAAACCAAAAATCTCGTGGAGCCGTGCACTAGATTAAAATTTGCATCTTCTCTTTACTAGTACGTGGGCGAGTAGCTCAGTACGGATAGAGCACCGGCCTCCTAAGTCGGTGATCGTGGGTTCAAATCCCACCCCGCCCGTTTACGCCGAACCCCGGACGTTATAGGACTTGTTTTAGAGGTTCTATTTGCGTTTTCGGAAGATTTTGTTGCCGTTGTAGTCGCAGACGTATTCAAAGCCTGCTTCTACGAGTTGGCAGACTTGCTCAAACTATGCTTCTTTCCAAAGATGAAGACTAGTACCAGCGTTGCCATCATGAATAATGGCAAAATAATGAACGCTGGAAATTCTGAAACCACAAAATCTTCCAACATCAAAGTGATCTGCTTATTTTCTGTCATTTCAATCGTTGCATTCGTCGAATGTGTGGTATAGGTTACGCTCACTGTATAGTTGCCAAGAGGATAGCTGCCTGAGGCGTTCATCATTTTCTCCATCAACGTCAACCTCGCCCAGCCTCCTATATCAGTCAATTCTGACTCAGCTATTGTTGCATTTGTATACGTAGCATTCACATTTGCTGAAGGAACGTCTTGGCCAATTGAATCCACCACATGTGCATCAAGATACCATGAGACATAGACTATTCCATCCATAGTAAATTGGATTAAACCTGCCGTGGTGTTGACCAACCAAACATTAGAGTAGCCATAGCAGTGCAAATACACAAGTTGAGAATCAATTATTGTAGCATTTGATGACTCTTGAAACTCAAACTGCCAACCATTAACATTTGTATCCACCAGCGTCACATTTGGAGCATAACCACCTGTGCCAATAACCATTGAGGAATTAATATGGAAATTCCAAAAAGGCAAAAACCCGGGCACAACATTGGCAAAAGTACAATTCACAGACATGGCTTTGGTGGCTAAAAACTCTACAGTAGAGTTAGAAACTGATACAACACTCGTATCTCCCCAAGCGCTCAAAGCATAGCTAATCGTAGAATTGACAACAGAAACCACAGCCGAATCCCCAACGGCAAGAAACTCGATTGTAGAATCAGAAATTGAAGCTGTGGCAGAGCCGTAGACTTGCAGATAAGCGGTGTCGGTGGAACTGGCAAAAGTTGCTGAGCTATTATCATAAAGGATTACCTCAAACCAGTAGCCAGAAGTTATTACCGAGTTCTCAGACTGCAAACGTGGATTTCCATCCACCGGGTTTCTAAACGTCATATTATGTTGGTAGTTTGATGTTTGTGTGAAGTTTACCACCGCGTTTCTCAGAATCAGCGTGGCATTTTCTGTAACTATTATGCTTCCATTAATGTCAAATTTTCCCTCGATAACGCATATATCATTGCCTTCAAGAACCAAGTTTCCTTGGCGAATCGTAGGAATAGTATAATATCTAATGATTATATCGCTCTTGTCTCCGTCGCCGTTAACATCCTCGTCTAAGTAACTTTCATAGGTTCCAAAAGCTATTCTTCTACCATCAACCGCAGCATAAAAACCCGTTTCAGCAGTTGTGGCAATCGCGCCAAGTGAAATATCGTAATATCTAATCACCATGTCATTTATATCTCCGTCACCATTAGCATCTTCGCCAAAGTCTGGTTCCCAAGTTTCAAACGCGATAATGTTGCCTTCAATGCATGGAAATTCACCATAAGCAGCAGTATTGATAACCGTGCCAGCAGAAATGTCATAGTACCTGATTATTTTGTCACTTGTATCTCCATCGCCGTTTAGGTCACTCACATCAGATTCGTCAGTGTAGAAGGCTATGACGTTGCCATCGATTGAGGGTTCGTGTCCTACAGCCTCGGTGTTTGTAATGGTTCCTTCTGACACGTTATAGTATCTTATTACTGAGTCAAGCGCATCCCCGTCACCATTTAAATCAATGTTATCCCAGTTTTCCCAAGTCACAAAGGTGATAATGTCGCCACATTTAGAAGGATAGGTTCCCGAGATAGCTGTAGCATTGAAAATTGTTTTGCTGAAAACGTTATAGTACCAAACAAATCGGTCAACTTTGTTCCCATCGCCGTTCAAGTCTTTATCAAGCCAATCCTCGGCTACGAAGAAAACTACAACACCGTTATCAACTACTGGTTCAAGACCGAATTCGCCAGTATTCACCGTTGTCCCAGAGGCAATGTCATAGTATCTTAGGATGTAATCGTTAATGTCCGTGTCATTGTTTAGGTCTTCGCCAATGTATCCTTCATAAGTTGTGAAAGCAATAATGCTGCCTCCAATTGTTGGATTTTCACCTACAGCGGTCGTATTAGTAGTGATTCCGGAAGACACATTATAGTATCTAATCACGATATCTAACGTGTCGCTGTCTCCATTCAAGTCAACTCCAACACTGAACTCATAAGTACTGAATACTATGATGCCTCTGTCAAATGACTCAGCAGCGGCAAGCTCACCAACAATACCAGTGTTCACAGTTTCCGCAACAACGGACATGCGCAAAACAGACGCAAGAATCAGAAAACAGAACAAAACAGCCTTGACAAATCTCATCTCATATCACACCTTTTTTTCTACCAACTTTGTTTTTATGTTTTTCTAAAAGCGTTATCCGCCAAAAAGATCGACAATACACCGCTAAGGGTTGTGCCATCAGTTTTTGAGAGCAATACGCGGCTACTATGATAGCATTTGTCACTCAAAGAAAGAGAACTATTTTCCTGTATAAGAAGAACACGTTAAGCATGGCCACTGTTTGCTAGCGGCATTCCAGTATTTCTTCAAATCTGCGGTAAAGCTCGCAGAGATCTTTGGTTATGTGGTCTGGCTTCTGTTTGCATTCGTGCAAAAACTCAAGCGTATAAAACTGTGAAGGCACGAAAACTGTTTTTATTCCTAACGCGTTTGCACCTTTGATGTCTTCTAAAGGGCTGTCGCCAACGTACAGCGTGGTCTGCGTTGTCGCGTTAAGTCTTTTAAGGGCTTCTTGAAATATTTTGGCGTGGGGTTTGCGCCAGCCAACCTCTTCTGAAACTAGAACCGCGTTAAAGAACTTGTTTATTCTTAGTCTTCTTAGTCCAGCATAGATGACGGGGGAATAGGTGAAATTTGAGACCAACCCGACTGAGTGTTTCTCAGAGGCTTTCTGCAGAAGTTCATGGGCATAAGGCCGCAGCCTAAATGATTCTATGAAGTCCTTGAAGAATACGTTTAGTGCTGTTTTTATTCTTGCGTCTTCGGGGCTTGTTTTGAATCCTAGACTGGTTAGGGCTTCGGAGATCCACACGGCGTTTGTCACTTCAGTCAATTCTTGGTATCGTATGGCTCTGTACTTTTCATGTGCATGAGAGTATGCCGCATCAAAGCTCTCTGGCTCTGTATTGAAGCCCACTTTTACCAGCGCTTTGTGGAGCTTCATTTTGGATTCGTCCATGCTGTAGTCTTCTACGTCTGTCAGTGTGCCGATGAAGTCGAAGACTATCGCTTTGGTTGATGGCAACGGGTTTTCCTCTTTTTTGGATTACAGATTCGGTTTTGCAATGCTTATTTTCATATAATAAGATTTACGTATAGGTTCAGAGCTTTGACATATCGATCTGCTATGATGTCCCGCGACTATCTTCATGAAAGAGCAGAGGAGTCGAGGCATGAAGAAACCATAGCCTACATCATGTTTCTCGCAGGAGCCATACTTTTCATCGGAGGAGTGCTTGAGACCCTGAGTTTAGGTGAGAATGTCTCATGGTTTCTCATTTTACCCTTCATCGCCGAAGCAAGTTCAGGAGCATTTCTCGGTGCAACCATGATTATCTTGGGGCTTGCTTTAGCAATTTTTGGAGTTGCCTGCGGGCTTCATCGTTCGCGTGATCGAAGCTGGTACTTGCAGGAGCTTCGGAAATCTGGGGCGCCCGCAGAAGACCCGTTTAAGCCGAGGAAAACGGTTCAGAAAGAATTGACTG
>JAGTQT010000112.1 GCA_018396615.1 Candidatus Bathyarchaeota archaeon
TGGCACCTTTTTCAATCAATTCTTTAAGATGCTGCTCTTCAGATCTGCTCCAAGGCTTACCTTTCATCAAAGAATTCCTCCTTAAGACTGAAAAATGCGGTGCGGCTACGCTTCTCCTTTCTAGCTAAGCCCATTCTGAAAAGCTCGTTTAAATGCATGCTTTCCACTGCTCGAGCTCGCCCGGTGACTGCGGAGATCTGCTCAGCTGTCGCAGGCCCTCTGAAAGTTTTGAGGGCATTCACGGTTGTCTGTATACCTACGGATAGGTAAACAGGCTGCACGGGTCCACGTGGAGCCTTAACCTCTTGGGAAAGCGTAGAGATCCTGACATCTATAATATCGAGTTTGCGCTGAATCCTCTCAAACATCAGCTTGACGGTATGGTAAGCGCTGCCCATGGCTAACTCGCCTTCTGGCCTATAATAATGCCTGACACGAACGTAATCAAGCTGGAAATAGCCACGAAGATCTCGCTGTTCCAGGAATGCAGAAACGCCATGTGGGCAACCTCGAGAGCTGAGAGACAAACAGTCATGCCGATGGCAAACTTCACTGCATAAACAAGCTTCTCATTAGGATCTACAATGACAATGTGCTGATTACCCCTGGTGCCTTTGCGACGTATCTTCCTGGTAAGAGCTCGCCTAATCCAATCAACCAAAATCCTTCACCCTCACAACATTTCTGCAGCTATCAAGCCGATATCTGCGAAGGAAAAAAGTTCGAGAGACATGCTTGGCAACAAGCTCTACACTATGAATCAACATTAATGGAATGCAAGTTGCCTCCCACACCCGATCCTTGAGAATATACGCCTTGCCTAGGAGAATGTGTTTTGGCGAGCCTTCTATGCCGAGAAAAACGCCCCACTCATCGACTAGGATTTCTGGCTTTTTCAGTTCAGCCAAAGGACCCTTAAGGTCATTTGCGTCATACCAGGTTATTTTGATGTAGTCGCCTTTCTCGAATTCCTTGATTTGTTTCAGAAGTTGCTTCTTCATCATAGTACCCTCGAGATTTTGTATCTGCTCAAATGGTCTGTCTTGGATCTGAGAGCATACAGATAATCCGCTAATAGCGGAACTTCGCGCCCCAGCTCCATCGTTATTTCAAGAGTCTGCGTCTTTGCATCGACATAATATTCAATGCTAAGGACTCGGAAATCTGCGTCGACATTCTCATTGGGCAATACGACATGGATCTTATCGCCTGCCAGAATAGGAGTGGTTCCGTAATCTATGACCGTGCTGCGGATGGTAAGGTTTTCCGCAGGATCCTTGAGCTGCGCCAAAATGGCTTTGGCACGCAACATGCACTCGTTGTCACTCCAGAGTTCTTCATCAACTTCCACCAATTCACGTAGACCATAAGCAGTTTGACTCCCGCTATCTTCCTGCATGTTGCTGTAGCGGCGTCCACCAAAGTATAAACCATCAACCCAGAAACTACCAGTACCAGAGCCCGTAAACCAACAATCGAAGCGGACAGCCGCTATTTGTGTCCAATCAAAACCGCTTTCAACTTCCCAGAAATCAGCATTTTTGGCTCCAACACCTAACTCTTTCCGGAACCATTCGCCGGCCCCAATCGTAACCATCTGAGTTGCCGTTTTGTTTGCTGTGTCATAGAGAATTACGTTTAAGTTTCCATTAAAACTGCTGTCACGTCTAACGTAAAAATTCAAAGAAGGATAAAGTTCAGTGTTGACTTCTTTTCCGCTGTCCAACTCAAACAATGAGCCAGCATAATAAAGGTTCTCCGCATAATTTTTAATGCAACCCGAACCCTTAATCTTGGTTCCTGTGTCAAAACTAAGCGTCCCTGAAACAGCACTCCAAATACCATCAGCAGGGTCAAGGCTTTCAGTCCAAGCATCTTTGTCAGATGGAACGCTCTTGTCAGCAGCACCATAAACGGTGATTTTATTGCGCACACGATGAATATCCTTGCGATATTCGCTGAATTCAATCTTCTCATTAAGGCTTACAGATGAAGTTTTACTATTTCGAGGGAAAAACTCAAACTTCCCATCAGGCGCCACACGAAAATCAAAGCCAATTACCCCAGCCTTGTCGCTTGCTGCAGCAATAGCCAGAAGAATATCCCAGACTGGCGTGTTTTCGTACTCAAGCAGAGTGAATGTTGTGTCAGTAGTCTCAATAAGCTCTGTGGAATCGCGAACATGGCTTAAACCAACATAATAATCCAGCAAATCCTTGACTATTGCTTCACCCTTTTGGCTGGAATATGTCTTCGTAACGACCCTGCGGAAGAGCTTCTCGCCCCAACATCGACCGCTCACACGAAGATAATTTTCATTAGGCGCCGACTCAAACCGGACAGATTCAACACGGCAAGTAATAATCTGCGGAACATTCGTTCCCCTTCCAATGTCAATATGGCCATCCAAGCCGACGCTTATCGGATAAGTCCCGCCTGGACTGTACTTTTTGTCCCAATTCTGCAGCAGAACCTCAAAGGATGAAACTTCTTTCGTCGCACCTAGGTAAACCCTACAGCTTACGACATCACCCTGGGGCGGCGCCACCGATCCAAAGGCCAGAGCAAGTTTCGGAATGTCGACACTCATTCGACTCCTCGCCTATACAGGTCCTGCTCTCCGGCACGCTGAATACTACGACCATGAGAAGGCATCTCTCCAGCAGCCGCGTTAAAGTTCTGGACGCTTGCAGTGGCTGCGTTCATTTGGCTTGCGAAATACCACATGGCTGCAGCAGCTGCAATAATAACCCCGATTCCGACACCAGTTAAAGCCAAAAAGGTCGCATAGGAAATATTTAACGAATTTTGAGCCGCAGTCGCAATATAGCATGCAGCGGCATAAACCTTCTGAGCCACGGCTACGCCCCAGCTTGTCCTCATAAACATACCGAGAACTGTGACAATCATCATGGCACTGTTGAAAACTCTCGCCTGCTGGTCGTTCAGTAAGCCAAACTGATGAGCAATATGTCCAATGACTGTTCCAGTAGCCCCTAAGCCAGCAATAGCGGCGCCAAGACCTTTAATTCTAACAGAGAGAGCCTCAGCGTCAGTTTGGATCCTTGAAAATTCAGCACTCGCCCGGTTAACTGCTCGAATCGTAACTGCAATCTCACGGAAACTCATAAGCCAGCCTCCACTTTGGCAGCCTCGAGAGCCTCGACAATTATTGCTTCAAGCTGCGGAAGATACTCCTGAATGGCTGGATAGAGAAATGGCTGAGCTCGCATCCGTCTTGTGCCAAGCTCTACGAAGAGAGCGTATGCAGCCTCAGCTCCAACTTCTGCAACCCAATCTTTGATCTTCGCATAAATTGAGCTTCGCAAATGCCCTGTTCTCACTGGCGCATTCCGCATTGCCGCAGCCTTGACGTCGCTGGCCCAATTATGCAAATATCGATAAACTTGGCGTTGCATGCCACTATCAAACTTCTGCATAGCAGCCTGGAACTCTTCAACGCCCCTGACATCGCAGGTTATTTCAACGGCCATGTTTCTTCGCCTCTTTCTCCGCTTTTTCCTT
>JAGTQT010000001.1:0-28863 GCA_018396615.1 Candidatus Bathyarchaeota archaeon
TTCAACTTTCTTTCTTGCCTCCTCAATCATTCAGAGGAACTTGTTGAAACAGAAACCTACAATGTCAGCGAATGCGAGGTAGGGATCGTCTGTTTCGGCTGTACATCACGTTCAGTATATGATGCTGTTGAACTAGCTGAGGCAAAAGGTCATAAAGTAGGGTACGTACGTCTCAAAACTATCTGGCCTTTTCCGGAAAAAGCTGTAAAACAACTGTCCGAGGCGGCAAGCAAAATCATAGTTCCCGAAATGAATCTAAAACAGGTTTTTTACGAGGTTCAACGCGTCGTGGGAGATTCGGCGAAGGTTGTTTCGCTGAACAAAATCGGCGGCGGTGTGCCTATTACTCCTGAGGAGTTGCTTGCAAAAATTGAAGAGGAGATCAGATGACTGAAGAATCCTTCTCCATTAAGAAATATCTGCGCGACGTGCCTCTGCCGTTCTGTCCGGGATGCGGCGCCGTGACCGTCATGAGCGAGTTTCTCAAGGCAGTTCACGAGATAGGACACAGAAACTTGGACAAGTTTGTCTTTTGCAGCGGTATAGGTTGCTCCGCATGGATACCTTCACCCCATTTTAAAGCAGATTCAGTTCACACTTTGCATGGACGAAGCATACCTGTGGCAACAGGCATCAAGCTTATACGCCCAGATGTTAACGTCGTCGTATTCGGCGGAGACGGAGATATCGTTGGTATCGGTTTAAGCCACTTTATCCACGCGGCTAGACGAAATCTCGACATTTTTGTTATAATGGTTAATAACATGATCTACGGGATGACTGGTGGACAGGTCGCGCCGACCACGCCTTTCAAATCCAAAACTACGACTACTCCGTATGGAAGCTTTGAGTACCCGCTGGACGCTGCAAGGCTGGCTGCAACCGCGGGCGCCGCATACGTTGCAAGATGGACAACAGCACAGGCGACTGAGCTGAGAAACTCGATGAAGAAGGCACTTGAACTTGAAGGCTTCAGATTTATTGAAGCTGTAAGCCAATGTCCTACAGCCTTTGGAAGACGCGCAGGCTTCAAAAACGCAGGTGAAATGGTGAGATGGTTTAGAGACAATGCGATTTCTCTTAAAGAGGCTGAGAAGCTAGCTGAAGATGAGCTTGCAGGCAAAATAGTCACCGGTGAGTTTGTTCAAAGACAGAGATTGACCCTTAACAAGTTTGTTTACCGCATGATCGAGGAGGCAAGAAAGAAAGTTGAAGAGATTTGAAATTAGAATAGCGGGCTTAGGCGGACAGGGTATAGTCATGGTTGGGCAGATCATAGGCAGAACCGCAGTTTACGACGGAATGAACGTGGTTCAGACTCAAAGCTACGGAGCAGAGGCTCGAGGCAGCGGAGCCAAAAGCGAAGTTATAATCTCAGACGGCAAAATTGGCTTTCCATTTGTCCAAAAATGTGATGTGCTGGTAGTAATGAGTCAAGAGGCTGTTGACAAGAACCTTAAAGACCTGAAGCCTAGCGGAGTGCTTATTGTGGACAGCAGCATTGTAAAAAGCGTCCCAACAAATGTTAAACGTGTCTATGAAATACCTGCCACAAAGATTGCAGAAGAGATGTTCAGCGAGAAAATGTATGCAAACATGATCATCCTCGGCGCCTTTGCAAAAATCACCGGCATAGTGAGTGAAGAAAACGTGGAAAAAGCCGTGGCGGACACATTTCCGAGAGAGACGGCTGGCCCGAACATAGAGGCAGTTAAAAAAGGAAAAAAGTCGGCAGCTTCACTTTATCGTTTGCATTCTCTGAATCTCGATAAACTGTAGGAACCTAGCACCTTTTTCAGTTATCAGATACGTTTCCCGCTGTGAAACCACAAGGTAGCCGCAGTTAACCATATAGTGAATGTACTTCTTTGTCTGCACATAATTTAACCGCGCGTTTTGCATTATGCCATATTTGCTTTCGCCGTCTCTAGTTGACTTGACAGCCTTAAGTATGTCAGCCATTATGCCTACCCTGTCTCTGTATTTGAAAGCATGAAGAAAAGACAAGGAAAGCACTGACTTTATAGCAAACACTACTTCTCCCTCTGTGATTAATCAATAGTAGAACCGCGTTTAAAAACTTTATTACTTTTTCAAGTGAAGCAGAGGGCTCTAAGCATTTGCTTTAGTCAATAAACTTAAGTCAACTTATGTCATTTTAGTGTATCGTTGAAACTTCAAAAGTAGGGAGAAACAAGTGCCCAGAAAGCTCTCGTACGCTGATGCTGGGGTTGACAGAAGGCTTAGAGCGGAATCAAAGAAAGCGCTCCGGTTTCTGCGGAAAACCTATCTGATGAGTCATTATGGTGAAGTCGTTCAGCTCCCCTATGGAAATATCTTCCCTCTCGGAAGGAACCGTTTTCTGGACTTGCAGATAGAAGGAGTTGGAACAAAGGTTCTGATTGCTCAGCTTGCTGGAAAATACGACACTATCGGAATTGACGGCGTTGCAATGGCAGTTAACGACGTTATCCGCTCCGGAGCTAAGCCACTAGCCGTGGCAGACAACATACATGCACAGTTATCCGACCCAGTGCTTGTCAAGGAATGGATAAAAGGCTTGGCAAAAGGAGCAGTGGAAGCTGGATGTATCGTGCCAAGCGGAGAAATAGGCGATGTTCCTGATTTGATAAAAGGTCTTGTTGAAGGGAAAGGTTTTGACTTTGTCGTGGCAGCTGTAGGTGAGGTTTCAGAGAAAAGGCTGATCTCTGGAAGGAACATCAAGGCAGACGACATTGTTATTGGAATGCAGAGTTCTGGTGTCCATAGCAATGGCATATCATTGGCGAGACGGGTTCTTTTCCAGCAATGGGGTGGAAAATATGAGCCACATTGCGTGCTGGATGATATAGGTAGAGAGCTTGTTCTCGAAGTTTTGGAGCCTACACGGATCTATGTGAAGCCGTTGTTGGCAATCGCCGCGGAATGCGCTATAAAAGGGGCTGTTCACATTACTGGCGATGCCTATCTAAAATTTGAGCGTTTATCAAGATTCTCGAAAAACGTGGGTTTCGAGTTTAACAATTTTAATCCACAACCGATCTTCAAGCTTATTCAGAAAACAGCTTCTGAGATAAAAAGAAAGATAGCGGATGAAGAAATGTTTAAGACATTTAATATGGGCTGGGGATTTGCGTTGGTGGCAGGGAAGGCTGAAAAAGACAAAATCATAGATATTCTAGCAAAATTTGGAGTTCATGCTGAACAGATCGGCAATGTAAAGGCAGCTAAGGGGATCAAGGTTCTCTACCAAGGAAAGAAGATTATTTTGAAGTAAGCTTTGCCTTTTTGATGATGAAAGCACTTAAATTCAGCAGGTTTCAAGCTTAATTTATGAAATACCGCCTGAAAATTCATGTCAGTCTTAAGCTGGGGCACAGCGATCCCGAGGGCGAAACTGCTGCAAGATTGCTTAAGGAACTTGGGTACAAGGTTGAAAGTGTAAGTGTTGGCAAAGTGTATACGGTGTTTCTTGAAGCGGCTAGCAGGAGGGAGGCTGAACAGAAAGCGGAAGAAATGTGTAGACGGCTTTTGGCTAATCCTACTAAAGATGATTACATGATAGCGGTTGAGGAAATGAAATGACGCAGAGCCTTTTTATTCGCAGGAAAACACTTTTTCCACTTTATGAGATCAACCTGCTCGGCGCCGAGGATAAGCAGCTTCTTGAAGTAAGCCGCGAACTCGGTGTAGGCTTGAACTTGGGGGAAATGAAAAAGGTTCAAGACTACTTTCAGAGAAAAGAGCGTAACCCGACAGACGTAGAGCTGCAAACTATAGGGCAGACGTGGTCGGAGCACTGTTTTCACAAGACATTCAAAGACAAGATCCAGTTTGATGGGAAAAAAATAGACAGCCTCTTGAAAACATACATTGCAAAAGCTACTGAAAAAGTTAATCCAAAATGGTGTTTCTCAGTTTTCGAAGACAATGCAGGCATAGTCTCTTTTGACAAAGATTACGGCGTCGCCATCAAAGTCGAGACCCATAACCATCCTTCCGCGGTGGAACCTTTCGGCGGAGCAGCCACAGGCACAGGCGGCGTCATCCGCGATATTCTGGGCGTTTGGGCAGACCCCATTGCGTGCACAGACATCTTAGGTTTTGGTCCACTGGACTTTGACTACAAGAAGCTTCCGGCAGGCGTTAAGCATCCGAAGTATGTTTACAGAGGCGTGGTTGCCGGCATAGGCAGCTACGGTAACAATATGGGGATTCCCACCGTGAATGGTGCAGTATGCTTTGACGAGAGCTATGTGGGAAACGTTGTTGTTTACTGTGGCTGTGTGGGTCTTCTTCCTTTAAGCAAGTTTAGAAAGAACGCTAAGGCGGGCGACATTATCGTTGTGGCTGGAGGAAGAACTGGTCTAGACGGGATTCACGGCGTTACTTTTGCTTCTGCTGAGCTTACGGAAAAGTCTGAGGCGGTTTCAAGACCGGCTGTGCAGATTGCCAACCCTATAGAAGAGGAGAAACTGAAGAGAGCCATCATCGAAATCAGAGACTCGGAGTTGGCATCTGCCATAACCGATCTGGGAGGAGGCGGCTTATCATCTGCTGTCGGAGAGACTGCAAAGAAGTTTGGCTGCGGCGCCGAAGTCGAATTGGACAAGGTTCCGCTTAAGCATAGCGGCATGGCTCCTTGGGAGATCTACGTTTCCGAGTCACAGGAACGAATGCTTCTAACCGTGCCTAAAGAGAATCTTGAAAAAGTCTTAGAAGTCTTTGAGAAAGAGGATGTTGAGGCTACCCCCATTGGGCGTCTTACGACTGATGGGGTTCTTATTTTGCGTTATGAGCGAGTCAAGGTTGCTGAGCTGGATATATCCTTTCTCTTTAAGCCACCTCACACAGTAAGAATTACAAAGTACGAGTCTCCGGAGTTTGAAGAACCAAGTTTTCCTGAACCTAGCGATTTATCAGAGATATTGAGGCGATTGCTTTCTTCGCCGAACATAGCAAGCAAGGAAAGCATTGTTCGCACCTACGATCATGAAGTTAAAGGAAACACGGTGATAAAGCCACTTCAAGGCGTGCATGCCGGCCCAAATGACGCGGCTGTTTTGAAGCCTTTGTCTGATTCTTGGAAGGGAATCGTTCTCTCATGCGGGATAAATCCTTGTTATGGAAAGATTGATCCCTACTGGATGGCTGCATCCGCAATTGACGAGGCGGTAAGGAATAACGTGGCTGTTGGTGGAAGAAGAATTGCCTTGCTTGATAATTTCACTTGGGGAAACCCCGAGAAGCCAGAAAGACTGGGTAGTCTTGTTAAGGCATGCGAAGCCTGCTATGACGTCGCAACCGCTTTGGGGACACCGTTTATCTCTGGGAAAGACAGCCTCTACAACGAATCTCCGCTGGGACCAGTGACACCTACCCTTTTGATAAGCGCGCTAGGCATAGTTCCCGACATTCGACTTGCAGTTTCAATGGAAACTAAAGCTTCAGGCGACATAATCTACCTTGTCGGAGAAACGTTCAAAGAACTTGGGGGGTCAGAATACTATAGGCTGAGAGGTGTTCTTGGAAAAACCGTGCCAAAGGTGCGAGTTGCACAGGTCCGTAGCGTTTTCAAGGCTGTTACTGCAGCCATTGACTCTGGGCTTGTTAAGGCTTGCCATGACCTGTCGGAAGGAGGCTTGGCAGTGGCTGCTGCCGAAATGTGTTTTGCAGGTGGATATGGTATGAAGTTGGACTTGCGTAAGGTTCCACGGGAGGTATTTCTAGATCGCGATGACTATATTCTGTTTTCTGAATCAAATAGTCGATTTCTCGTAGAAATTTCTAAGCGGGGCAGCGCAGAATTCGAGAACCTAATGAAGGGTAAGCCCTTTGCAGCTCTTGGAAAGACTACGAGAGATAAAAGGTTGCGTTTCCTCGGGTTAAAAGGCAAAACCGTCTTGGAGGATTCTGTCGATGAGTTAGGGTCGACGTGGCGAAAAGCGCTTAGTAGCGAGGTTTAGCCATGAAGCGTGTAGATATCAAGATTTGCATACTGCGTGTAGGCGGGACAAACTGTGATGCAGAAACCAAGCGCTCGTTTGAAGAGCTTGGCGCTAAAGCTGATATAGTACATGTAAACGAGCTTGTGAAACGCCGAAACCTCGCTGAATACAGCGCCCTAGTCTTTCCAGGAGGCTTTTCCTACGGCGATTACGTGCGTGCCGGAGCAATCTGGGCAAAGTGGATTCTCGCTAGATTGGGTAAAGAGCTTGAGGCTTTTGTCGATGACGGTCGCCCCATCTTGGGGATATGCAACGGTTTTCAAGTGCTCGTGGAGGCAGGGCTACTTCCAGCTTTTAATGGTATTAGCCAGCAGCCGGAGGCAGCGCTTGCCAGCAACGTTCGGGGCTACGGTTGCCGGTGGATTTCACTTAAGCATGAAAATATGGGAAAATGCATCTTTACGCAGAAGGTGCCGAAAGGCAAGGTTCTGCGGATGCCTATCGCTCATGGAGAAGGCAGATTCGTTTTTCCGAAAGAAAAAGAAAAGGAGTTTCTGAAGAAACTTTACGACAACGATCAACTTGTCTTCCGCTACTGCACTGGCGACGGCGAATATGCGGAAGGAAGGTTTCCAGAGAACCCTAATGGCTCGTTTCACGATATAGCAGGAATCTGCAATCCAGAGGGAACGGTGTTCGGTTTGATGCCTCATCCTGAGCGGGCTTTCTACTGGTGGCAGCAGCCAGACTGGACAAGCAAAACAAGGATGCCAGAGTACTGCGATGGAAAACTAGTCTTTGAAAGCCTGATAGATTACTTAGAGAGGAAGAGTTAACTCAGGAATTTTCCCATAGTTATCTCATCAACGTATTTCCCACAAATCTTGTACTGTCTTCTGCTTCTTCCTTCAATTTTGAACCCAAACTTGCGGTAGAGTTTCATCGCTGGAAGATTCGTAGAGAAGGTAGATAACGAGATTTTCTCCAGTCCCCTCTGTTTTTCAGTCCATTCCAGCAAATAATTCATCATGGCAGTTCCAAATCCTCTTCCTCTATATTTCTTTGCAACCGACATGCCCAAGAATGCGACATGTCTATTCTTCTCGTATTTGCCTTTAACAAGATGCGCCATTCCTACAGCTTTGCCATTTGTCTCTGCAATAATGGTGATGCCCTCTCGTTTTCTCACTTCTCGTATGGCTTCGTCCCAGTCTTCTCTTGAGCGATCAATGTCAAGATAGATTCTTTCCGCCGCAACGCTGTCAATTATATGTGTTATCGCTTTTGCGTCGCGCTCATCTGCTTCTCTGACTGTGAGCGTTTTACCATTTTTAAGCACATACCACTTCACGTGCTTGCGCAGCTTACAGCCCTTCTTTTTCTAAATCGGCAAGTATAGGTAGCCCTGCTCTGGCGCCCATTTTCATTATGCATCTGGACGCAACAAAATTCCCTATTCTTCCACTTTCAAAGAGTCCTTTATTGTTAATTAATCCGTAGAGAAACCCCGCGCAAAAAGCGTCGCCCGCACCCGTCGTGTCCACAACTTTGACTTCAAAAGGCTCTATTAAGTGACTTTCTCTTCCATCTGTCACGTAGCATCCTTTCGCGCCAAGCTTAACCGCGACTATTGCGACGCCTTTTTGAAGCAGAAATGTGGCGCCTTCGCGGTAGTCAGTTTTGCCTGTAATCAGCGCAAGCTCACTTAGATTAGGCATGACGACAAAGCTTTTTTCAATAAGCGGCTGCAGCTTTGCGTAACCCATTCTTGCATAGCACATGCCGGGGTCAAAACTGACTTTTACTTTTTCTGGAAGGTAGGTCAACAGCTTTTTTTGTGCTTGAAAGGGTTTATCGCCGACGAATGACGTTAAATGCAGGAACCCTGTTCTGCACGCGTAATCAACTCCTACCTCATCAAAGCTTAAGGTGTCGTTCACTCCCGAGTCGATGTAGAGTGCTCTCTCTCCTTTTTCATCCACGAATCCCATGACGGCGCCGCTTCTTCCATGTTTTACGTATACTATGCCGTTGGTGTCAACATTCTCTCTTTTCAAGTCTTCTAGAAGCATTTTGCCTTCTCTGTCAGAGCTTACTTTGCCTATGAAGCCGACTTTGCATTTCAGCCTTGCCAAGCCGACAATCGTGTTGGCTGCTGAGCCTCCACTTGCCTCAATGCAGTCTGTTATGAAGCTTTCTTCTTCAGCGTTGGCTATGCGGTGGACTTTAAACAGTTTATCCACATTAAGGGCGCCGAATCCTATAGCGTCAAAGCTTATCATGGGAAAAGCTCACGTAGAGATATTTTGTATTTGCCAAGTTTTCCACCATAGTTTCCCGCTGAGATTTTTAGAACGCCTTTGACGCTAAGAGCCGCGTCTATGCCCACTTTCATGGCTTGCTTGACCGCTTGCAGCGAGACGCCGTTGATCACTATTTCTGGTATAAAGTGAACGTGTTCGGGAACCTTTGATTCTGCTCCAAGTTTCTGTTTAAGTGATGGACAATAGGGGTGATTGGTTGTAGGCCCGATTAAGGGGAATCTGGTTTCAGTTTTTGAGCCCGCTGAGCATATGTCAAAAGGGGTGATTACGCCTTCTATTTTGTGGATGGCTTCTAAAGCTTTTTCGCCTGCGTCGTTCATCGCCTTCTTGGTTTCGCACATCATCCAGAAGTTGCCTCCACATATGCCTTGGGCAAAGCCGATGTAGCGTTCTATCAGGAAGTCAGGCACCATTATGGGAACTACAATCATGTTCCGCCCGTACCGTGTTTCCTCCCATTCATGGCCGTCACCGCAGTGTCCAACTCGCTCCAACATGTCAAATTTTCCCAAGGGCTTAGTGGATAATGCGTCAAATACGGCTGTAAAGGGCTTGACAAGGATGTCTTGACGAATTCTATAGGAAAGCTCCCTCTCGAACTTCGCGGTTACTTCACTTAGTGTTTTTCCCTTTTCTAAGCCTTTCCAGAACTGCAAAAGGGCTCCTTGCCGTTTGTCAGGCGTCTCTGTTTTACTTAGCCATCTTTCGATACCGTTGTCTAGTCTTCCAATTACTCCCGATGGCGTTGCGGTAGCGTCTTCTGCTGCTCTTATCAGCGTTTTCTCGTCTTCAGCGGTTACGATTATTCTGCAGTAAAGACCGTCGAAGGCTTCAGCGTAAGTATCTTCAATCTGATCCTTTGTCACCAATCTATGCTAGTCCTCCGACTGCTTCTCCTCTCACTTTCTTCCTAAATCTGCTACTTTCTTCAGCTAGAGTTCTCATATTTTCAGGCGTCACTATTTTAACTTTGGGCGGGATTCCGGGTGGCGATGCAAAAAGGCGGGTGAGGAGGCTTTTGTTTATTTGGAGTTTTTTCAGTGTTTCCAGATTCCATCTTGCTGCGGCTTTGAGTGTTTCTTGCTTACCAAGTTTGGAGAAGATGTCAGCTATTGCGGCTGTGACGAGACTGCTTTCGGACAGTATTGCGATTTCGGCATTTCTAACAGCGTAATGGTTCCCGTTGAAAGACACGGCAAGCCCTCCGTTATCTCGTACGAGTTTGAAGGCTTCTTCATCTGTTATGCTGTCTCCAACATACATAATGTCTCTTAAGCTGAAGCCAAACTTGTTAGCGGCTTCTCTTATTGCCTCTGCTTTCTCGCTGCCACCTACAGGGTCTATCTCAGAGAAAATCCTGCCGGCACTCGTTTTCGGTAGTTCTTCGAAAAATATCCGGTCAAGGCGCTCTATGGTTTCTCGGTCTTTTGGCGAAAAATCCTGAAGCGAATTTGCCTTCTGCGGAATTTCTATCAGCGGCATCTGCGAGATCGTTTTTGCAAGCTGTTTGTAGAGTGCTTTCTCCGTTTTGGTTATGCGGTATTTGTTGAGGCTGGCTTTGGTGCAGTATGTGTTTTTGAATGGAAATCTAATGGCTTTGCACACGGCGGCTATATAGTGCTCGTAGCTGGTGCTGACAATGAAGGTGTAAGCCAGTTTTCTTATGTGCCGCAGTGTTTCTTGGGAGTCTGAGATCAGGATAAGGGTTTGCGCTGAAAACTTCTTCATCTTGCTGTCGGTAACGCTGTATGCTTTGAAAAAGGGGATGATGAACTTCAAAGTGCTGCCAGGTTTGTAGTTTGGTCTTTTAAGCGCGTCGGCTAATGCATCGTCATAACGGCTTATGACAGTGAAGAGCTTGTCTCCGTTTGGGATGAAGTGGGCTGCTGTTTCGAAGGCGTTGTCGTTTTTTGATACTGGTCCCTCGCAGTCGGTGATGAATGCTTTTTTCACTTGCGGCGCCTCAGTTCTTCCATGTGTTTGACGCATTTTTCTATGTGATGTTTTGACGCGATGTCTGTGCGGTTCCACAAGGCGCCGCCTTTAATGGCGTTGATTCCTTCCAGTGAAATCTGTCTTGCTTCTTCGATGCTGTCTGCCACTCCCAGAACAGCTACGGTTCTAGATTTAAGCGCAAATATTTGGTTGCCACGTTGTTCTACTGAGGCAGGATATATACGCAATCTGTCCTTGTATTTTCTGCTTAGCGTGTATGCTTCGCTTAGATCTACCGGGCTACCGACTTCGGCTTTGTCAACTTTGCTTGGGAACGTGGTCATATAGTCACCGTAGCCTGGCGGAACTTTATATGCCGTCACTGTAGCCACCTTTTCCAGTTCGATTTTTGTTAGGTTGCCCTCTAGTATTTTGAAACATACGTCCACAAAATCGTCTTTGATTGTGGGCAGGATGTTGATGATTTCCGGATCCCCGGGTCGGCTGTTGTTTTCAAGGATTTTCGGGTGCTTGCCTGTGTGCATGAAGGCCGCGTATAGCGGAATCCCTCTTAGACTGGATGGGTCGGATACTCTGGTTTTCCATTTCTCGAAAATTTGAGTGACAATTTTCTTTTCTTGTTCTCGCTCGGTGTTGGTCAGAAATGGCAATGTTTCTCCTTTATCCTTGTAGGAGCCCATTCCTCCTGTGTTTGGTCCCTTGTCGTCGTCGAAGGCGCGTTTATAATCTCTCGTGTCTGGAAGGGCGATAAGGTGTTTTCCGTCGCACAGCGCTTGGAAGCTTGATTCTTCTCCCTCGATTTTTTCCTCTATTATGACTGCGCCATGCTGATAATTGGATAGGAAATGCTCAAAAAGTTGTTCGCGGGACGTAAAGTGGTCTCCCCAGACACCTACCCCTTTACCAGCCGCGGGTCTGTCGGGCTTAACGACCGCATTATTAGCAAGTTCATCTAGCCAGCTATAAACCGTTCTTTTAAGTTCTTGACTGCTTACATGGTTTTTAGGGTCGAAGATTTTGAAGCGCGGATTTACTTTGGGGATGATTTCTTGAAAAAGCATTCTCTGCTGAATTTTGCTTGCTTCTATGGCGCACTCTTTTGTTGGGCAAATCATCGGTATGCCGGTCTGCTTTTCCACTAAGTCGCGTACTCCTTCGATGATGGGTTTTTCCGGGCAGACTACGCCGAAGTCAATGATATCCTTGTTTTTCTCTGCGAACTTGCAGATTTCGCCTACGTTCAGGTCGGGTATGACTATGTGTTTTGCGGCTTTTTGGATATTGAAGGGGTTTTGCCGCATGTCTGCCACGTAGAGTTCCACGTGGTAGCTCTGGCTTCTGGAGAAGGCATCTATAACAGCTGCTTCTCGAGAACCGTAGACTACAACCAGTATGCCTACTTTCTCCATTTTTGATGCGCCTAAACTAAGAATGTAAACGTAGAAGCCTAATTTGCTTTGCCGCTGCAGGTTTTGACAAGTTCTTCTATTTCATAGATTCTGCCGATTTCTTCGTGCCCTTCTTGAAACTTCTTTTTCATGACGTCTGCTATTTTCTGCGCCATAGGTGTCGGATACTTGCCGGTCACGCATGCTGTGCACAGTTCGTCACTTTTGGAGCCCGTGGCTTTGATGAAGCTTTCCACCGATTGGTAGCAGACGGCGTTTGCTCCAATGATCTTCGCGATTTCCTCTGGACTATGCTTTGAGCCGATGAGTTGCCCGTACGTCGCCATGTCTATGCCGTAGAGACAAGGTCCGATTATTCGTGGAAAGGTGACGAAAAGATAGACTTTTTTTGCGCCCATCCTGCGGAGCTTGTCTACGATGACTCTTGTGGTGTCGCCTCGGACTATGCTGTCTTCGGTTACTATGACGCGTTTTCCCTTGATTTTTGGGGGTTGGATGTTGATTTTTCTATCAATCGTTGAGTGTCTCTCCTTGTTCAGGAGGAGGAATGCTCTCTCAGTGACGTAGCGGTGCCTTCGAGAAGCCCTTTCCCATCTAAGTCCAGATTCCTCGTGGACGCCCATGGCTGGGTCGTCACCTGTTTCGGGCACCGAGAGCACGATATCAGCGTCTTTGACGATTTCAGGATTTTCCCGCACAAGGTTTCTGCCGAATTCTTCACGTATCTCGTAAACGTATTTGCCGTCAAAACGTGAATCTGGTCGGGCGAAATATGCGTACTCAAAAGCGCAAAAGGCTTTTTTGTCTTTAACAAGTCTCTGCCTTATGAAGCCGCTTTTGGTAACTTTCACAAGCTCGCCCGGTTCAAGTTCAAAATCCTTTTCCAGCCCATTTATGTCAAGGCTTACGGTTTCCGATGAGAAAACGTAGAGGGGACTGGTTCGACTGTGTCCTGCGCATAGGGGGCGTATTCCATGCGGATCCTTGAAGGCGAAGAGCTGGCCGTCTCGCGTTATGCATGTTACCGAAAAGGCTCCGTCGATTTTCTGCATGCATGTTTTGACGGCTGAGGTTATGCCTTTGCCTTTTAGTAGCTCGATCATAAGCTTGTGGCAGACGAGTTCGGCGTCGCATTCGTAGGAGAAGCTGGGAAATTTTGTCTTTATTTCTTCTGCAAGCTGGAAGGTGTTAACGATGTTGCCGTTGAAGGATATAGCAAGCTTCAGCCCGTTTTTTGAGGCGGTTACAGGCTGTGTGCCTTTTATCAGCGATTTTTCATCCGTCTTTCCCGAGGTTGTGTAGCGGACGTTTCCGATGCCCACGTTGCCGGGGAGGCGTCCGAACCATTGTTGTATGGCGCTTGATTTTATCTTGGGCACGAGATCTAGGTTTCGGTGTACGTGAAATTTGCCGTTGTTGTATGTTAGAAAACCGTGTGATTGGTGTCCTCGATGGTTTTGAGCGCGGAGTCCCCAATATATATAGGGGAATACGGGTTGGTTTTCGTAGCTGATTGCGGCGAAGACTCCGCAGCCTATCCTGAGTGCCCTCCGAGTCTGGTCGGCAAATAGTAAGACGGATATTTATCAGTTTTGAGGACACATTCAACTAAAAAACATTGATGTATCCATGAATAGCAGAGTTGGCGTAGCCTATTGTACGGTGCTTGATGTGATGGCTAGTTCTGCTTTGGGAACCACGTGGATCCACCAGTTCAGCGCCGTAAATGAGTCGTCATAATAGACTATAAGTCTTGCCACAGAGTCTATAGGTGCTTCTACAGGCACGGTTCCATTCCACTTCAAGATTTTCGACTTGCATGGCTTAAGTGTCAGGTTCTGCGGTGTTCCCGTCCACGTCCATTTTTCTCCTTCGAAAGCTATGTTAACCCGCCATGTTCCCTCTGTTTTTCCTACGTTTTTGAAGCCGATCTCCACAGCGAATGCTTCCGATGGAGTTTTGTCAACCACGCCGCCTCCGCAGTCTACACAGGCTAAGGCTCTGTTTTCCAAGCCTATGACAGAAACATTAACCAAAACTAGCAAAACGATAATAACTCCATATATCATGAGCTTTCCTTGCATGATACTCTCCTCTGACATCATAGTATGAGTAAAAGGTTGTATTTTAGTTGTTCCAGAGAAAACCTCTATAAAACACAACTAGAAAAACACAACAGCCAAAAGAGAACAACACGCCTATATATAAGGGGATTTATCTGCTCTAGCGAGCCTTCACTGCGGCTCTGTGAACTCTTCGTTAAGCCACCAAGCCTTCTTCTTGCCAGCCTTCTCGCCTGAACAAAACTCCAAAATAGGCTTGCCAAGCTGCTTTCTAGAATTATTCTGCATTCTTCTCAGCCTATTTAGCACAAACCACCTGTTCGTCTTAAGATAATCCGCCAACTCAGGAGTAGTTGCTCCTTTGTAGTGCATAAGGAAATCTATTATCTTGCGATCCGCATCGTCAATAGCAAAAGAATAGGGGTTCACTTTTCCTCGGTCAAAGGTAAGAAGCTCCAAATCAGCAAGATACTTCCTTATCTCCGAAACCTCGCTTTCGATTTTGCTGATCCTCTGCTCAAGCTCCAAAACCTTGTCAGGCTTCGGCGTCTTTTGTAGCTTCTCAACAACAGCATCCCTAACAAAGCTGCTTCGATCCCCTTCTGGAACCCGCAACATCATCTCCTTGTAAACCTCATCCGGAATCTTCACCGAAAGAACCCTCAAATCGCCCATACTCTACTCCCTCGCCACAGCCCCTTTGTTTAATGGTCTATTTGCTGTTTTCTTTCGGAACTTTTTTAAAACCTTCCCTCCTCAGTCTATCACGAGCAACATTTTGGGTGAACGAGCGTGCCAAGAAAAACCACGATCTCCCTCATCAAATGCGACGTAGGCTCCCTAGCTGGACACTACACCGTTCCCAAGCCTCTCCTCAACATAGCAGAAAAAAACCTCAAAACCGCCAAAGACCAAAACCTCATCAACAGCTACTACGTCTTCAACGCCGGAGACGACCTTCAACTCCTTATGGTACACGAAAAAGGAGAATCCAACCCCCAGATCCACGAGCTCGCATGGAAAACCTTCCACGAAGCCGCCAACAAAGCCCTACAACTAAAACTCTACGGCGCAGGACAAGACCTCTTGAAAAACGCGTTCAGCGGAAACATCCGCGGCCTCGGACCCGGAGTTGCAGAAATGGAAATAGAAGAAAGAGGATCCGACCCCATCGTCATCTTCGCAGCTGATAAAACCTCTGCTGGAGCATTCAACTTCCCGCTCTTTCGCATCTTCGCCGACCCCATGAGCACCGCTGGACTTGTGATAGACCCAAACATGACTGAAGGCTTCAAATTCGAAGTCACCGACACAATTGAAAACAAAAAAGCAGTGATAAAAACTCCGGAAGAAATGTACGAACTTATCGCCCTCATCGGGACAGTGCAACGATACATGGTCTCCCGCGTCTGGCGCGCAAGAGACAACATGATATGTGCCGCCAGCAGCATAAGCAAACTCTCACAGATAGCAGGGAAATACGTTGGAAAAGACGACCCAGTAATGATTGTACGCGCCCAACATGGACTGCCAGCAGTCGGAGAAATTCTCGTGCCCTTCATGCACAGCTACCTCGTCGAGGGATGGATGCGCGGAAGCCATTGGGGACCAGTAATGCCTGTCGGACTGAAAGATTCAAAGTGCACAGCATTCGACGGACCACCAAGACTTGTTGCCTTAGGCTTCCAAATTGTGAACGGCGGAATCGCATGCGACGATAACGGAAGACCAATGATAGCCGATCTCTTCGATGACCCCGCATTCGACATGGCAAGACATGAAGCCCTAGAGCTTGCAACGCTGCTTAGGCGAATGGGCGAGTTTGAGCCAGCCCGACTTGGACCGGAAGAAATGGAGTATACAACCATTCAGCAGGTTCTTGAGAAACTTCGAACGCGATTTACCTCAGCCTAAACTAGCCTCCAACGATAGAGACAGCTACGCGCCTCGAAGCTTAGCTAACTCCTCGCATCTTGCTCTAACGATTTCACAAAGCTTTTTTCTAAGCTCTTCACCGAACATCTTCTGCTCTCTAATAAGCAGTGTTTTCCTAGCCAACTCGAGATCTCCAAGCCCTGTAAACCACGCCTCAAAATCACCTCGATGAAGGTGAAATTCTATGGAGCTTGGATCGATGTCCTTAATTTTCTCACAGAAATCGCCAAGACTTGCCGCAAAAACATTCAGCGGCTTACCATAATCCGCATAGAAGTGAAAAGCCTTTTCCGCCGGCAGGTATGCCAGAATCTCCGAAGCTTTCTCTTTATCAACTTCAGGAAGACCCAGCATCTTCTTACCTTTTTCAGTTATAACATACAATCCTTTAGATGGAGACTTCACATATTCCGACTTCGCAAGCCCAACCAGATGCATCATAACAGCTGGAAACTGTACCCCAACGTCTTTCGCGATTTCGGTCGCCTTCGCGGGCTTGTCGATCAGCCACATGGTCTCAAGAATCAAACGTTTAACAGGCGATATACTCATTTTACTCGCACTTTATTACAATACAACAGAAGTGCCTAATAGATTTTTCACATTTCACTAACCATATCATTGATCCAAACTTAGGAAGGTAAATAAGCAATGCTTTAGTTAGCATTAAGACAAAACCTAGTTCACATGGTAAAGGCGAAAAACACATGAAACTGGCAGTTCTGGTCTACGAGTACCCACCAAAAATAGTCGGCGGATTAGGAACATACGCTGCCGAAATCACTAGAAAATTCGTGCTAATGGACAACGATGTTACAATTTTCACGATGAATGACGACGCAGGCAGCCTACCCACGAGAGAGATATGGCGTGGCATAGAAATCCACCGCCCACAACACATCGACATTTCCGACTCTCTTCCCGACGTCATAGCGGAAGACATCAAGAAATGGGGAAGAGGCATACACCTGTTTGCGAAAATCATGACATACAACTACCTCAGCGCATCAAAACTTGTCAACGAACTCATAAGAAAAGAAAACATCAAATACGACCTAGTCGTCGCCCACGACTGGCTTTCCGCCATGGGTGGAATCACCGTAAAAAAAGAGATAGGACTGCCCTTCGTGTTTCATGTTCACTCCACAGAAAAAGGACGCACACTTGGCAACGGCTCCGAAGTTGTGAGCAACATTGAACTCCACGGTGCAATGGCTGCAGACATGATTGTTACAGTTTCCTACGCCATGAAGGACGAACTTGTAAGCTTAGGCTTCCCCAAAGACAAGATCCAAGTCTCCTACAACGGAGTTGACCCACAGAAATACGATCCAAACGCCGTTACTTCAGAGCAAATTAAGAAAATCCGGACGCTATATGGCGTGAAAGACGACGAGCTGATGATTCTTTTCATAGGCAGGCTTGTAGGCGTCAAAGGCGTTGACAAACTGATAATGGCGATGCCCCACATACTGCAGAAGACCCCCAAAGCCAAGCTAGTCATCGTGGGATTAGGCGATCTGCAGGAATATCTAACCAACCTTGTTAAAGCCACCCGGATGAGCGATTACGTGAAATTCCGCTTCGAATTTATCCCTGAAGAAGAACGCATCCTACACTACGCCGCATGTGATGTTGCAGTATTTCCAAGTCACTACGAACCTTTCGGCATAGTCGTGCTGGAAGCAATGAGCATGGAGCGCCCAGTTGTCGTGGGGGCTGCGGGAGTAAGCGGAATGCGGGAAATAGTCATCTGCTGTGGAGAAGAACAATGTGGCTACCACATAAACCCAAGTAACCCCGCAGACATCGCGTGGGGCATAAATAGCGCCTTAGAAAACCCTGAAAAAAGAAAATGGCTCGGCAAAAATGGCAGAAAGCGAGTTTTAGAAGAGTTCTCTTGGGACAGAATAGCAGAAAAAACGCTAGAACTCTACGAACAAATAATAAAACGCTAGAAATCAGCCAAAACTCTTCCTGCTTGGGAGCATTTTGACAAACCTAACTACCACTTTAAGAAAAAAAGTTGCAGAGGAAGCTGCCTACCTTCTATATGCAGGTATCGAAAAAGAGTATAAACAAGCCAAGGAAAACGCAGCAAGAATGCTTAATGCCAGTGTTCTTCCCTCAAACCTCGAAATAGCTCTAGAAATTGACCGGATAGCAGAGGAGATGGAAGGGCTAGGCAGAAGAGAGCGGTTAGTGCAGATGCGCAAGGAAGCAATGGAGTTACTAATACTTCTTAAACAATACAAACCAGTTCTCATCGGAAGTGTGTGGCGCGGGACAATAACTCGACAAAGCGACATAGACATAACAGTTTACAGCGACTACCCCGAAGAGGTTCTGAAAATGCTGGAAACAAGCCCCCTTCAGATACTGCAAACCCAGTGGACGACTGTAACAAAACGAGGCGTAAAAAAGGCGTCCTTTCACATACATGCTCTATCTCCTACCAAAGAAAACATCGAAATCGTTGTCAGAAACCCTGAAGAAGCAGAAATCAAAGAAAAATGCGAAATATACGGCGACATAATCTCAGGATTACACATTAATGAACTGGAAGAAGTTCTCAAAAAGAATCCAGAACGCAAATTCCTTCCCGACTAACCTATATTCTGCAAACCGGCATTCGTTCCATCTCTTGTGATGTTTAAATATCTGTTTCCCGATAAATAATGTGAAGATCGATGGCATTCGGCAAAGAGTCTTTTAAACGAATGTTTCCAAACTTGGTCAAGGAAATGGAGCTAGACGAAAACAAAGTCGGCATAAACTCTGTGCGGACAGACGCTGAAAGAGCTAAAAAAGCATCTTCGAGAAAATTCGCCAGCTATGACCCTGACGTTATCGATTTTGTCAGACGATGCGATACTAGCGCTCAAGCTGAGGAAATAATCGCTTACATGGAAAAAAGAGGCGAAATTGACAAGCAGTACGCTGCAAAACTTCGAAAACAGCTTAAGACAAGCGGCGTTAGAAGCTTCGGGTCTAAAAAAGAAGATGATTACTATCTTAAGCATGGCGAAACGTAGCTTTAGACGTAAACTCCATTTTCTAGGGTGTAAGGCTTCAATTTAACATTTAAACAAAGCCGCATGTCCGTTCGTTAAATCAATATTTTTCCAAAAGTAAATAAGTGAGCATATGAATAAATAGGAAGCCAAAAATCTTGGTAACTAGTGGAGGAAGAATATGCCGACGAAAAAGACACTGGCTATCAGTTTACTATCCTTAACAGTATTAGCTATCACTGTAATTTTCCATACCGTTTATCCTGCTCGCGCAGCGAGCGCTGATTACAGCATCGAACAAGTTGATCATAAGATAAAGGTCATGTACAACGGCTATGTTTTGATGAATGAGACCATAACGTTGGTTGGCGAATCCTTAGATGGTGGGGTAATCGACCACTTTCTTATCGGTGTTCCATACAAGTATGGCCAGCAAATTGTCCGCTGTTTTGCCTATAACGCATACAGCGTTTTTGAAGTAGTGCAGGACGTGTCGCTGGAAGACCGTGCCGGCTTCTATGGCGTGAGAGTGAACTTTCTAAGTCCCCTCTCGGTGTCCAATGGGACACACCAAGTTTTTAACATCGGAATAGTCTTCTCAAACAATCTGCTGACACAAAATTCCCAGAACTCAAGTCTTTTTACGCTAGATTTTCCAGCGTATCCCAGCCTTACTAAAATCGCAGCTAAATGCAATGCTTCGGTAATTGCTCCTGGCAATGCGACTTTTATATCTGGGACACAGGAGAGTCTAAACTATAGTGTAACGTCTCTTTCCGCATTTCAGTATGCTCCGGCAAATGTAACTTTTCTGCTAAGCGGAGACAAAATACAGGTTTTCGAAATAAAAGAGCTGAAACGTAAAGTAACCATAAACGAGTTCAACGATATAGAGGTTTCAGACACCTACAGAATAACCAACAAAGCCTCGAAAGAGATAAGCTCCGTTGAGGTAATGTTGCCTCCTAATGCTTCTAACCCGAAGGCACAAGATCAGTCTGGCAGAGCACTTAGCACGCCAACTCAATCCGATAGAATCACAAACACATTCAAAGTTACTTTGTACTCGTCTCTGAAGACTGGGGAATCAGCAGTTTTTACGCTGACGTATCCTTTGCCGAAGGATGCTTACTATTCAGCAGCGCAGAGCGCAAGCAATGCGCACAACATAACCTTTCAACTCTTCCAGAAAGCAGATTACTTCATCGAGCAAGCCTCAGTTTCCTTTAGCTTCCCAGAAGGCGCAAAAATATCCAACTTCGATAAGGCCATCATAGGCGAAGGCTATGGCTTTTCCAAAAATGTTTTCCAAGAATCTCTGTTTTTTAGTAGACAAAACGTGATCTTGACGGATAGTTTCAGCATCTGGATAGTGTATGAGTACAATCCTTTGTGGATATCTTTCCGACCGGCATTGATTATGTGGGCTCTAGCTCTTGTTGGATGTGCAGTAGTAGTTGTTGCAAGAAAACCGAAAGCCCCTGAACAAGTTATTGTTCCAGTAAAGGGCGCGAGGATTCGTCTTGACGACATAAGGGACTTCGCGGATAAATATGAAGAAAAGATGAAAATAATGGCAGAAATTGACTCTCTAGACGCTAAGGTGCAGAAGGGCAGAATCCCCAGACGCAGATACAAAGTGCAAAAGAAAACACTGGAAGCCCGCCTAAACACGCTTTCCAGAGATCTAGGGGGACTTCGAAGTAGAATGCGTGTAACAAGCGGTCACTACGCTGACTTGGTGCGTCAGCTCGAGATTGCCGAGACAGATATAATCGAAGCCGAGACAAACATAAAAAGCATCGAAGCACGCCACGAAAGAGGCGACCTCTCTCTTGAAGCTTATCGTGGTCTTCTCAGCGATTATCAACGCAGAAAAGAAAACGCGCAGATCAAAATTAATGGCATAATAATAAGGCTTCGTGAAGAAATCCGCTAAACTTAACCTAAACGCTTTTATTCTGCTGCATTAATCCCATGAAAATCTATGAGGGATGGAAATGGTGAAGATCCTTGTTAACAACGAAAAATGCACCGGATGTAGCACATGTGTTGAAACATGTCCAGTTGGTGTTTACGAGGTCAAAGACGGGAAATCGGTTCCTGTGAAACCTGAAGAATGCCTTGTCTGCAGAGCATGCGAGGTTCAATGCCCTGAAGCCGCAATTCAGGTAATCGAATAACAGACAATGAATGGCAACGCGGCAAACAGTGCCACCTAAATAGCCCAATACTTCTTCTGTATTTTCCTTACCTCCTCTATCACTTTTTCACCCCGCTTTTTTACACTGCGGCTTGACTTCCTGAACTTCGAATGTATGTTGCAGGAAACGCCATCTATCGCCGCGAGAGCTATAGCCACATTTTTACCGAGAAACCGAGCATTATACCCTCCTTCAAGGATCGAAACAAGCCTGCCACAAGCCGTTTTTGATGTTAAATTAACGATCAATTCAAACACTTTCTGATAGCAAGATTCAGATAAGGAAAGGTTTCCTACAGGATCAGAAAAGTGTCCATCAAAACCAGCGGAAACCAAAACAAACTGTGGATCATATTGGGCTACTATTGGCTCAACGATCTCCTTCGCTGCTCTTAAATAAACATCATCCGCTGTCATAAATGGTAAGGGCACATTTACATTGTAGCCTTCACCTTCGCCCTCGCCAACTTCTCCGGCAAATCCTGTTCCCGGAAACCCGTAGGGGTCTTCATGAAGACTAATATATAGAACTTTACTTGTCTCGTAGAATATTTCCTGTGTTCCGTTCCCGTGGTGTGCATCAACATCCAATATCAGCACGCGCTTGAAATCACATTTCTGAATCAAGTATTTGGCTGCTATAGCTACATTGTTAAAAAGGCAGAAACCGCATGCACGGTATTTCGAAGCATGATGACCTGGGGGGCGAACAAGGGCGAACGCATTTTGAAAATCACATTTCAAGACAAGTTTAACCGCTTTTAATGCGCCCCCAACAGCATATAATGCAACCTTATAGCTTTCAGGCGAGACAACAGTGTCTTCCAAATCTAAAAGTCCTCCTCCAGAGCGGCAAACCGCCTCCACCAGCTTGATGTACTCAATGCCGTGGACAAGCTCAACATCCTCTACGGACGCCATCTCCGGTTTCACAAAATTCCAGTTCTTTTGAGCAGCAGCTTCTTTTTTAGCTAGTTCCTTAACAATGGCGTGTAAACGTCTTGCTGACTCTGGGTGGCTTTTGCCAGGGTTATGCCGATAGTAGACTGGAGAGAAAATTACTGCTGTTTTGGTCATGTTTCCTCTTTCTCTTCGCAGATTTTCTGGAACATTTCGCGCAAATAATTTCTTAAAGGTATGTTTTTCTTTTTAGCTATTTTCTTCAGCGCTGCAGTTGTTCCGGTAGTGTATTGCATTGCCTTTTTCGGCTTTTTTACTATCGTTTGCGGAAGCCCCATCTCTGTGGCAGTTTTTCTTAAGAGCACCTTTCTAGTCAAAGTTCTAGGCTCGATTTTCAGCTTCAAAGGCAAATCTAGAGCAAATCTCGATATATTGTATTCTGCAAAGGGTAAGCGTAGTTCCACTCCGTGATGATTACAGATCTTTTGGTCTCTTTCTATGTTGGTTTCATGCAGTCTAAGAATATCGTTAGCAATCATTCTCTGCGTTTCTTTGATTCCTTGGCGTATGTAGCATTCGACATACCTCTTGTAACCTCCGAAAAGCTCGTCTGCGCCTTGACCCGCCAACATAACTTCGTAACCCAATCTTGTAGCTTTTTCCGAAGCCCAATACATTGGAACGGCTATGCTTACAGCAAGCGGATCTGGAGTCTCAATTGCCCATAAAACATCTTGCAACACTCTTTCTAGGTCCTTTTCATCGTACTCAAAGATATTTAATGGCAACCCAAGCGCTTCCGCAGCTTGCTTTGCAGATTGTGTTTCTGGCTGTTTTCTCAAACTTACATAGATAAGAGAAACAGTTACGTTGGAGTTCTTGGCTAGCCACGCAACAATGCTGCTGTCCAATCCTCCTGAAAATGCCACTACCACCTCTTTAAGATCTTTAACTCTCCCGTAGACCGATTTTTTTAATAATGCTTGCAGCATTCTCACTGCTGCGCTTAAGTTGATTTTTTTTATCTTGGGTTGATTAGCAAGTGTTTTGATAGGTTTAAAGCAAAATCCCTCTCTACTAACAGACGCTATGTGTCCGGGTGGAAACGAGGCTGTTTCCTTTACTCCGATTTTCCATAATGCCTTGCGCTCAGAAGCCAACGCGGCAAAAAACGCGTTTTCGCCATAATACAGCGGGCAAACCCCGCTTGGATCTCGTCCTGCGATAAGGTGATCTGAGGTGGGGAAGATAAAGGTAAAGTCGCCATCTGCCTGTTTTATGAGTTTTGCTGCCCTTTTTTCGTCGTTTTGCTCTTTTGTTACGAACGTGTCAAAAGAGGCTCTATTTTCATAATAGACGTGTCCTTCAAAAACTAGATTGGTTTTAGGTTGCACACATTTTGCCATAGTGTTGGAGCAAGTCTTAGACACAATCTGCCCGACTAGTATTGGAGAGCGCATGTACGCATTTTCTAATGGTTTAAGAGACTTTTCGATTCTTGTAATAGCCGATGTAGCTAGCTTACAGATTTCTATCTCGGCGCTTAAAGATTTAAGCATAGTTACTGCAGCATTAGTGGCATCTTCACCTTTCTTATCTATGACTGCAACTATTGTTCCCATGCAAGAACCCTTTTTGATTCGAGCTTCTATGTGTTTGGTAAAACATTAATGCTTAATCACTCTTAATCTTCTCTTGAGGGAAAGTGCACTTGCCGATTCTTCCAATCGAGACAGGGCGTTATGGGACATATGAAATGAAAAACATTTTCGAAGAGGAAACACGTATCCAGAAGATGCTTGATGTGGAGGCAACACTTGCATGGGCGCATGCTGAGGTAGGAAATATTCCACGCAAAGATGCTGAAAAAATAGCTGCAATGGCTTCATTGAAGCATGTTAAGTTGAGCCGAATAAAGGAAATTGAAAAAGAAGTAAAACATGATGTAGCTTCTCTTGTAATGGCTCTAGCAGAAGCATGCGGCTCCAGTGGGGCCTACGTCCATTTAGGAGCAACAAGCTACGATATTGTGGACACTGCAAATGCTCTGCAGATGAGGGATGCGTTGCAGCTTATCGAACACAAACTAGACGATCTTGAGAAAATCTTGATGAAAAAGGCTTTGACTTATAGGAACACCCTGATGACTGGAAGAACTCACGGGCAGCACGCGTTGCCAATAACGCTAGGCTTCAAGTTTGTAGTTTGGATGCGCGAGATTTCTAGGCATATCCAGAGGCTTCGGCAGTGCCAAGAGAGGGTTCTAACAGGGAAAATAAGCGGTGCAGTTGGCACTCAGGCCGGCTTCGGAGAACATGCTGAAAAAATTCAGGAACTTGTCATGCAACGTCTTGGACTAGGCGTAGCTGAGGTTTCAACACAAATTGTACAGCGAGATCGCCATGCAGAGGCAATATGTGTCTTGGCGGCTATTGCGTCTTCTCTGGATAATTTTGCAACCGAAATTCGTGAACTTCAAAGACCTGAAATCGGAGAGCTCTTTGAAGCTTTCAATGTGGAGAAACAGGTTGGCAGTTCAACAATGCCTCACAAGCAGAACCCCGAAACATGTGAGCGCATCTGTGGAATAGCTAGAATCGTGAGAAGTCTCGTTGTTCCAGCGCTGGAGAACATTGTAACTTGGCATGAGCGTGACTTGACCCAATCTTCGGCAGAAAGATTCATAATTCCTGAGGCATGCATACTGACCGACTATATGCTTCACCTTATGAATAATATTATAGCGAATATTCGTGTTGACGAAAAACGCATGCTGGAAAACCTAAAACTTACTGATGGACGCAACATGTCTGAGTCAGTTATGCTAGCACTGACAAGGAAAGGAATGAACCGACAGGAGACTCACGAGCTTCTTAGAAAGCTTGCTTTGAAAAGCATAGCGGAGAAAAAGCCTTTCAAAAAGGTTCTTCTTGAAGAGGCGTTAATCCGGAAAAATTTAAGCGAGAAGGAACTCGATAACGCTTTGAATCCGAGAAACTATCTCGGAACTGCTGAAAAACAGATAGAGCGTTTAATTGAGAAAACGAAGAAAGAAAGAAAAGACCGTGGACTGGCTTAGTATTCAGTCAGCGCCTTCTGTTTCCATTCTTCTCCACGGTTAAGTTTTTCCCACTTTTCTTTTTTCACAAAGCCGCCTACCTGTTCTTTTATTTTCTTCGCTACTCTAGGCCCTATCAACGGCAGATTTGTCAGAGCCTCTATGGGTGCATGCTTAATATCTTCAATGGTTCTGTATCCTGCGTTGTACAGCACACGTCCTCTTGATCTGCCGATTCCTTCAAGTCTGACTATGGGCAGCAGTTCCTTTTTCACTCCTTTAGCTATCCTTTCCTCCAACTCAAAAGCCAAAAGAGAGATCGGTTTATTAACAAAAAGCATAGCTAGATCATGGGTGGAATGAAGTAGCCACCTGGCATTTTCAATAGCCCTATAGAGGTCTCCAGATTGCACTCCATAGCGTCCTATAAGTTCGTCTTCGCTTGTTTCCTCTGTCCAAGCTTTCAGAACCATGGCGGATTTTACACTTGCTAAAAATTCTTCATAGCTTATTCTGTCTTCCCACACGCTTGGGATATTGACAAGAAATTCTTCCCTATGCTGCTCCATGAAGACGGCGATCTCGTCTGTTTCGTTTAAGTAGGGCCTTAGTGCTGGCCCCATGTCGGGCGTGGTGGAAATAAGGTGTAGAAGGCTTAGGTCTGTTAGGGCTCGGCTTTTCTTTTTTAATGCTTCACGGATTATCACCGCAGAGACAGGGTCTATGTAAAGCTCACTCACCCGCTTTCCAAACCGTGTAGCGTTGATGCTTTCACCGAAAACCTCAATCATCTCTTCCTCGTAGAGGTATTTCAGTATCTTGGCAATCATGCTGCTGATTGACTGTGTGTCATACTGATAGGCGTAGAATGTTCTGCCAAAAAACTTGAGAATTCCTTGTTCGGTATGAGCGAAATCTGCAGCTATAGTTGCCAGCACATGCGCTCGTAATATTCGTTCAACAGCTAGTCTTGACCAAATTCTCTCAGGGCGAGCAAAAACATAGCTTTCAAGGAGGTAATTCGCTTCATCATTAGTCTTCGCAATGAGCACCGCCTCACCTATCTTATCGTATTTTGGCCTTCCAGCTCTTCCAGCCATCTGCTTGTATTCCAGCACACTTATCGGATAGTAGCCATAGCCAGGTTCATACCGTCTATAATCTTGAACAATCACCGTTCTGGCTGGAAGGTTAACACCAAAGGCCAGCGTCGGAGTTGCCGTCAAAACCTTGATTTTTCCTAAACGAAACGCATCTTCTATAATCTTACGGTGTGCTCCACCTAGGCCTGCATGGTGAAATGCTACGCCGTGTCTGATAACTTCTGCGAGTGTTTCGCTTATTCGTGTCCTTTCTCCTGAAGCGAGAATTTGCTCGGCCTCATTTTCCAAGGCTCTTTTCGCAGGCTTTGAGAGCAAACTCTCCATTTCCCCCGCAATCTTCTTGGCTTGCGTAACTGAGCTTTTGCGGGTTGATGCAAAAACCAGCGCTTGCCCTCCTGTTTTGACAGTGTTTAAAACTAGACTCACTGCTGGGTCTCTGTTTTTCTTCTCTGTTTTTCTTATTTCCCCATCTTTATACTGGATTTCATCATCCAATAACACTCCTTCTCTTAGGATAATGGGTCTCCACTCGGTCGTTACATACCCTGCATTAAGCCACTCAGCAATTTCCTGTACATTGCTTATTGTCGCGCTTAAAGCTAGCACCTGAATGTCCGAGCTGGTCTGCATTAACCTTGCCAAAACTACTTCGAGGGTTGGACCGCGTTCTGCATCATTCAGGAGATGCACTTCATCGGCGATGACAAGCGAGATATCATCTATCCATTTGGCGCGGTGTCTGAGCAGTGAATCTGCTTTTTCGTTTGTGGTTATAATTATATCGTATCTCTCAAGCCAAGGATCAGTGCTATCATAGTCACCACTGCTGATGCCTATTCTAATGTATCTGCCATCAGTCTTCCTGACTGTGGAGTATTTCTTAAATTCGTCAAATTTTTCACTAGCCAAGGCTCTAAGAGGTGTTAGATAGATTACCTTTCCATTTCTTTCCAAAACATGTTTTAAAGCGCAAAATTCGGCAATCAAGGTTTTTCCGGAGGCAGTTGGACTTGCTAGGACAAGGTTTCTCCCTTCAAGAACTCTTGCTTTTACTGCCTCCTCTTGAGGGGGATAAAGCTCGATGATGCCCGATTTTGCTATTAATTCCTTTATCGGCTTAGGTATAGGTAGATCTGTTATCTTCACTTGTATGCTTCCATCGCTCTTTGCAAATGCAATAATAAAGCCAGCGGCTTAAAGTGTTATGTATGAGCAACTCCTTTTTCTGGGTTATGTTTTTCTACTAGACGCTGCTACTAGACATTGAGGCTTGTGATAAGAAAAGAGCTGGTTTGTGAATGGTCGAAAATGTTAGAGAACTGCTTAAAGCGCATGAAAACTTGAAACACGAAGTATACCTGGACCATGAAAACTCTAGCATAGTTCCCACCGAAGTCTTAGAAGCCATGCTTCCTTACTATGCAGAGAAAGGATATGGCAATCCTACACTTACTCACAAACCTGGCTGGGAAGCTTTCGAAATTATAATGGAATCAGCGCAGAAAATCGCAGGATGCCTAGGATGCGCTGCAGTCGAGGAAGTAAATTTTGTTCCTGGAGAGACCGAGGCCAACAATTTAGCTTTGCTTGGTGCCATTTCTGCTATAAGAAGCAAAGGGAAAAAAATTGTTATTTCAGAAATTGAGCCTTTAAGCGTGATGCATGTTGCAGAGATGATTCAGAGAAATGGCTTTACACTTACTAAAGTTCCTGTTGACGGTGAAGGCTTATTAAACCTTGAAAGGCTTAAAGATGCCGTTGATAAAGATACCGTTCTCGTAAGCTTTTCAAGTGTCAACAATGAAATCGGAACAATAGAACCAATCAAAGAAGCCCTAGAAATAATCAAAGATAAGAACTCTGAAACGATCTTTCATACAGATGCTTCAGATGCCTTCGGGAGGACACCACTTAACGTTCAAGATCTAGATGTAGATCTGGCAACCGTGAGCAGCTATAAAATTCAGGGTCCAAGAGGAATTGGGGCACTATATGTGAAGGAAGGGGTTAACGTGGAAAGAATTCTGGAAGGGCAGGTGGGAACACAGAAACTCTGGCCAGGAGTTGAAAATACACCTTTGATCGCTGGCTTTGCAAAGGCTTCTGAACTGGCTTTTGAAAGTTTCGAGCAGAATCTCGATCATATGCGAAAGTTGCGAGACAAGCTTATCGACGGCGTAACCTATCAGGTTCCGAACGTTAGACTAAATGGGCCTAGAGGTGAGCGGAGAGTGGTTGATAATGTAAACCTAAGCTTTATGCAATGCGAGGGGGAAGCATTAACAATCGAACTAAGCCTCAGCGGCGTATATGTTTCAAGTGGAAGCGCCTGCACGCGAAGGCTCCTTCAACCTAGCTACGTGCTGGTGGCGATCGGTAGGAAATATGAAGAAGCTCACGGAAGTATACTAATGAAGGTCACACGCTACCACACGAGAGAAGACATAGACTACGTGCTGGAAGTAGTTCCTAAGGCGGTAGAACGAATAAGAGGGATAGTCGGTTCAACAAAGGTGAAATAGTATGTCAAGAATGCCACTGCCATACAATCCTAAAATACTTGAACTGTTTAAACACCCGAAAAATCTCGGAAAAATGGAAGATGCTTCTGTCTCAGCGGTTGCAGGTAACCCCTCGTGCGGTGATATGATCACATTCTATTTAAAAATCAATGATCGCCACGTGATTGAGAAGGCTTCTTTTGAAAGCTACGGTTGCGCCGCTAACATAGCCACTTCAAGCATCGTTACCGAAATGGTTAAAGGGCTTACACTTGAAGAGGCGTGGAAAATCTCGTGGAAAAACGTAACCGAAGCGGTAGGCGGGCTTCCAAGCGTAAAGTTTCACTGTGGTATCCTTGCGGTTGGAGCTTTGAAAAGAGCCATCAGAAAGTATCTCAAGCAAAAAGGTTTATCGCCTTCTTGGGTGCAGAGTGACCTTCATTAGTATA
>JAGTQT010000001.1:28909-52763 GCA_018396615.1 Candidatus Bathyarchaeota archaeon
AAGAATGAAGGCTGGAGCAGAAGGAGAAGGACAATGTTAGATGTAGATAAAATTCGGGAAGATTTTCCGATATTGAAGCGGAAAATCAACGGATACCCCCTCATCTACTTCGATAATGCGGCAACATCTCAGAAGCCAATACAAGTTATCAGCGCAGTAACAGAGTTTTATGAGCACCATAACGCGAACATTCACCGCGCCGTTTATACGCTTTCGCAAGAAGCGTCAGAACTATATGAGAAAGCACACGAAGAGGTTGCCTCATTTATAAATGCGAAAGGAATAGAAGAAACAATTTTTGTGCGGGGAACTACGGAGGCGATAAACCTTGTTGCCTACGCTTGGGGTCTTCACAAGTTGCGGAAGGAAGATGAAGTTCTAGTTACTTTAATGGAGCATCACAGCAACATTGTTCCTTGGGAAAATTTGTCAAAAATTCGCGGCTTTAGAGTTAAATATGCTAGGATTCGAGAAGACGGAACGTTAGACTACCAGTCTCTCGAAGACATGATCTCTAAAAAAACGAAACTTGTTTGTGTATCTCACGTGTCTAATGTTACCGGCGTTGTGAATGATGTAAAAAAAATTGCTAAGCTTGCCCATGAATTCGATGCCTTAGTTCTTGTTGATGGTGCTCAGTCTGCGCCGCACATGCCTGTGGATGTCAAAGATTTGAGTGTGGATTTTTTTGCGTTTTCGGGGCACAAAATGCTGGCGCCGACAGGGATCGGCGTCCTTTACGGAAAACGCGAGCTCCTTGAGAAAATGGAGCCCTTCCACGGCGGCGGCGAAATGATCCGCGAGGTTTCATATGACTCCGCTAGAGATCGTTGTTCTATTTCTTGGAATGAATTGCCTTGGAAGTTTGAAGCTGGCACACCTAATAGCTGCGGCGGTATAGGCCTAATGGAAGCTGTGCGGTATCTGAAAAATATTGGTATGGACAACGTTGTTAGTTACGAGAAAGAGTTAACAGATTATGCGGCAGATCGGCTGAAGGAGTGTAAAAAAGTCACGGTTTTTGGACCGAAAAACCCCAAGGTGAAATGCGGCATAATACCTTTAAACGTCGAAGGGATGAGCTCCCATGATGTGGCTTTGCTACTTGACAGTTATGGTATTATGCTTCGAAGCGGTTTCCATTGTGCTCAACCATTACACCAGTTAATAGGGCTAAAATCATCAGCGAGAGCAAGCTTTTACATTTACAACACAAAAGCAGAGATTGACCGCCTTATTACAGTTCTTCAGGAGATCGAACAAGCCTAATGAGCGTAGTCGACAATTATGTTGCTAGAATCGATGAAGCATGCGGCGAAGAAAAAGATCTGATAGTCATATTCAAGTACGACAAAAAAGACGAAGCAATCAAGAAAATTCTTGAAAAGGCAAAAAGAGAGAAAACGGTATCAGTCATGATTTTCGAGCTAACCTTTAGAAATACTTCTTTTCGTGTTTATGCAACAGGCAAAGCCATTTTCAGGAAATTGAAAGGCAAAGACGAGTTACGGAGTATACTAACCGAGCTGCTATCATGAGCGAAAGAGGCTTTGTTCCCGCTTTTTATTGCTCAGCTTGCTTGATAACAGAAAAATCTGCCGCAAACTCGAATTTGTTGGCAAAATCCACGTTTTTAGGTTTAAAGTAGATTCTCTCTGGCACACCGTCATGCAGGTACACGATGTAAAGCAGATCTTTTCCAAGACCGTGTTTTTCTAGGTCGGCGATAGAGTTTTTGGCTTTCTCAAGTTTGTCGATCTTGCTTTTCAGTTCTTCTATCGCCTCGAAAAGTATCTCAGCTTCTCCTATGCTGTCTGCGCACAGCATGATGTCTCTGAATTGTATCCACTCTGTTAAAGTGCTAGTTTTCTTGTTTTCTTTTTTAGCTGTTTTGCCTCCTGTTTTAAACAGCTTCTGCAGTTCAGCAATTTTCTTTGTCCACTCCTGATCTTTTGATGACTCGGGATTTCTCAGAAGGCTTCCGAGCCATTGGCTATAATCTTCCAGAAGCATTTTGTTCTGGTTTATTTCAGTCTCCGTGGTTTCACGTAACTCTTTTGGAGAGTAGAAGGTTCTAATTTCGGTTAAACATCCATCCATTTCTAACACCACTACTTTTTCAATTTTTCTTCACTATAGCTTTCTTGCTCAATGTTTACGCTAATGGTTTTGGCTAGACTTTTCAGTTCTTTTTTGACATTTTCCAGAAACCTTGTCCTCTTGTTCAGCTTTTTCTTGTACGTGTTTACGGCTTTAGCGAGTTCTGGAACCACATTCTGCAGAATCGCCATCACAATGGCAGATGGGTATTCCGCTAGGGATGCCGTAGTTTTTTCATTGTTTTCATAGATCAGTGTCAAATATCCTTCCTCGTCTAGCACTGCATTTTTGGCAACCTTATTTTTCCCGTTTAGGTTTTGTCCTGCTATGGTTAGGTTGACTTGTAGCTCTTTTAGAATATGCTTCAGCAGTTGGCATACTTCTTTGACAAGCACTTTTTCTTCTGTTAGGTATTCGCTTATTTGCTGCGTTTCTCGGCTAAGGAGGGCTAAAAGTTCCTGAAGTTTCTCTTCGCTTTCATCTTCCTCTGAAAGCGTTGTGGAAAATAAGAACGCTGGTGGTTCGTTTGGCTGGGCGGTGTTTTCTGTTGTTTCCATCGGATTTCCTCATATTCTTCGATAATCGTGCCTTTGTGGAGACTGTCAGGGCGCAATGAATAATAGGGTTAGTATGTTGCGGGCTTTCACACACACGATTGTTGTGGTGCCAGTAGATGTGCTGGCTAGTTGTGAAAACATTAACCTTTGGTCTTACGGCTTCATGCAGCTTTGGAATGTAAATGTAAGTTTTTGGGATCTCTGTGCTCTCTTTTCATTTGTCTGGTTTCAATTTTTAGCCGGTTGCATTAGAAACAGCAAAAATGGAACGCTGCAAATAGGAATGGCTTAATGCGAGCTTGTAAAAACCTAGAAGCATGTAAGGCTTCTATTTTATGGTCATGCATGATCATGTACTTGTAATCTGTATCTTAGATATGTATTTGTAACCTATCTTACGAATTCAGAAGTATAAAATATACCAAAAGTAAATCGGATTCTGTCTCAGAAACCGAACAAGGAGCAAGGCAACAAGGGAACAAAAAATGGAATTATCAATAGAAAAACCAGAAACCATAGTCAAACTCTACGATGAAAACTCCGGTTTATGGAAATTCGTACGCACCGATAAGGGACCAAATAAATCTCTGGAAACCATAGAAAAAGCACTGCATAGACTTGGGCTGTCCAAAAACGAAGTCAGAGTATACCTATACATAGCAAGAACAGGCGAACATAAAGCAAGCGAAATCTCCGAAGCACTAGCACTCCATAGAACCGAAACCTACAGAATACTGCGTGATCTTGAAAAGAAAGGCTTGACCTCTTCAGTTTTTGAAAAACCCCTGAAATTCATTGCTACTCCTTTTGAAAAAGCTCTGGACGTGCTTATAGAAACTAAAAAAATGAAAATAAACCTGCTTGAAAAAAGAAAGAGCAACCTTTGCAGTCTTTGGCTTTCGCTTCCTAAAACCGAGATTGAACAAGAAAGAAAAGAAGTGTTCCAAATCCTTGAGGGCGAAGAACAAATCAACCTCAAAGCAGATGAAATCGTAACCAACACGACGAAAGAAATGTTTGTATTCTTCTCCGAGCAAGACATTGCAGGATTTTACCATGCCGGGCTTCTAGACAAACTTGAAACAGCATCACGAAACGGCATAAGCATTCAGTTACTAGCTAACTATTCACCTAAAAGCTGCTTTTTCTTGGAAAAGACCAAACTAAAAAAAGCCAAATACTCCGCATCAACAGTAGATGGGCTACCAACCTTCATACTTGCAGACAACGAGCAACTGCTTCTGCTGATCAGGAAAAATAATGGTAAGAAACGAGTCGCGGCTCTTTGGACAAATTATGATGCTTTCACAAAAGCGCTTAAGGCACTGTTCTTGGAACTCTGGAATAGTAGCCACTAACCGCTAAATGGCTTTTTTATCTTTTTCAGCACCATCATTATCAAATATCTTGCTTCTGCATCAGTAACAGCCAAAATGGTGAAATAGATAATTCCGCCCAAAGCAGTCATGCCCAATGTCGGCATGATTTTTGTTGGACGTGGAAGAATGTACAAGGTTGCCCCCATCACTAGAGAAGCTAAAACGTACTTTGCAATGCTGTTCCACGGAATCTCCACTTTGATCATTTTGCGCACGATGAAAAGCTGTATAGCAAACGTTACAAGCCTCGCAGACGCGTTAATTATACTAGTATAGAACGCAGCCTGTAATGGGTGTTCTCCAGCCAAGCTTGTCAGAACATAGTATGTTGACGGTATCGTTATCGTGAAGTGAAGATATGGTAACGAGAAAGCAATGAAAAGGCGGCTTTTCATCAACTCTTTAAACGATATTTTTGCTTTCGCATCCACAGTCTCTGCACCGAAAAGGACATACCCAAAAACGGTTCCAATAGTCAAAACCAGTGCGTCAAGGGCCAAAACAATCAGTATTGGCACGTTCTGCTCATAACCCACAACGCCCTCATAGCTGGTTCCCATAATCGTCAAGTAAGATTGCGAAAGCGCTATGACACCGGTCGTCATGGGAACCGCAAACATAAGCACAGTTCTTAATGAGGTTGTAATGTCCTCTGGTTTGCGCTCAGCAAGCAGTTTAGGAGTTAAAGCGAAAGCAAGAAAAGCGGAATATGTGATCACGTTAGCAATTAGTGAAGATACGCCGTAGTTGCTTCTTCCACCTTCTCCGCCTTGGCTGAATAGCATTATAAATATGAGAGCTGCCACTTGCCCTCCAGCGACTTGGTAGATGTTCAGCACGGACCCTTTTAGCCACTCTTTCACGTAGCTCCATTTGATCTTGTCACGTAGCTCTTTTGTCAGCAATGCTAAGTAGTACATTGCTTGGAGTGCCATTGCAAAAATTAGGCTTATAAGTGCTCCTTGAAGCGGCTGTTTAAACTCGATAATAAATATATAGCCTAGAACAAGCTTGCAGGCTTCGGCGATCATTAAACCGAAACCGAGAACATGTGCTTTCTTTACCCGCAGACATGACTCGAAGACATTGATTGTGTAGATTTCCACGATCTCTGCGGCAACAATATAGTACAGGATGACATACCCTTCGCCTATTTTCAAGAACGTCGTGATAAGGGGTACTATTGGGACATAAACAAGCGTAGCTATAAGGGAAATCACCAAGTTAGCAGCTATTCCGGTTTTTGCCGCTCCTTCTTCGCCTCGCGCCATAAAACGCATAGACCAAAAGGGAATTATACCCGCCAGCAACGTGAAGTACGCAGTTATATCATTTATGTTAAACCACATGTCATACTCTGTTTTCAGTCCTAACCCAAGGGTCTGACGGGCAATCATTAGCTGGAAGGCAAAACCTGTAACTACGCTGACAAGTCTTGCGGCAAAAATCACGAAACCCGAATACTGCAACTTGATTTCGTTTTTCGTCAACGTCCTTCACAATTGCAATTATTTTAGCTTGTGAATTATTTTCTTGTAAACATCATCGACCTGCATTGCGCTCTGCACAAGTCTTGCTGAACTTGTCAGAGATGTGAAGTATTTAGAATCTTTCGGCAGACAGTGGCCTCCAATTCCTTCTCGTGCTTCAGGGATTTCTATGTTCCATTTTGTGTTGCATGCGGTACGTAGCTCGTCAAAATTCATGCCAAGCTCGTTGCACACCATTTTAAGTTCTTCGGCAAAGGCTATTTGGATGTACCGGAAAGTTTGTTCAGAGATCTTGGACATCTCAGCAATTTCTATTGAAGAAACTTTGTGTAGCGGTATTTTCAGCAAATCCTTGTAAAACGCCCAGCCTTTTCTCATGCTGACGCCATCTATGGCACCGATCACTCTGCGCTGTCTGACTCCATGCCTCACAGGATCTCCGCTCCAGAAACGATGAGGCACATGAACTAAGTGCACCTGCCATTTGAAAATCTCTTCATAGAGTTTTCTACATAAACCCGGAATTATCGTGCTTTCTATGGAGACTAAGCATTTTTCGGAAGTGGACGTTTCGCGTTGTTTTTCAATAACTTTGCGGCCCGCGTCATAGATAGATGAAAAATCTGGGCTGTCATTTTTGAGACCTGCGTAAACGCATATAATATAAATCTGTGAAAAAGGTATTTTCTTCCAATCCGTTGTAGCTTCTATTCCAAGTCTTTTGGCTCTTTCAGCAGCGCTCTCATTTATGTCGTAGCCGAAAACTTTCATGTTTTTCTCAAGAATGTATTTCGCTGAAGGCAGTCCTACCTCGCCAAGACCTAAAACACAAACATTCAATTTGAATATACGCCTCTGTTAGGTTCACAAATTAACTATTTCGCCATTATAAGGTTACCCTCAGTCTTTGGCAACTTCTTTGAGAATTTCAGCGAATCTTCTTGCCATTTCTCGGTAACTGTATTTACTGATTTTTGACACGTTTTCTTTGTAAGACACTTTGCCTTTTTTCTCGTATTCTGCGTAGAAAGCAACTAAGGCTTCTTTGATTGCATTTTTATCTGAACAGTAGATGCCCGAATCTGTTTCGATCAGCAATTTGCTCACAGCGTCATCGCCAAAACCGCCTGTAGCGAGAATGGGTCTTTGAGATGCCAAGTACTCGAAAATTTTACCCGTGTGCACGCCTCTCTCTTGGGCGTCCTCCCAGTTAAGCAAAAGCAAAATCTGCGATTCTCTCTGCTTCTCTAGGGAAGCTTGTCTTGATATTACGCCGTGCTGTTTGACTATATCTGACAATCCAAGTTTTTCAGCGCAACTTGCTAGCTGTTCGTTATGTGGTCCATAAAATCTAACTTCTATCATGCTTCTTGGGATCCTTTCTTGATCAACTAGCTCCTTTAACACCGCTAGAAACTTTGAGGGATCTTGTTTGCGATAGATTTGCCCCGTGTAGGTTACTGAAAAGTTAGGTGTTAAAGATGTTTTTCCAGTGTTCAGCATTTCGGGGTCAAAGCCATTGTAGATTGTTTCTACCTTCTTCTGGTGCAGCGTTTTTAGCTTTCTCGCCCACTCTTCGGAAACGGTGATCATTGCATCCGCATTTGCCATGGTTTTTAGTTCCAGTTTTGTTTCGAACAGTTTTCTTATGAAACTGTAAGGGTAGCTGTGGTTCTGCGTCCATAGATCGCGGAAATCAGCAATCCAAGGCGTTCCATGTCTTTTTTTAAGCTCAGACGCAATAAGATGGCTGGTTACCGGCGAAGAACTGCTTATAATTGCATCTATCTTCTCGTCACGCAGCAACCTACTTCCTGCGCTAAGAGCAAAGGGTTTCCATCCTTTCTCCGCATCAGGGTACTGCGTTATCTCGCGATAATATCGATAAAAAAACCTTAGTAGAGAAAAAATCTTCCCATGTTTTCCGCTTGCCGCATGACGCTTTCCGTAAGGTGAACTGTACCCAAAAGTTTCCACAACCCGCGTGGTTTTCTTGAAATCATTCGGGGGTCCAAAATGGGTTTCAGGGTTTTCTCCAAGCGGTGTTGTCAAGACAACGGGCTCCCAGCCAAACTCCGGAAGATATTTGGCCAGTCCTGGGATTCTTGGGGACGCATGATACAAGTGAGCTACAACTAATACCTTTCTCATTTTCAGTTTTTTTCCTCTATGAGCTACCTTTGTCTTTTGTAGAAGTCTTGGATTACGTCTGCTACGTAGTTCACGTCTTCTTCTCTTAGTTCAGGGTACATGGGTAGCGAGAGGACTTCATTTGAAACCTGTTCTGTTTTAGGTAGGTGAAATCTGCTTAGGCCAAGAGCCTTGTGGTGTTGCAGGGGTTTTGGCCAAGAAATCAAAATCTCCACGCCGGACTCTCTAAGGTGGGTTACCAGTTGATCGCGCTTTTTTGATCTTATTACGTAGTTTTGATAGACATCGTAGAAGTGGCCGCTACTGCTCGGAGGAGGCGGAAGTTTTAGATCAGGTATGTTTGACAAGCGTTGGTGGTAGAGCTGCGCCAGCTTTCGCCGGCGTTTTACCCATTCATTTAGATATTTAAATTTCACGTTCAGTATCGCAGCTTGAATGTTATCGAGTCTGCTGTTGATTCCATAAAAGAGAGTTTCACCCGTGGATCTTTGAACGCCATGATCTCTTAGGAGATATACTCTTTCCGCAATTCTGTCATCGTCCGTTGTCAGCAATCCTGCATCTCCAGCTGCTCCAAGAATTTTCGCCGGATAGAAACTAAAACAGCCTGTTAATCCAAAGGCGCCTGCTTTTTTTCCGTTAAACATAGCTCCTAAAGCCTGAGCCGAATCCTCTATGACGGCTACGTCATGCTTTTCAGCGATTTCCATCAGTTTTCCCATATTGCAGAGACGGCCATTCAAATCTACAGGAATGATTGCTCTAGTCTTCGTGGTAATTTTGCTTTCCACTTGGTCTATATCCATGTTCATGTCTTCGCCTACGTCAACAAGTATAGGCTTGGCTCCGCATTGGACTATTGTGGCTATTGTTGCTACAAATGTGTGGGCGACCGTGATAACTTCGTCTCCTGCACCTATTCCCGCAGCTTTAAGCGATAGGTAAAGGGCGTCTGTACCGCTGTTAAGTCCAATTGCGTGTTTAACTCCTATAAAGTCAGCCATGTTTCGCTCGAACTGCTTGACATCATCGCGGAGAATCAAATCTCCTTTTGACAAAGCATTTGAAATAGCGTCAATCACTTCATTCCAGATTCGCTTGTAGTGTTCAGGGTAATTTACAAACGGAACTTTGTACTTCAATTTCGCTTCTCCAAAGTTTTCTTAATAGCTGAAACTATGCTCCCAGCATTTGGATAATAAACCTTTTCAAGAGCAGAGCTTGCTGGCGCTGGAGCATTCGGCAATGCCACTCGCATTATAGGCGCCTTTAGCAGTTTGAAAAGACCTGTTTCCGAGACTCGTGCAGCAATTTCGGCAGCCAACCCACAGTTTGTCCAACCGCCATCTACAACCACCAGCCTTCTTGTCTTTTCAACCGAACTAAACAGAACCTTCTCATCTAATGGCTTGACTGAAAGAAGATCAATAATTTCCACGTCTATGGCTACCTTAGAAAGATCGTCTGCTGCCTTGAGTGCTTCGTGCACCATGTAGGAGGTTGCAACCACCGTTACATCTTTGCCTTCTTTTCTCACGATACCTTTTCCGATAGGAACGGAATAGTATTCTTCTGGGACATGGCCCTCTTTCTCGTATAACCAGCGATCATCAATGTAAACAACAGGGTTTCCGTCCTGCGTGCTTGCAATCAAAAGTCCTTTAGCATCGTAAGGCGTGCTTGGCATGACAACTCTAACTCCTGGAATATGGCTAAAAACTGCTTGCAATGCTTGGGAATGCTGGGCTGCTTGTTCTCCGCCTCGGTTAATTATTGCCCAGACAACCATAGGCACGTTAAGTTGTCCGCCGAACATGTAGTGCCAGTTGGCCACATGGTTTGCAAGTTGATCCATGGCGAGATACATGAAATCCATTCTGGGGAAGCATATGATAGGATGCATTCCAGCAAGCGCTGCACCTAGAGCTACGCCTGTAATGCAGTTTTCTGAAGTTGGTGTGTCGATGATTCTTTTTGGGCCAAATTTGTTGATTAATCCGACGGTTGTGGTTCCAACATACCATGGGCTTGTGATTCCTTGTCCGATCAGAAATGCTTGCTTATCTGTGGCTATTATCTGGTGAAGTGCTTCGTTAATGGCTTTGGCAAAGCTTAAAGTGCGCATTTTCTCACTTTTCCATTTCGATGATATAGCCAAACCGGCTCCAGTTTCCGCCCCATACATCAGAGGTTATTTTAGTGCATCGTGCTTGCCGAATGTATGGCTGAAACAGCTTCACATAATTTCTTAGCCACCACTTTCCCATATTCACTCCTATAGGGCTTTCTTCCCCAGAATGATGCTCAACCAAGACTATTGCTTTTCGAGCAATTCGCTGGATTTCCTCTGTCACCTGCATGATTTTGTCAGGGCCAATATACATTAAAACCGCGTCAGTAAAGACTATGTCAAAGCTTTTATCTGAAAATCTCAACGCGTCAGCCTTCGCCGTTAGAAGCGACACATTGTTTATTTTTTCTTTCTCGAAGAAAATTTTTCCCTGTTTTATGGCACTTGGGTTTATATCAATGCCGACGTATCTGACGTTTGGAAACGTTTTCGCCAGCACGTAAAGGTTAGGCCCTGTTGCACAGCCGATCTCCAGAACATCTCTAAAAGGTGCATGTAAGGATATTCTTTCGGCAAGCAGTTTTCGATGAGGATGCGAGGCTGAAGTGATCAATCCTTCCGCCCAGCCTCTTCGGTAGATATGGCGGAACCTCCAGATTAGTTCATTGAATCTTGTGCCTAGTAAAGTGTTAAGAAGCAACCGCGTTCGATGGTAGAGCATACTTAGAGGGTTCAAACTTCCGCCTACCTAAATACGCCGTAAAGGAGGTCACGTTCATCTGGGTAAGGGCTGTTTCTCGCGAAGGCAACTGCTTCTTCCACTTCAGCCCTGATTGCTGTTTCAATTTTCTTTACCTCGTCTTCTGTAACTATTCTATGTTTCAGAAGTCTCTTCTTTATTCTTCTAATTGGGCATTTTTTTACCCAGCAGTCCAATTCTTCTTTGCTTCTCAAACCCTTATCTAGATCATCGAACGGGCCAACATGTCCAAGCCACCTGTAGGTCAAGCACTCTATTAGGGTGGGTCCCTTGCCCTCGCGTGCGTCCTCCACCGCTTTGCGCGCGGTCTTGTAGACTTTCACCACGTCGTTTCCATCGATTCTGACTCCCGGCATGCCAAATATCTGAGCCTTCTTGTAGATGTCTGGGTCTGCTAGACACGAGGCTATTGGCAGATGTGTGCAGTAGAAGTTGTTTTCGCAAACAAAAACTGCAGGAAGCTTCTTCAGAGATGCGAAATTCAGGGATTCGTAGAAGACTCCTTCGTGGACTGCCCCGTCGCCGAAGAAGGCGACAGATACATTGTCTCTGCCTTGTATAGAGAACGCCAATGCGGTGCCAACGGCGATTGGTATGGTTCCCCCGACGATTGCAGAGCTTCCAGGTAGCCCGATCTCTGGTGCGGCTATGTGCATGGAGCCTCCTTTGCCTTTTGAGCAGCCTGTTTTTTTGCAGTAGAGTTCTGCCATCAGCCGCTTTAGGTCTCCTCCCTTGGCGATGTAGTGTCCGTGGGATCTGTGCGTGCTGTAGACGTAATCCTCTTTTTTCAGTGCCAAACAGACTCCTGTGGCAACTGCTTCCTGTCCAATGTATAAGTGGCACGGTGTTGTGATTTCCTTTTTTGGGGCGATAAGTGAGGCAACTCTCTCCTCAAATATTCGTATAGTCAACATTGTGGCGTACATTTTAAGCAGAAGTTTTCTCGGAAGGTCTGGCGAAAGCAGTTTTTGTTCTTTCTTACTCAAGTTTTATTCGTTCCTCTTGACCGTAGTTCTTGTACCATTGAATGAACTGCTTAAGCCCTTCTCGCAAGTTGTACTTGGGTTTCCATTTTAGAATCTTTTCTGCCCTCGTGGCGTCTGCAATAAGTTGTTTGACTTCACCCATCCTTTGATCAACATGAACGGGCTGAATCTTACCCTTCTTGCCGCAGAGCTCTATAATCATGTTGGCAAGATCAAGGATGCTTACTTCTTTACCTGTGCCAATGTTTGTGGGGGCAAGTCTTGATTCGTGGTTTAAAACAAGGTCAAAGGCCCTAATCGCATCCTCTATATACGTGTAGTCTCTGGTCTGCTTTCCGTCTCCATAAATTACAGGAGGAGCGTCGTTCAGAACTCGTCTTGTAAATATTGAAATCACGCCACCGTAGCCTATGTCTCTTTGACGAGGACCGAAAATGTTGAAGAATCGGGGGATGGAAACATCCATTCCATATGTTTGAACATAGGCAAAGCACATTCTGTCTGCAGCAATCTTGCTTGCTCCATAGGGATGAGGCGCATCTAGGGGATGTTTCTCGTCTATAGGCACATACTGGGCTGAACCATAAACCTCGCTTGTAGAGGCGTGAATTACTTTCTTCACATCATAGATTCTTGCGGCTTCCAAAATGTTCTGGGTTCCCATGACGTTTACTTCGTAAGTCAGCCTAGGCTCGACGTGAGATCTGTCAACGTGAATCTGGGCTGCTAAGTGGAAAACCACATCGACTTCGTGGATTATTCTCTCCAGAAGATTGTAGTCTCTGATGTCTCCTTTTATGAGCTTATAGTTTCGGTAGCGAAGAAGGTGCCTCACGTTAAGCAGGTTTCCGCTTAGAAAATTGTCCAAGCAAAGCACAGTGTGTCCTTCTTTCGTGTATTTCTCGCACAGGTAGCTTCCGATGAAGCCGGCGCCACCGGTTATAAGTATCCTCATTTTCTGCGTCTCCGAATCAGTTCTGTGTAGAGAGTTTCCATTTTTTTCATCTCTTTATAGTAGTTATTTCGTTCCTCTATTATGTGTCTGTTGGCTTCGCCGAAGTGCTTTCTTATGTGCTCGTTTTTCAATAAATAGATAATCTTTTCGGCAAGGATCTCAGGAGCTTTTCCAAGCACCACAAAGCCATTTTCTCCGTCAGTCACCCATTTCCTGTTGTCTGCCACATCGGTGACGATCACGGGCAGTCCACATGCCATGGCTTCCGCTGTGCTTGCTGCGATTCCTGCGTCTGAAAGTGAAGTTGAAACGTAGACGTCAACGCTGTTCAAATATTGTGGAAGCTCGTCGTTGGGCACGAAACCTATGAAGTTCACACTACTTGAGACGCCCAACGATTCAGCTAGTTCTTTTAATCGGTGTTCTTCGGAGCCTCTTCCCGCTATAATAAACTTGGATTTCGGGACTTCTCTCAAAACGAGGGGTATGGACTTTACCAGTGATTCAACATCGTAGAGCGGTTCAAGATTTCTCAAACTGATTACAACGGGTGCATCTCCTATTCCAAACTTTTTCTCAAGAACATCGCTTTTCTGTCTGGGGCAAAACTTCTTCGTGTCTACCCCAAAAAATATTAAGACAATCTTGTTTTTCTGCACTCCTAACTGGTTTAAGGCGGCTTTCATGTGCTCTGCATCGCATGTCACCAGATCTGTCCGGCTTAAAACTAGCTTGGATATGAGTCTTTTTATCTTTGAGAGGAAGCGTTCGCCTGGCACGGTGAGAATGTCTGAGCCCCATGCGGTCAGCACAAAAGGCTTGCAATTGCTGAGGGCGCTAAAGAGTCCATAGTTGGTTACATAGTGTGCGTGAACAACATCCGGCTTGATTCTTCGCAGTAGTATGTAGATCTGGAAAACGAGTGCAAGTTTTAGGGCGAATGTTGCGTTTTTTACAAGAACTGGAAGCTTTAGGATATGCATGGTTGCGCCTTTAATTGTTGCTTCTTCAAAGGAAACTATGTGGACTTCGTGACCTTTTTCAATGAAATATTTGACCCATCGAACAGTGTGTACGCTTGCTGCGTTTGCCAAGTAACAGATTCGCATTGACTTCACTGCCATGCGACTTTATGCTTATCTAGAATTAATAAACTGTTTTGCGAATTTTTGCTGTGCTCTTACTGAACCGGAGGCTTTCTCCTACGTAAAGCACGCTGTCAAAAAAGTATAATTATATTTCTGCGTCTCGTTTTCTCTCGAAGGCTTCTACTCGTTTTTTGACTTTCTCAATTTCTCTTGTGACTTCTTTGTTTTTCACCTCTTCTTTGCGTTTTTCATTTGACTCCAGAATTAATCTAAGGAACTGTGAATCGTAAGTTTTCAAAAGTAACTCTGTGTTCGGTATCAAGCAATGTCCACCTACCACATCTGGAAACATCACTGGTCTGTTGAGTAGCTTGCGGTGTGTGTCATCGAGAAAATCGACTACTTGATCAAAATCAGCATTAATGTGTCTGCTAATTCTGTGCATTTCGTGGAAGCACGAAATCATCCATGCCCGGTAGGTGGTTTCAAAAAGCTTAGCCAACTCGGTTTCCCTACAGCTTTTTAGAACTTTAGTTCTGAAGCCAGCCTTTCTGAAGTGCTGTTGAGCCGCCTCCCCCGCTTTTTCAGTGGCTCCGCCTACATACTTTGTCCAAGTCTCTAACTCCTTCTTCATGTGTTCCAAGCTTTTATGTACTCCTCTTACAGGCGAGTGCGCTACTAAACAGTTGGCGCGTTCGTGTAGCATCATGGTGGTTCCAGGCATGACCGTGCTGTTGATTATAACAAGTTTGGGCTTATGCTTTTGTACATAGCTTTCAGCGTTTTCTATAAACTCTTTCTGGCTAGAGCATGGGATGCAAAGGTGCATTATGTCAACAGGCTTATTCGGAAGCCGTGCCTGTCCGATTGCTTGCATTTTTTCCGTTGACAAATCAAAGCCATAAACAGCAAATTTTCCGCTTGCTTTAAGAATTTCGTAGAGAGGGCGACCTACTTCGCCCAGCCCAATTATCAGAACAGTCTCTTTGGTCAAGATGCTCCCTCTTTTTTGGGGAGATTAGATAAACTGCCAAACTATTTAAAGCGTATATATCAACATAGGTAGACGAGGAAGGTTTCAGCAGTGTCAGAACCTAAGCTTGGAAAAGGCGTTTTAATCGGTAAGAATGTTCAGTTTGGCAGGGACGTGGTTGTTTGGAATTATGTTGTTATCGGTGAAAACGTGAAAATTGGAGACGGGACTCGGATAGGTAGTTTTTGTGACATCGGCAGGGACGTGGAAATAGGAAGCAACTGCATTGTTCAGGCGCATGTTACGATTTCGAACGAGTGCAGGCTTGGTGATAACGTTTTTGTAGGGCCCAACAGCAGTCTGCTGAATGACCGCTTTCCGCACAGCCGTTGCCTTACTCCCTCGATAATTGAAAACGACGTAGTTATCGGAGGTTGCGTAACAATACTGCCGAATGTGACTGTTGGAAAAAACTCGATTGTTGCCGCGGGAAGCGTAGTGACCAAGGATGTGCCGCCTAATACTGTGGTAAAAGGAGTTCCTGCGCGGAAAATGATGACGCGAGAAGAATACGAGGCCAAAAGAAAAAGGTTCTTAGAAACAAGAAAAGGTAAAAGTCAATAGCTTTTGCTTGTATTGTTTACGACGTTTTCTATAATGTCCAAGGGGTTTTCCAGCTGATCTAGCAAATGTTTTACATTGTATTTTTTTCCCAATAGTTTCTTGGCTAGGCTTAATGTTGATGATGGCTTCGCCTTAAAGATTGGGAATCCTCTTTCAATTAGAAAATCGTTTACATGCTGTTTTGGAAGAGCCTCTACAATTATTGCCGGCGTGCCCTGAAGGGCTGCCTCTCGAGTGATCGTTCCTCCGACGCCTACAATCAGATCAGCTTGCGAGGCTAGGCTTGCAGAATCTATGAATTCTTTGGGAACGATTAGGCCTTTGACTGCCTTTCTTTCATATCTTGAGAGGAAAACCACAGTGCCTAGACGTGTAAGGCCTTTTGCTAAATCAAGCATGTTTACGACTTCTCTGCTGTACACGGCTTTTTCTTCAAACTGCCTTACCACGATAAGCGGTTTACCATAGTCATATTTGACTGTGGGTTTGAAGTTTTTGATCCATGCAACTTCATCTACACCGGCGAAACGTGCAATCTCCGCTTTAACATTGTAGGTGTCAAGTATTCTTTTCGGGATTGCTGCGGAAGCAATGATATGTGATGACAATGGAAGCGTAAGCCTGTGCACTGCCTCCGCATAAGGTGTGTCTATTGTCGTGATTATTGGTTTTCCAAGTCCAAACGCGGTTCTACACAAATCGACAGAGCCGTGGGAAATAGCTATGTCTGGCGGTTCTTTCCCAAAGAGTTTGCAGAACGCCAGCTGTCTTCGTGCTCCTTCTTCTGTTCTTGTTAGAAGTGATCGGGTGTCATATCGTCCGATAACTATGAATTTCTTTTTTAGAAAAGATGCAAGAGGCAATGTATCAGGGTGTTTTCTTGTTGTAAGTATGATCTCGTGTTTTGATTTTTGAAGTCTTTCTGCGATTGCTACTGCGTATCTTAAGTGTTTTCCTGTAAGCGCGTCATACCAGATTTTCATTCGTCAACCCTCTGGAACCTACATTTTACCGTCTCGGCTGCGGCTGAATCGTATTCCTTGTTGCCTACGAACAAGATGTCTGCAAACTTTAGTTTCAAGGTTTTTCTAGCTATAGCAAGTTGTTTAGCTCTGTTCATGCTATCTTCTCTTGTGACTATGGTGTCAAAGGTTAGCCTGAACTGTTTGAGAAAGGCTTCTACAAATTTTCTGCTTTGCATGGTTACAAGCGCTTTAGGTTTTCTGCGGTATTCTTCGTAGATTGCCTTTCCCTTGGGGTTTAAGGTTGCTCGGGGGAGCGCTTCGAGCTCGGCTTCTTCCCAAACTTTGAAAATCATGGCTCTTTTTCCGCCTCTGGTTTTGGAAACTGTTTTCAAGAAAGGTCTCACATTGTTTGTGTTTAAAATTTCTTCAGTCTTTTGGAAGAGTTTTTCATAGTTTATGGGTAGGCTGATCAGTGTACCGTCAAGGTCGAAGATGACTGCTTTAGTCAACGGTACATTTCTCCGACTATTTTTCCATTTTTGACTAATCTAGCTGGCGCGTCCATGTGACGGATCCAGTAGACGTTTTCTGGAAGGATGTTGTACTTCGGAATGTCTGGGATTTTCTCGTTGTAGCCTAGTTTCACGTACAGGTATGGAATGTTTGCGTAGTAGTCTTTTCGAAGGATTTTGCTGGCGTAGGAAAAGAAGTATGATGTTGTGAACATTCTTGCAGCATTGATCTCTGTCACACATGGCTCGCCTTTCTCGTTTTCCTTCACGTCTACGCACGCGATTCCACTGAACCGAGGGTCAATCGCCAGCACAGCGTCTACGCCAACACGGTTGACCTTTTCGTCGTGGATTGTTCTCTGGACAGCTGGGGTGCCGGTGACTCCTGAAGGAGCCAGATGCGGGTAAATATATTCAAGTCTCTCTCGAGCCATCGACGTCACAAGTTCGCCATCTTTCCAAAGGCTGTGAAAGGCTAGGTTTCTTCCAGGCAGATGCTCCTGTGCTATAAACTTCCAGTTTACGTGTCGGGCTTTCCAGTATTTGATCCATGAGACGGCTGTTTCCAAGTTGTCGGCTGGTGTGCTTCCTATTCCGCCTGCGCCATGTGTAGCCCTAATCCATATCGGGCTTCCGAACTCCTTAAATGCCTTTTTGATGTTTGATTCGTTGTTTGCCTCGATGAATCTTGCGGCTAAAACATTTTTTTTCTTCCATAGTCTTGCAGCTTCGAGCTTGTCTTGGCATGTAGCAACAGCCTTTTTTGATGGAAGGAACAGTTTGGCGTCGATTTTTTCGCGTTTTTCTGAGACAACTTTGACTTCTGCGTCTGTTTGTGGGTGGAGGAATTCGATTTTTTCTTTTCTTATTATCTCGTTGAGTGCATCAATGTAGTTGGGGTCGGTTGCCTTCGGAAGTAGCTGTTTTTTGGTTGTTGGGATTAGGTGAAGGAAGTGCTTGTTGGCTTCCGTTCCTACGATGAACAGTTTTTCAGGCGCGATTTTTAGGGACGCTACAAAGTTTATGCCTGCTGGGCCTCCTGCGCCTGTGGTTAAGATGCGTTTCATTGCTTCACCTTGATATTAGCACTTGATAGGGCTATGATTTTACTGTTTAATGGTTTGCACTATAGAAGGTGATTGCCTTATATCAATTATGAGAACAAGGGTTAGAAGACGCATTAACAGGATAAATGTATGATGCATGGCTTATAGACTGCTTGACTTCCATCATCTATTTTTTTGTGATGGATAAATTTACCCGCGGTCTCTTAAGAAGGCATATTTATAGAAAAAGAACGATATAGTGTAACATGTAATCTAGCCGAATCGGTGGATGACATGGCAGTTACACTCAATGTTGTAAAACAAGTGGCAAATCCCATGTTGCTGTATGTGATTGTAGGTCTAGCCGCAGCGGGCATAGTGATAGTCACAGCTTTGATTATTATTCGAAAACGTAGAAAGAATCTTGAGAAATCTGTTTTAGGAAAACATAAATAATTCTTCGTAAGATATCCAACTGCAGTATAACCACTAGGTAGATGGTTGATGTGCTGAAAAACAGAACTTTAGAGGTTACAGGCCTTTTGCTTTCTCTTCTCGTTGTGTCACCGCAGTTTCTTTCGATCTCTTAAACTGTGCAGACACTGGCACAGCTAAGAATACTTAGTGTGGAATTGAGAAGTTCAAGCGGGTGGCTAAATGCGGCAATGGGAAACTACAGCGTCGCTGCTATGGTTGACAGATATGCGAGGCTGGAAACTTGGACGAATGGAACCAAAGGGTACTTCAGCATGTGTGCTCGCGGTCAAGGCTTGCATGGTTCTGACCTATGGGTGAACTGCACTGCCTGGCTCCCAGAAAACAAGACAATCTTACAAACAAGCAATTTCTCTTCAATGTCTGTGCAGCCATTGTCAGAGGGTAATCTGCCAAAGATATATCGGGATGGCAACGTAACTTTCATTTATGGCCGAAACAGTACGTGTTTTACTACTTATGAGCATGATGATAATTATGAAACCTACTACCCCCTCCAATGGAACACCCACTACGAACTCCAAGGACAAACAAAAATCCACCAACACCTAACCACCAAACTACTAAACCAATGGATGTGGAACAACATAACCACCGCATATGTCATGGCACTAGCAGTAGCAGGATACCACTGCTTTCACGAGTATATCGCTTTCAAAATAGATCCACTAGACCTCCCGAAAAGCATCGCCGAAGAGATAGTAGTAGCGGCAGTCGCATATTTTTGGGGCGTTCCCGCAGCAATAGCCGCAGTAGTAATTATCCTGCTTGCTGAAATTTTCATGCAGATCATTCAATACGTACAAACAGTCTATTGGATAAACTTTGTAGTCAGAGAATGGTTCGGCGGCGACGGATGGAGATGGAAAGAACCCGACGAATTCCGATACTGCTGCAAACTATGGGACGCATACTTCTGGAAACCAGCAACCATATACAACTGGCACCGCGTCTGCTTCTTCAACCTAGCATGGGGAGTAGAAGGCGTATTCGGCATCCCCCAACTCTACGGAATCGACCTAGGCCTCGACCACCAAACCCGTAGCCCTGACTACGCACATGCACGCTGGCGCTGATCAGAAATAACATAAAATGCTCCGGCCGGGATTTGAACCCGGGTCTCCGACTCGAAAGGCCGGAATACTTGACCGGGCTATACTACCGGAGCCCGACGGCAAACCCGGCACCACAGCAACTTATCTCCCCATGCGAATAAATCTTACCCTCTAAACGCCGTCTTCAAGCATTCCTCAAGCGAAGCAAGCCGCGTGTCCGCCCTGTTAAGTGTAGGCGCATAGTAAGCTGTTTTAGCAGAGTTCGTCATAATACTTTTGATCCCCATCTTTTCTGTCCACGAAACAATCGTGCACATGTCAACAAGAACGCGGGCACCAGCCTTCTCAATTCTCTTAACATCTTCCATAGCCCTTTCCTTGACATATCGAGAAGTGCAAACCCAACACTCCAGCTGACCACGTATCTTTTTTCCGTCAACAAGTCTGGCAATACGCTTCACCTCACGCAAGGAACAGTGCGGACACCCAACAAAAACCAGATCAAGCTGCCCTCCTGGGTTTGTTGAAAGCTCCTCACATGTTTTCCTAATATCCGCAGCCTTTACGCTGACCTTCTCAATGGGCTCTCTGCTTTTGCTGTACGTTTTTTCGGTTAAAAACATGTTTGTCATGCCAGACGCTGCCAAACCAGCACCCAGTTGCTTCAGGTCTTCTGAAGATGACTTTTTCAAGCCCTCAATAAACGGAATCCTATCACCTAAAATTCTCCCAAGATAGATTCCCAGTGTGCCATGCTCCATTTCGTTCATAAGAGGATCTTCTACGTGAACCAGTATGCTTGGCTTCCGATTCTCAGACTGATGCACGCCATAGTTAGGTGTCTTCCCTATCAACGCTGCTGCGAGAGCACTCGGTCCACCTTCTCTATTGGTGTACGCGCGCAAAACCGAATTAGCATAAACCACCGCAGAAGATTCAGCCCAAGCCAGATGCCACCCTTTTTCAACCTTCCCTAGATAGTAAGGCGTGCAAGTCAACGAAGACTTGAAGCCCATACGGTCAAACTGGTCCAGAATTGCCTGCTGCCTTTTTCGGACATGTTCTGGTAGCTTCTTTCCAAGTTGATCCGGATCAAAACTTTGAGGATTCAGCGTCGATCTAACTTTCACTCTGCCTCCAGCGTCTGCTAATACCTTGAGAAACTCGATCGGCGCATCACCCAGAGTCTTGTAGGAAACACCGGAAACATGCGCAGACCTTATTGGGATAAGGCGATCTGCTTTGAAAAGGTCGCCTAGCTGAATGAGAATCTTCATACACATCTGGCTTGCCCAGCCATGCTCACCACAGTATATTCGCTCTTCTTCCCTCGTCAAATGCACGCCGCATCACCTCCTCAGCTTAACTATCTTCACAAATCCCCTGAACGCGTCTACCTTAACAATGTCTCCGCTGGCTATCTGCTGAATGTCTATCCCGTCAATCATTGGGATTTTAGCAATCACCGCGCCCACGACGACGACGGGGTCGGCTTTCTGGTTAATGATAGCTTTAGGTGCCAGTTTTCTCTTAGCCAGCGAATACAGCACGTAGCTTCCTACTGTGGAGCCGCTGCCGTGCGGAAAGCAAAGAACCTTGTCCTTAACGAATTTCCCATACAAGTCATGGTTTTTGCTTATTATTTTGCCGTTGATGGAGTTTACTCCGCCTAGAAAGCTTATGGGCTGAGCGGAAACAAGGGCTTCGCCTTCACAGCAGCCTTCAACTATTCCTCGGCCTCTTAGAACTACTTCCTGCATAGGTGACACTTTAGTAAGATATTTTTGCTGTTGAAGGAATGTCGCCCAGAACTTTGGTTGCGGCAACGCTTACTCTATCTCGGTTCTCGTCGCTTGTGTAAACGCGCAGTATGTTAATGAAGCCTTGTAGAGTTTCAATGATTTTCGAGATTTCGCTTACACGTTGAAAAGCTTTGCCTTCTTCTGTCTTGTGGAAGACTGGGATCTCAGCCTCTAACAGACCTGAATGATGGTAGGGAACAGAGGGTACTGTTGGCACATCAATTATAACTGCTGCATTGTCTACTTTGGCTTCTTTCGCTATTTCGGCTTGAAGCTGTTTCCGATGGGTTTCGCGGCTGAAAACGCTTGATACCATCGCGTCTTTCTCGTAAAAAGTTCTTTCATAAGCGCATTTCAGCATTTTCCGCTTCTCAAGGTTACGGATAATTTCTTCAGATTTTTCGCAATCCTTCAGTCTCGTCCAGACCGTGTAATCGTCCATCGCTAGATATTCTTCAGGCGTCTTAAACGATGTCAATCCTAGGTCGCTGTTTGCCTTCTCCATAGCCATCGCCAGCATTATCTGGGCGGCGCGTCCAACTCTGTGGAAATATATGCTCTTAAAAGACTCTATTCTAGCAATAATCAGCGACTCCAAAGCAGAAAGCGCCCCGACGTCAATCGCCAAGCTGTTATCCAAGACATCAAGCGCGTGAATAAGCCTAAATATGTCAACAAACCCGTATTCTGCGCCCGTGTGATACGTGTCACGCACAATAAAATCCAGCTTATCCACGTCTACAGCGCTACTTATGATTTGGTCCAGAAAAGCTCTTCCAACCCTGCGAAGCCTTCCGGTGGCAAGTTTACCGATCTCATCAGGGACAAAACCAAGTTTACCAAGCCCGTCTTTTAACTCGCTGCTTCCAATTATCCACCGTGTCATATCTTCATGCGTCTTATGGAGTTCCTTATCCAGCAAGTGCTCGAAGACATGCGAGAAGGGACCATGCCCAACATCGTGAAGCAAGCCAGCAATCTTTACTGCTTCTGCTTCTTCACTGCTGATATGCATAGATATTGCAGGGTTCTCTGTGGCTCTTCCGGCGAGATACATAACGCCGATAGAGTGCTCAAACCTCGTGTGGTTGGCACCCGGGTAAACATACTCCGAACCAGCCAGCTGGCGCAGCCTGCGCAATCTCTGAATGGGGAAAGAGTCTATGATCTCTTTTTCATCTTTGGTTATGTAGATGTAGCCGTGGACTGGGTCTTTTATTTCTCCCCAGTAGTTTCTAAGCATTCCCTGTTTTCTCCATGCCCTTTTAGACAATTATTAATGTGGGTTCACTCTTATAATGCCTAGCACGGCATCAGAACGCCTCAGGATGAGAAAATGAAGAAAAAAGGACAGTTTATATGCATTGAAGGCTTGGATGGATGCGGAAAGACAACGCAGACAAAAATCCTTGTGAAAAAACTGCGGAAGCTGGGTTATGATGCAGTTTACACTTCTGAGCCTAGCAAGGGCAGAATTGGAAGATTCATCCAAAGCTACTGTCTCCAAAGCAGGCAACGCATGTCGCCTGTGGTTGAAGCCTTGCTTTTTGCAGCTGACCGTGTTGAACACTTGAGAAACGAAGTAGTTCCCGCTCTTGAAAAGGGGCAACTTGTTGTTTCTGATCGTTACGTTTACTCTTCTTTGGCATATCAGGGTGCAGCCGGACTTGATCTTAAGTGGATTGAAACTCTGAACGCAAATGTGCTGAGTCCAGATTTGGCGATTTTTTTGGACATAGACCCTTACAAGGCGCTTAGAAGGTTGAAACCTAAGAAATCGGTGATGGAGAACTTGGAGACGCAGCAAAAAGTGCGTGAAGTGTACGTGAATTATGTGAAAAAGGGTAAACTGACTCGTATTGACGGCAATGACACGATTGAGAAAGTTTCCGGCAGCATTCTTGGTGTGGTGCAAAGTTTCTTACGGAACTTGAGCTAGGACTCGTCGAGAGGCTTCAATACTCTTTTAGAGAAGCTTTCGTTGATTTTGCGAATAATAAAATCGGCAAGATCTTCAGGGGAGATGTGCCTAGGTCCCCTTTCATGAAACAGCTGCGTTTCCAGTGTTTTGTCGCTGAATGTAAATCTGATTAAGTAGTAGTCAAATCTTAACGGCAAGGTGTTTTCTCCTTGTGTTTTGTAGTAGCGTATGGCGCAGAGGAAGTCCATTACTTGAAGCGGTGACTTCTGAATTATTTTCTTTGCTTCGCTTGTTTCTTCATCATCCAGATAACAGAAGTCGCGATTTTCAGCTATTCCAAGCTCAAAGATGACCGTGCACCGCGGCGTAGATGGCGGCGTAATGTCTTCTAGCAGAAATTTTTCCAAGTTAATTTGTTTTAATGTCTGAAGTAGGGTTTGCTGCAGTTTTCTGTTTGAGATGGAAAAAATGTAGTGAAGTGTTTTGTGTGTTTGTTGTGGAAAAGCTGCGTAAGTTCCAAGCATCGCAGCACATTCCAGCTAGGTATTCTTTGCTTTTTTTACTTTTTCAAGGGTTTCTAGAAGCCCGTTAAGAGCGGTACCTAGCTTTTGTAGTTCATCGATGTTCTGTTCGTTCCGCATTTTGTCTTGAATCTCCTGTATCTTTTCCAGCATGGTTTTTTCAAGGGTTTCCATCGCCATGGAGCTTGCGATTTTTGTTGCTTCTTCGCCTTCTTTGATGACTATGACCTTTTTTTCGCATTTTGCGCACCAAAGTTCTCTGTTTTTTAGTCTGAACAGAGGCGATGCGCAGGCTGGACAAGCGAGGTCTGTGAGTGTTGATCCTTGACGCAGTAGGTTAACCATGCGTTCCATGTGCTTTTCTTCTTCGTCATCTTTGGGCAAGTCTGAAACCTTGTTATAT
>JAGTQT010000001.1:52788-74328 GCA_018396615.1 Candidatus Bathyarchaeota archaeon
GGTTATCGCGGTTGTGTTGGGGTGACAGCGCAATTGGTCAAAAAGAAGAAGATGGAGGAGTACGAGGAACGCATAAAACAGGCGCTTACAGTGTTAGGAGCGATTTCTGAAGATACGACTACTCCGAGAAATATTAGAAGGGCAGCTAAGGACTCGATGGACGCCTTGCAGTCTGAGGAGTTCACGCCCGCGGTAAGAGCCTCTAACGCTATCTCGATGCTGGATGACATTTTGCAGGATCCGAATATGCCTCCTTATACGCGGGTGAAGCTGTGGAATGTAATGAGCTTGATCGAGGCGATCAAAGACTAAGAGTTACTACAGTGAAAGACTGGTAGACTTTTGCATTCATTGAATGCAAACAGATTGGGTCTGCTAATTTTTACCGTGTCTGTTATGCTGACAAGAAGCCGCCATCAACGGTTATGAGCGTTCCGTGCACGTAGCTTGACAGGTCGCTTGCTAGAACCAAAGCCATGCGGGCAACTTCATCTGGCTTGCCCAGTCTGCCCATAGGGTTTCTAAGGTTATATTTGATGCCTGACTTGATGATTCCTAACTTGAACTGTAACGCTTCTTTTGCCACGTTTCGGGTTCCAGAAGTCCATATACCTCCGGGTACTAAAACGTTTATTCTAAATCCTTTTCTGCCGTATTCGCTGGCTAGGGTTCTTGAAAGAACCATTATTCCTGCCTTGGTGATGTCGTAGTGGCATAGTTCATCTTTGAAAGGCATTATGGCTTCTATTGAGCCTAGGTTGATGATTACTCCGCCTTTTTTCAGCCTGCTTCTTATCATGTTCTGGCACATCCAGAAGACGGAGTTAAGGTTGATGTCCATTACTTTTTTGAGAAACGCCTCATCTACTTCCAGAAATGGTTTGGCTGGGTAGATTCCTGCATTGTTTATCAGTATGTCGGGCTCTTTGCCTTCTAGTTTCTTCCAGAATAGGTCTATTTCCTCTTTTTTGGATAAGTCAACCTTGTAGATATTGACTTCCATGTTGAAATGTTTAAGTTCAGTCTTCACCAGCCTTAGATTTTGCTCGTTGATGTCTACGAGGTCTAGTGCAGCGCCTGCTTCGGCGAATCTGTATGCCATCGCTTTTCCGATGCCTGCGCCTGCACCAGTAATCAAAGCCCTTTTCCCCTTAAGCGAAAGAAGCTCTGGTAGCGGTGTTAAGTTATTTTTTTCTTCGGTGTCAAATGCTGTCCCTCTGAACGATGTAGTCTGCTTGCGTGCTCATAAAAATATTCGCTGCATTTTGACTGTGTGCACTAGATCAATAGACCTTTCTCGGTAAAAGTGTGCTTACCAACAAGCATGTCAGCGAACGTTTCTCTTGGCACGTTATTCAGTTAAAGCTATATGTGATCTAGCGGATGTTGTTTGCGAGGTCTGGTTTACATGGAAGATGAAAATTGCAAGTTCGGTGTCTGCGGTGTTTATTGTGGTCAGTGCCCTAACGGAAATGGAAGAGTGAAGGTGATTGCGGGCGAGTTAAAAAGGCTTGTTGACACGGTTCGCTATGAATGGATGGATTCGGTGGTTAAATCTTTCAAATTCAGCGATTTTAGAAAGGGATTAGAATGGTTTGCTAGCGCTCAGTGCCCAATGTGCCTAAACGGAGGAGGCGCGCCATGCGAGAACCGTAAGTGCGCACGGGAAAAAAGGCTTAAAAGCTGTCTTCTTTGCGATGAATATTTAGCTTGTAAGCGTACAGAGTATCAACGTGAATGGTACCCTTTTGTGATTGATAATTATAATAGTGTTAAACAAGTAGGTTTTGAGAAGTATCTTGAAGAAGAGGAGGAAAGGGCGAAGGCTGGTGTGGATTTGATGGGTCACCTAGAACGAAGATGCTGCAAAGTAATCAAGCTAGAAGAAGAATAGAATGGCATTTAGAAACCTTACAACATGTCTAAAAGGTGATTTGATGAAACTCTTTCCCTACAGAGAGGTTAAGGCTGAAGACGCCGGCGAAGGAACTTTTGGCGTAAAGGTAAGATGGCTTATCACCAAGCAGATGGGAGCACCAAACTTTGCTATGAGGCTGTTTGAGTTGGAGCCAAATGGACACAGCCCGCTGCATTCGCACCCGTGGGAGCACGAAGTCTTCATACTGGAAGGCGAAGGCGTCGCAGTCAACAGCAACGGAGAACACAAGTTCAAGACCGGAGATGTCGTGTTTATTGCTCCAAACGAGCAGCATCAGTTCAAAAACACTGGCAAAAAGACTCTAAACTTTCTGTGTCTTGTACCGCATAAGAAGTGACAAGCTAGGTTGCTGCTCGTTAGAAATATATGCAAGTTGCCACATCTACTTCTGGGTTTCAGGGGAGCAACCCTTTGAAGTATGACGTAATAATTGTCGGAGCAGGTCCCGCTGGCATATTTGTGGCCCTAGAACTTACCCAGAAAAACAACCTCAACATTCTGATGCTGGACAGAGGACGTGATATTAACCAACGCAAGTGTCCGGCAAGCCGCGGACTGGAATGCGTTCACTGCGATCCTTGCGCTGTTTTGTCAGGGTGGGGAGGCGCTGGAGCTTTTAGTGACGGAAAACTTACACTGTCAAGCGATGTTGGAGGATGGCTTAACGAGTACATGTCAGCAAAAGAACTGCAGGAACTTGTCAATTACGCAGATAGCATATATCTAAAGTACGGAGCGCCAGAACACACTTATGGAGGTGACACCGAGAAAATTGACGAGATTGAACGCAAAGCATCATTGGCTGGACTGAAGCTTGTCCGACAAAGCATTCGGCACATGGGAACAGAAAGATGTGCCCAAACTCTCCGCAAAATGCGGCAAGAACTCAACGGCAAAGTCGAGTTCAAACCCAAGACAGAAGCCAAAGGGCTGATAGTTAAAAACAATGTGGTCGAAGGCGTTGAGACTTCAAACGGAGAAAAGTTCTTTGGAAAATACGTTATCGTTGCCCCTGGAAGAAGCGGTGCCGAGTGGCTTCAATCAGAAGCGCAGGCTTTGGGCTTAAAAACGCTCAACAACCCGGTTGACATCGGAATACGTGTCGAAGTTTTGGCTTCGGTTACAGAGGAACTTACACGTGTTCTTTATGAGCCCAAGCTGATCTACTATTCAAGGTCATTTGACGATCAAGTTCGCACCTTCTGCGTTGCGCCCTACGGCGAAGTGATCACCGAATCATACGACGGCGTTCTCACAGTTAACGGTCAAAGCTACGCCGAGAGAAAAACAGAAAACACGAACTTTGCCATACTAGTCAGCACCTCCTTTACTGAACCATTCAAAGAACCAATAGCCTACGGCAAGTACATAGCCAGACTTTCAAACCTCCTTAGTGGAGGCGTAATAATACAGCGCCTCGGAGACCTAGAGTCCGGAAGAAGATCAACGCCGGAAAGAATCGCAAGAAGCGTGGTGACACCGACATTAAAAAACGCGACACCCGGCGACCTAAGCTTCGTTTTGCCCTACCGGTACCTTGCTGACATCAGGGAAATGCTTCAAGCCTTAGACATAATCGCTCCTGGAATACATTCAAGAGACACGCTCCTTTACGGTGTAGAGGTGAAGTTCTATTCCTCGAGGCTTCAGCTTAGCAACTGTTTGGAAACGAGGATCCGCAACCTCTTCACGGTTGGCGATGGTGCAGGTGTTACAAGAGGTTTAATTCAGGCTTCAGCTTCAGGCGTCATGGTGGCACGGGAAATTATAAGACGAGAGAAGCTGAAGGGTTAGCGCAATGTCCGTGATTGAAAGTATAAAGTGTTCTCACTGCGGCGCCCCTATATCGTTCAAGCCGGGCGACATTCTTGCTACATGCAAGTATTGTGGCTACACTGTTGTTATTGAAACTGGGGAGCCTTTCAAATATGAGCATTCCATGCTGCTTAACAAGTTTGACGCCCTTCAGATCGAGGAGCCCGTGAGGAACTGGATGAGATTTGGCTTTCTTAAACCAAGCGATCTTGCGAAAAAAGCGAAGCTTTTAGAGAAAGAGCTGATTTACCTGCCTTTCTGGATAGTTTCCGCCGAAGCCAGAAGCACTTACAAAGGGATCTTTGAGCGCATAAGCCCTCCAATTGTTAAGGAGGGAAAAATGGGAAAAAAGTATGATTGGCTTGTTTTGGCAAGGGAGGCTTCAATGTTTCCTGCAAGGGAATATGATGTGCCGTTGGAAGGCAAAATCCCTTATGATTTTAGGAAAATCGAAGGATTCGCCAAAGTCTTGAACAGTGAGATTGACAGAAACAAGGCAGAACAAATTGCCAAGCAGCAGATAGAGGAACATCACCGTTTCCTTTTGGCACAGGATGTGGACAAGATCGTTGAATTGAAAACTGAAATCGACGTTACACAAATGGTATATCTACACGCTCCCATATGGTTCATCAAGTACGAGTATAAAGGCAGGATTTACCAGTTACTGATAGACGGCGCCACTGGGATGGGAATAAAGGGCGATATACCCTCGCCGAGCTTCTAGTTTCCTCTAGATAAGAGAATGGTTGCTTTTGAAAGGTAAACGAAACTTTAAAAGCAACCCTTCTTTCATCTACAAAACTGAACACTAAATAGAGGAAATATAGGTTGAGCGAAAAAAAGAATGTGTATGACAAGGCAAAGCAGCAGATGCGTCTTTCCGAAAGAATTCTCGCTGCAATGCCGGGATTTCGCGGCTACAAAGAGAAAGAGCTGAGAAGAGAGTCTGACAAGCTTATTCGAAGTCATCTTCACCAGAAACTTTCTGAAGCCAAATCCGACGTTAAAGAGGTCTTTCAAAAGTTGTCAGATCGACGAGCCTTTGAGTTTCTAACAGACATCGATCGATTGGTTGCGAAGATGGATCGTGTCGTCGAAAAGGTGAATCATGCTTCTTACGGGTATGCAGGATTCTTTGACACTTTCAAAATTAACGAAGAAAACCTTGACCGCATGATCGGCTTCGACAGCGAGCTAGTAGATGATGTTGAAAAGATCTGTGAAGAAGCCAGTGCATTCAAGTCCGAGGTCGCTAAACAGGACCTTAAAAAGGCACGGGATAGGATTCAGCACTTGACGGAGACAGTTGACGCCTTTGAAAAAACATTTGACAAAAGAGAAGAAGTGATATCGGGAGTGACTTAATATGCCGCAGGTTATAGAGTGGAAAAACCCGGGACAAGAAGACATCCTTTGGAGGTATCCAGAGGAGGAGATAACGTGGGGCGCCCAGCTGATTGTTCACGAATATGAAGTTGCCGTGTTCTTCAGAGACGGGAAAGCTTTGGATGTCTTCAAGGCCGGAAGGCATACGCTGACGACGTTGAATCTTCCGCTGATAACAGGGCTGCTTTCCCGCATTGCGGGCTTTAAGGAGAAGCCGTTTAAAGCCGCAGTGATTTTTATATCGACAAAAGTGTTTGCTGGGAAATACGGCACTCAGGCGCAGACAACCGAGCTTGCACCGTTAAAGGTGCATGGTTCTTTCTGGTTTAAGATTGAAAGCCCTGAGCTTTTCGTGAATGAGATAGTGGGCGGACAGCATGCATTCACAACAGAAGACGTTAACAATTTTCTACGGGGCTTCCTTAACGAGAAAGTGATTGATGAGCTGTCACATTACGATCTGTTAACCGTTTTCACGAGACTTGACGAGACCTCGGTCGTCGTGAAAAACACGATCATGGACTACTTCAGGCGCTTAGGCCTAGAGCTTACAGATCTGCGCTTCGAAGGCATTGACACGACTCCAGAGTATCGTGAAAGACTTTTCTGGCTTAGAACGGGAAGAGCTGCTCCAGAAGAAGTATTGCGGATGGAAACCGTGAAGAAGGCAGCAGAAGAGCTTGGAAAATCCTCAGGAGCAGGCTTAGGCACAGGTATGGTGCTCATACCGCAAATCATGACGCCGACAGGTCCAGCGCAGGCTCCAGCCGCAGCGCTAGTGATATGCCCGAAGTGTTCTGCAAAGATTCCGGCAACTTCAAAGTTCTGCTCAGAATGCGGAACGCCGATTACTCCGCCGTCCGGGGAGACGAAGACCTGCCCTAAATGTGGAAAAACAGTTCCAACATCTTCGAAGTTCTGTCCAGACTGCGGCATAAGCCTCAAATGAGAGGTGCAGCAAGTTGTCGGATGCGGGAAAAAGAGGGCTTCTGTCCATAGGTGTTTTTCTGCTGATAGTGGTTGTCAGCATATTGCTCTATCAGCCGCTGCGGTTCTTTGCGGACTGGTTGTTGATTGTGCCTTTGATAGTTGCGCTTTCTGGTTGCTGGCTTATGGTTTTAGCAGGCTTACGTGCAGCCCATCCACAGCAATATGAGCGGGGAGCTTTTAGCACTTTGTCGTGGGGTGTGTTGCTTGTTGCTGTGGGCGGAGCTTGGTTCTTTTATGGCTACGGCTGGTTCTACTCGCTTGTGATAGTTCTAGTTGCTCTTGCCTTTATCGCCATAGCCGCTGCCCTGAAACTCAAGTAGCCTCCTTTTGCTTCTCTAAACATTTTTTATTCACCGTCCCATAAAGCTTGTTGGAGTCTTGTGGTGCATGAGTGAGAAAATAATCGGTAGAGGCACATGGTACGACAAGATGGCTGCAGAGATCGTCGAGCGGGAGCGGAAGCTTGGCAGAAGCCTTAATCTTCTGAGAACTGAAATGGGGCTTGGAGCATCCGGCTTTCCGCACATCGGAAGCCTAGGCGATGCCGCGCGCTCTTTCGCTGTCACTTTGGCTTTGAGAGAGCAAGGGTTCCGCTCCGAGCTTGTCGCGTTCTGCGATGACAAAGACGGCTTGCGCAAGGTTCCCGCAGGCTTACCGAGTTCTCTGGAAAAGTACATCGGCTTTCCAGTTTCAAGCGTGCCTGACCCCTACGGCTGCCACGAGAGCTTTGGAAGGCACATGAGTTTGCTTCTTCTTGAGGCTCTTGACAAGTGTGGAGCCGAATATCACTATATGTCTGCGAAAGAAGTTTACGAAAAAGGAATGCTGAATAACGAGATTAAGACGTTGTTGTCGAATGCGAGGCGTGTTGGAGAAATAGTTCAGGAAGAGGTCGGGCAGGAACGCTATACTGAGGTTTTGCCTTATTTTGCTGTCTGCAGCGGCTGTGGGCGCATTTACACGACTAAGGCGCTGGAGTATTTTCCCGATGAAAACAAGGTTTCTTACGTATGCGAGGGCATGGAGATCAAAGGCAAGTGGCTTGAAGGCTGCGGTTTCAAAGGCGAGGCAGACGTAGGTAAAGGCGAAGGCAAACTTACATGGAAAAGCGAGTTTGCAGCCAGATGGAAGGCGCTTGACATACGTTTTGAAGCCTATGGAAAGGACATTGCGGACTCTGTGCGCGTGAATGACAGGATCTGCCTCGAGATTCTTCATTACGAACCTCCTTCGCATGCAAGATATGAGATGTTTCTGGACAAAAGCGGCAAAAAAATCTCCAAGTCAACTGGCAACGTTTTCACTCCGCAAGTGTGGTTCCGCTACGGTTCCCCACAATCACTCGTATTACTTATGCTAAAACGGTTCGTGGGAACCCGAACATTAGACGTCACTGACATTCCAATCTACGTAAACGAGTTGGACAGCCTGGAAGACGTCTACTTCGGAAAGAAATCTGTCAAAGACAAAAAGGAGCTAGCTAGGCTTAAAGGTATATACGAATACTGCTGGGCGCTCAAGCCACCGCCCAAGCCAAGCATCCACGTACCATACAACCTGCTTACATTTCTTGTCAAGATGGCGCCCAAAAACAGAAGCAACGAATTCATCAGAGAAAAACTTGTAAGCTACGGCTACTTAGGGAAAGATCAGGCAATCGATGAAGACTTGAAAAACAGAATTCGCTACGCAGCTAACTGGATCAACGATTTCGACGAGATCAAGGAAACCGCCATCACTTTAACCGCAGAAGAAAGAGACGCCGTTGCCGAGCTTGTGCAGGTTCTAAATGTTGAAGAAGAAGTTAACAAGATACAAAACGCCATATTCAACATCGCAAAAAGACACAACTTGGAAATCGCGCAGTTCTTCAAAACACTTTACACGATACTCATAGGCGCGCCGCAAGGACCGCGACTTGGTCCTTACATCCTAGCCATGGGAAAAGACAACGTGAATGCTGCCTTAAAGAAAGCGATCGCCAAAAAACCCGACCGAAGCTAATAGTTCTCAAACTTCACTATGTTTGCGAGCTTCTTCCGGTAGACGTACACTAAAAAAACAAGAAGAGCTATCGTTATAGCTGCTGCGATTTCTCTGCCAAAAACATACACTGCGGCCGTCAGCAGAAGGTCTGGGGGGTTCATTCGCCCGATAAACATTGCTCCGACGACTCCCACAAGTATGCCGAATCCTTTTTTTTCAGGCTTTCTTCTTTGATGCCTAACACTTTCTCGCGCTATGACAGGGTTTCTGCCCGCGCCTCGCATATAGGCGTATTCAGACATCGGCAGGATGCTGGCGACCCCTATCCCAATCATTGCCAGAGGTAAGCCTAAGCCAACTATCCATCCCACGGCTTGCCAAGCATCTGAAGGAAACCACTCGGCGAGCAAGCCTAGAATCACAAGCAGTGTTGTCAAGCTCCAAGCTATCATTAGGTAGGCAAATATCCATGCGAGAATTTCGCCTAATGGCATTCCAAACACTTTCTTGTCAAGAACAGAATTTTGTTCAACCTTTGAACCGGTCATGCTTACTCTTCTTGTTTTTTGATTCTATCATGATAAGCTTGCATAATCAAAGGTTTAACCTTTTCACGTTCAGTCATAGCATGGACGCCTGAAATATGAATTCTGAAGTCGTATTCTGCTTTCATAAAATTGTTATTATTTAACTGTCATGCATGCCTTGATGATACAAAATGAGTGAACTGGAAAGACTCAAAGAAAAAAGAATGCAGCTAGAAGAAGAATCACGTTCCCTAAAGGAGAGACAGCAAAACCTAGAAGAGAGAACAAGAATCCTCGAAGAAAACATCGCCATCGCCGAACTGCAAAACACGAACAAGACCACACGTGACGCCATAACCCAGCTAGAAAACAAAATAGAGGAACTTGAACAGAAACTTAGACAGGCAACCCAGCAGTGGGATAACCCTCCACAAACAGAAGCCGCGCCAAACGTCTTCAGCACTGAACGAGCACCAGAGCCTCCAGCACAGGAAGAAAGCTACTCTGAACCCGAAGAGCAGGAAGAAGAAATCGTCACAGTTGCTGAAGTAGCAGAGCCCTTGACCGTTGAAGAGGAAACACGTGGAGAAAACCTCAAGAGGCAACGTGAAAAGAAGAAAAGATTCTTCTAGCCAACCGACGCATTAAACGTGTTCTTCTGCTGTTCTCACGGCTTTTCCAGCCATAAAAAGTAGAGGTCTCCATTTTTCCAGATCAGACGCCTTTTCCAAAAAAGCTGAACCTAGTACATATTGATTTTCTTGCATCCTGTTTTTGGGTGTTCTGCTTTCTGAACGGTTCTGTGCTAAAACATGGTTTTATGTTCTCCTTTGTTAGGATTTATGGTTGGTGGTGGTATGGTGTTAAACTGTTCGAAGTGTGGTCGTCAGATTCGGGATGAGGATGCGGTCTACTGTCCTTTCTGTTCTGGCGTGGTCAAGCCTGAGGCTGTTAAGAAGACTGATTTTCCGATTGCTGGAGGTATTCTTCTTATTATAGGTGCTTCCGTGAGCATTTTGACGGGGATTCTAGTTCTTATCATCGTTGAGTCGGGTAGGTACGTTTACTACTATAATCCCAGACCTCCTTACGAGGGATTGATTGCTAGCGGTCTTAGCGTGTTGGCTTTCATCTACGGCGTGGTTGGGGGTGTTTTCTCGCTGAAAAGAAGAAGGTTTAGGCATAGCTTGGTGGGAGGGTTATTCGTTGCTTTGGAAGGCTTGTTTGTAATCCTCGCATTGGCTCAGCAGTTTCCCAGTTTCGCCATAATCGGAGTGATCTTCGGTCTTCCAGTGATTGCTTTAGGAGGCATAGGACTGCTTTTCCTTTTGGCATCTCAAGAAGAATTCCACAAATGATGAACTGTACATCACAACGTATAGGAGACGATAAAATGCGCTACTTAACAAATAGCTCGGTTCTGGTGACTTCGTCGGATGGGCAAATAACTATCGATATTGGTTTTCTTGGCGTTACTTCAAAGGTATATAAAACCCCATCGAGTCCCCATCCCGTCATTAGTTTTTTGTCATCGTACGAGTCGTCTTGGAAGTACACAACTGGGATTCTTTTAACATCGTTAATAGGCATATCACATCTGTGTGCATCAAAGTCTTTTACAGAAAGCATTTTTCTGCAATGCGAACATTTTACTATCAAAGAATTATTCCTCCAAAGTGCTGTTAGTGCCTCTCTTCCCAAACTTGTTAAGAGTTTCATGTAAAGCTTCATTCAACTGTCTTAGTCTTTGTCATTCTTTTCCAAGTTTGTCTATTCTTTCTTTCAATCTTGTGTTCTTTCTTCACCAACATAACCATCCAACCACTGAATGTCCGATGATTTTCGATATAGCCATTCTTCTTGAAGTAAGCATTTAACTGACTCAGTGATTCATTATCAAACTGGGACAAAAACAGATAGAGGTCAGCCTTCGGATGTTTTTCAATTCCGTCAATTAGTCCCTCAGGATAAACACACGTATACGCTCTTATTTCAATGCCAACATCTAAGTGTAATTTATCATTTTTAACTATGAGGTCACAACCCCGCTTTACCTTGCCTTCTGTAGTGACAGAATAATCTCTATCAACCAAGGCTACTGTAAACTCGGTTTGAACCCAATTTTCTATGCCTGTATTTTCCCAATCAGGCGATTTATACACTTCAAAAGTATGGGTTTTGCCAACAAAAGCTTGGTAAGCTGCCCTCAATAAGTCAATCTCCTTTTTATTGAACGTCATCTCATCCACAACCGCATGTTAATCATGAATAGACATACCGACGGATTTAGATTTTTTCTATCAACCGATTTTTGGCAGGGAACCGCATCCGAAAGTTACCATGATGACTAATTCGATGATAAGTTACCAGAACCTTTTTGATCATCAAAGGCTTTGATCATTTTCCTTCAACATCAGCGTTTATATTACCAGAGTAGCGTAATCTAGCTCTGGGGGCTCGTAGTCTAGGCTGGATTAGGACACTGGCCTGCGGAGCCGGAGATCGAGGGTTCAAATCCCTCCGGGCCCGCCATCTCGTTTTTAGAGCAATATAGATTCTCCTCAAGAAATCTTGATTGTTTTATCGTGATTTCTAGACGTTTTCCAGATTTTAGAGACGGTTGAGCCCATCTCTTCGGCTTCTCTGAATGTCTCTTCATTTATTCTAATAGAAGTTGTAATTGCTTTCTCATTTAGCTCACATTTTTCTTGTTTGCATTTCTAGCTACACGACTTAGTGCAAGAATAAGAGAAGACTTAAGTGCTCTAGCTTTTCACTGTTGCCTATTAAAAAAAGAGCGTTATTTTATCACAACATCAGAATTTCGACAAGAAATTCGAGACACCCGCTTGCAGAGTGTTGGGTCATCTTGTGGTTGCGCTTGCAGGACCACTTTTAACTTCGATAGTTACTGTCTCTTTGTTCTCATCAAACCAATAACACATGGTCATTGGGTGAGTAATATAGGGGTTGTGCCAGTAAAGTAGGTATACGGCGGAAAGGTCTCCATTTTCATAATGAGAGTGATGGTTATTCATGACATTGTAACATTCAACTTCATTACACCAAGAATAAGAAGTATAGGCACAGGGAATATCGTTGAATACTGACCAAAAATAGCCATCTTCGCAGATCCAAGTCTGAAAGTGTGGGTGACTAGCCATAATGCAACAGGGATCCGGTGTTTGGGGTGGACTATGGTCATCTTCATAGAATAGATGGCTAACTTCATGCTGAACAAGGTTATCATCAGCCCAGTAGACTTGCCATTTTAAAAGGGTGATCGTTCTTCCCTCGTTTAAATAAGGTGTGCCCGGTGTCAATCCCGCAATTGGTCGAAAATCATCCGGTGTATCTTGAGCTGTTATGCCAATAATTGCGTCGACATAATCTGTCCAATAGCCCTGGTAGTCGGTTCGGAGATATTGGCATGTTTTACTCTCCAAGTCATACCAAAGCTCATACATCGACTTCAGATTATCATTGCTATCCCATTCAATAAATCCCAGAATTCGAATGTCTATTCCAAAATTTGCCACTAAGGCTTCATCACCTCGTTCTATCTGCATAGTCGCGTATCCTAACCATGGGAACATAACCATGCCAACAAAACGTAAAATTGCCCTTTCCTCTTCGTCCCCCGCTATTAAGACATAGATTGGATTGCTTGCTTCCCTTTCAGAAAATGAGGTTGTGGCCGATGGAAATTCATCATTTGAATAGGGATTTGTAGCGTCGAAATATTCATCCGTTGTAAAATTCTCAGGCATGGGCTCTCGGGGGGTTTCTTTAGGCAGTGCCAGAGTTGCGTGGAAGTTTTCGTTCATGCCTTCTGATATTGAAAAGTGGAAAATTCCAAGAGACAAAGCTGCAATGAGAAAAAAAACGAATGCCCCCTTCATTTATTTTCCCTCTTTTTGTAAACCCAGATTCCACCAGCAATCCATCCTGTTGCAATCACTCCTCCAACGGGAACTTGTGAACGTTTGATCACATCTTCGGGTAAACCCTGAGTAACCCAAAATTCTATCTTATAGAATTTTCCATTGAATTCCCATCTGAAGACTTTTCCCCAAATCCATTCACCTTTAGAATCATTGTAATAGACTTCGCGAGGGATGAACACATGAAGCCATGTAGCGTTTTCGCCTGCGCCATAATCTTCAATTTTGACTATCCCTAACTGTTCGGGAGTATACCATTCCGACGGCATTTCTTTATAAAGAAAAGCTCCGGGTACAACGTGATCTCCATCAATTTTTGGCGAATCAGTGGCATTCGCATACAGAATTGCACCCAAATATACTGCTGTCAAGATCACCATTGCCAATAAGAAAATTTTAGTTTTTTCCATTTGTCTCGTTCTCCTTTTTCTTTCATCTTCTTTTCAATTGGCAGCATAACCACATGGTTATCAAACTATATATATAACTTTTTCTATTACCAGAAGAGTAAGGCTGAAAGTTATCTTTTTTTTCATTCAGCTAGATGTTGCATAAGACTTCAAGAAGAGGAAAAAATGTTTGGCTAGTATATATAGGGGGCTAATTTCAACAGAAGGAAGGAGATCGTCATCTTACCTGCTTTTCCTCAAGGCTGCCAGCGCCTTCTCCGCGGTTGATACGCTGAAAAGAAGATCATCAATTGTCGAAATAAACGTTGCCAGCGACTTATCGCACTTAATCTTGGTTAAAACACAATTACCATCGTAAGCGGTCTCAACGAACACGCCTCTAGGAGCCTTAAGGTTGTCAGGCGAAACTGCCCTAGCAACGGCACACGCGGTCTCAGCATCTTTGAACACTAGCCTTATTTCAGCTTCCAATCTTCTCACCTTTCAACTGCTTACCCACCAAGTCATTCACAACATCTATAAACGCACCAACATCCTCTATCGGCACCTGTCCGCCTGCCGCAACATTGTGTCCGCCACCTTTGCCTGAAAACCTAGCGGCTGCAACCTGCATAACCTCTCCAAGATTGATGCCCCTAGCAGTCATCGTGTCCATCGTGCGCGCAGAAATCTTTGCCAAACCTTCCTCCTTAACGTTAGCATAGGCAATCAGAGGCTTCTCAGGATTCGGCAAACTCGACGAGAGAATAGAGGAAACAGCACCCACGATCTTGTCATCTATAAAGTCTTCGCCGTGAACAACATAGATGTTACCAAGCTCCCTCATCCTCTCAGGCTTCTCCATCACCCAGCCAAGATACCTATTAATCGTCCTACGATACTCCTCAAGAACTTTGGTTGCTTCCTCAAACGCAGAGCCTCGATCTCCCATGCAAACCGCAACACCCAAGCTTGCCCTATCCATACGCCCCGTAGCGTTAAGCAGAACCGCAAACTCTCTTGCATCTCTAAGCGGAGTCCAAGCCTCCTCGCGATTCAAAACATAAACGTGCCCAATCAAATTCGTAACCTCATGATGCAGCCCCTTCGACAGCAGATAATCAGCCAAACCAGAACACAAACGCTTCTTCTCATCCTCAGACAAATCACGCAGCGCCCGCCACCTCTCACCTTCTCTAGGCTTAACATCCACACTAGCCAAAAAAGCAAGACACTTATCTTCTTCACCACTAAGCCCAGGAATAAAAGGGCTGGTTGTGGACGCAAGCGTTCTATGAATCGGACGAGTTTCCCTGCCAAAAAACACTAGATCCTTCTCCACCGTCAGAAGACCAGCATTAACCGCATCTGCCACAATTTTCTCGTTCAACCCGCTTAGCTTTCTCTGATTATACTTATCTTGCAGATCTCCAAGCGCACCAACCACAGCAATAGGCGAAAGATCAACATTTACCTCATCCATAGCCTTAGCCGTGAAATAGGCAACTCCTGAACCGCTGATGTCCTTTGCCCCATCTAGCCCATGCAGATGCGGATTAACATGAATAATATTAGACGGCTGCTCGCCAACGACTTGGTGATGATCTAGGATGACTGCCTTGAAGTTGGCAAGGTTCTCCCTTAAAAAATCGATGTAACCGCTTCCAAAATCCGTGAAAACTATCATCTGCGGCTTCTCAGAAAGAACTTCGCTTACAATTTTCTCGTCAATCCACTGAGTAATCTGAATGCGGAACTTTGCATCGAGTCTAAACAACGCCTTCCCAATTATTCCAGCAGCCGCAACTCCATCAGCATCGATGTGGGAAAAAACATGAATAAGCTCACCTCTTCTCGCAACCTCCGCTATTGCCTGAGCAGCGTCAGCTGCGGACTTTAAAAAGCCAGCAGCTTTGTCTTCCTCGTGAGCCATCTCTATCACAACAAGCTAGAACCTAACAGTTTGATGATTTAAAGTTGATGCCAAACCAAAACTAGCGTAACAAAACAGCCGAAAACACGTAAAAACAGTTAAGCTAACGAAGCGATCTTGGCTTCATACTTCCAGCTTTTCGGCAAAACTCCACGACGTTTGTAATATCTTGAAAGCCTATGAATCTTCGCCTCGATAATCTGAAGAGCCCGTTTGTTATTCAAGTCGCTCTTGCTCTTCTCCAAGTGAACTGCAAGACTCTGTGCTTTTTTCAAAAGACTAGCCAGATCCTCTGGTATAGCAGGTGCAAGCTCCGCTTCCTTCAGCATCCTTGTCACAGTTTTTCCCGTTATAGCCTTCACCAGCGGAATCGAATACTGATCTCTCAAAATTGTGCCAATCCTGCTTGCTGTGTTTCCCTCTCTAGCCAGCTTAATAACCAGAGCCTCAACTTCTTCAGGCTGATATTTGCACCAGCTTGGCGGTCTCTTGCTTACAGGTCGTATCGAATGCGTTTTTCCCTTTTCCTGTTTGGGCATAGGTCGTCACTATGGCTCTGTATGAGCGAAGGGAAAGCAATATTTAAAATTATTGATTGCAGCCCATCCGGTTTCTATCAGCAACGCGCCATCACCATGCCATAAACCATTGCGCTCACAATCAAAATCCCCGATACCATTTAGCAAAACTGCGTAACGCCCTTGCACGATGCGAATACAGATTTTTCTCCTCGATGCTCATTTCCGCAAAAGTCTTGCCACTCTCATCCGGCTTAAAAACCGGGTCAAAACCGAACCCAGATCTCCTGTCGCCTCGGCGCTCTTCGCTCACTATTATCCCATGAGATTCACCGCCAAAAAGCTTTGGCGTCTCAACTTCTGCAGATTTGTACGCGATTACAGACCGAAACCTAGCTTTCCGGTTTTTCTCATCTCTTAGAAGGCGCAATAAACCAGCATTACCTATCGTTTTGTAGACGTAAGCTGCATAAGGTCCGGGAAACCCGTTCAGCACATCCACAAAGAGCCCTGCGTCTTCGACAATTATCGGTAGGTTGCACTTGCTAAAGGCGTCTGTAACGCTTGCAATTGCGATTTCTTCGAGACTGTTACTCTGGATCTCAAGAGCCTTAACCTTTATCAAGGCAACAGCTAGGTCGAATTCGGCAAGCACCTTGCGGGCTTCATTAAACTTGTTAATGTTGCCTGTGGCAAAGAATATGATTCTGCCTTTCCAGCGGAAGCGCATGATACCTCACTGTCTTCTCTAGATTCTAGACTAAAGCACTAAAGACTTTCCCAGCTCTGCCTGGAGAGCTTCGGATACGTTACTGGTTGAGCTGGCAAGCATCAATTTTGATGCTTGATGTTTGCTATGTGCTTTCTGATAAAAGCAAGTTTTTCACAGAATCAATCTACGTTTTCAGTCATTGTGAAAAATGGTTTTAATCGCCGTTGTTTTCTTCGTGTCTCGTAACGTAGCGTCCTCTCTTTTCTATGTCCCTTATCTTGTCTAGAACATCTCTTGTAGTGTCTTCGCCAACAACATTAGCGTAGCCTTTCGCTATCGAGGTAAAACATTCCTCTGCAAACGTAAAATGTACACTTTGCAAAGCTCTTCGCATAAGATGTAAGTCAACTCCCCTCGCTTCAAGCTCCTTAGAAGCCTCTCCAAGCCCAAAATCCACAAAGACAATTCTGCCAGCCGGATCAAGAATCATGTTAGACGTCGTCAAATCTCCGTGGACAATGCCGTACTTGTGAAGCCTGCCCACAAGCTCGCCAATCCTCTTGCAAAGCTTTTTTCTTTCCGAGGAGGAAACATTGTTTAACAATTGTTTAAGCTGCTTTCCCTCTACAAACTCCATTACGATCACGGCGTTTTTCACGTCCACAAAAAAGATTGTTGGGGTAGGCACGCCCGCTTTTTTTGCCTGGTGCATCAGTTGAGGCTCGTGAATTGTTCTGTATGTTCTAATTTGCTCATCCAGCCTAGCGTGGCGGTATTTTTTCGGAAGACGCTTCTTCAAGATTACCTTTCTGCCATGCCAATCGGCAAGAAATAGGCTGGCTTCCGCGCCCATTTTGATTAACTGAGATGCATTTGTCCTATCCATGGAACCTCAACTTCATCTAAACGCCACCTTAGCTTCACGTGGCTTTGATCTACAGAAGTGACAACGCCATGCATGTAAGCTAGAACACCTGTCCACGCTATCATGGCGCCGTTGTCAACTGCGAATTCGCTAGGTACGACACAGAATCTGGCATCATGCTCTCTAGCTATTTCTTTAATCATTGACTGCAACCTTCTGTTAGCAGCTACACCGCCGGTCAGAAGAACCTCCTTCTTCTCTGTGTGAGCCAATCCTCTTTCACTGATCTCAGTGACCATTGAAAAGGCAGTTTCCTGAAGGCTGTAACAGATGTCTTCGAGTCGACACTTACCCTTTTTGAGCAAGGTAACCGCAGCCGTCAACAGCCCGCTCATGGATACGTCCATGCCCTTAACCGTGTAGGGCAACTCAAGTAGCCTTTCACTTCTTGCCGCAAGTTTCTCCACAAGAGCGCCTAAAGGCATACTCCGCCTCTGCCGCAAGCCTGCCTCTCTAGCAAAAACATCCAGACAATTGCCCAAAGCAATGTCCAAGGTTTCTCCAAAAACTCGGTATCTGCCAGCCTCGAAGGCTGCTACAATGGTGTTTCCACCAGAGACATAAAGCGTTATCGGGTCGATCGCTCCTGTCTCGAGTTTGCCGATCTCAATATGAGCTATACAGTGGTTTACTCCAACCAAAGGAATGTCAAGATAAGAAGCTAAAGCCCGTGCAACTGTTGCGCCTGTTCGAAGACACGGACCTAAACCAGGACCCTGAGAGAAAGCAATTAACGACAGATCTTGCGGTTTTAGTGCTGCTTTTTCGAGGGCTTCGCGTAGTGCCGTGTTTGCTTGTTCTGCGTGATGTCTTGCTGCTTCACGTGGATGGATGCCGCCTTCTGCTGGCATGTAAACGCTTCTTACATTGGCCAGTATCTCTCCTTTGAAGGTTGACACTCCGACGCTGAAATCATCTGCAGTGGATTCTATCCCCAGGCAGTAGCTTTCCTCAGCCTTTTCCTTCCTTATTTTTTGCTTTTTCACCATGGATTCCCTTGATTTTAAACATACATCTTTTTATCTTGAACCACGTATATATTAACATGGATGACTTGGAACTGGTCAAGATGCCGAAGCGCAACGACCTAGAACAAAGAGCTTTGCAGTTCGTGATTAATACAGGCTTCGAAGGAGTTCTCCAATCTGAGTTGTGGCGGCATCTCGGAGCAAGCAGCCGAGAAGGCTCCCGAATAGCCCTTAAACTCGAAGAAAAAGGGCTAGTTAGAAGAGAAAAGGAACTCCGCGACGGAAGATGGACCTATAGGCTTTATCCCAAGCGAATACCCGCATCAATAGACTCCATAGCAGACTGCCCATGTCTAATGTGCCCAGACAACCCAAGATGCGATCCATCAGGCCCGGTTTCTCCCCAAGACTGTGATAAGCTTACAGAATGGCTTCTTGCTGTAAGCCGAAATGAGCCAAACACATCCATAGCCTTGGGTGACAGCTAGTCTTGCCGAGAGCATGGATACAGGAGCGAAAAAGAGACTACTATTACAAGAAAGCAAAGGAAGAAAAATATCGCTCTCGTGCGGTTTACAAGCTTTTTCAAACCGTAAAAAAATACCATTTCATCAAAAGAGGTGATGTCGTAATCGACCTTGGAGCAGCGCCAGGCGGATGGATTCAGGCTGCAAGAAAGATCGTTGGAAACAAAGGCTTCGTCTTAGGAGTTGACTTGAAGCCTATAGATCCTTTTCCTCAACCATACGTTCGCACAATAGTAGGCGATATAACTGAGCCCGAAACTTTGCAGCAGATCCAAGAGTTCGTTCCCAGAAAGGTTGATGTAGTGCTTTCTGATGCGTCGCCAAATATTTCTGGCATATGGGAGCTTGACCATGCTCGCCAAATTGACCTAGCCCAGCAAGCACTGAAGATAGCTTTAGAAGTGCTCAAGCCCTCTGGTTGCTTTTTTGTCAAAGTTTTTCAAGGGGATATGCTTGACGATTTTATTGCAAAAGTTAAGCAGCATTTCAGCGAAGTTAAGGTTGTAAAGCCAGAAGCCAGCCGCGCTCGAAGTTCAGAACTATTCATATTGGCACAAGGCTTAAAGAAAGCGGAAAGCTGAGAGGGCAAAGCTAAACTATTATTCCACCTCTATAAGGCATGTGTGAGCTAATTGAGAGTTATTGCTGCGGATTCATCTGCCGCGATTCTAAGCGACAAGTTTAAGGCGTTGTCAATAGTTGCCACCGCTTCGGTTCTCGTAAATCCACCGTATCGGGAGCCCACTGCGTGCCTCGCTGAACCTATTTTCGCTGACGCAGATGAAGGACACGAGGTTATAGTGCATGAAGCAGAGCTTTGTCGAGCGCTTCTTGGAAAATTTAAGGCAGACATAGTGCATCTTGATATGTCTTTAGGCTCGATTTCTCTGGAAGAGCTTTCCCCGATCCAGTTTTCCAACATGAATCTTTCAAGCAGGGCGAAACAGCATCTGCTGAAAATTTTGCCTAGGCTGAGAAAAGTTGCCAATGAGATAACCCAGAAATATGGAGTGGAAGTTCTAGCGGTTGGAAAGGAAAGTATTCCCGTCAGAATTGCAGAGTTAACATCCGGGGCGCATGCAATTCTCTACGCTTGTGAAAAAACTGTCAAAGAGAACAAGCCTATGCTGCTGGGGCTTCCTTCAAAATGCCAGCCAAGGCAAGACACAAAGGGAGTTTACTTGTATTCTTTAATAACTGCGGAGCATGATGTAAGAGGGTACGCTGAAGACACGAAAGGAATATTAAGAAAAGTTGTGGTTTCAGAGATGCTGAATCCAGTTGCCCGCGGCTTCCGAAGCCTCAAGATAGCTCCGAAAATATGAAAAATTTAGGGTGTATCTAATTTGGCGTTAGAATGGCTGAAGGCGATGCCAACGTTCGAGAAGAGAGTTTTAACGCTAGGCTTGTCTTTCTTGCTTACGGTTTCTATCACTATGGTCAGCCTCTTCTATCCTCTTAGCGCCCAAGAAATAAACGATCTTGGTGAAGAGCTTCAGCAGCTGCAGGATGAGGTAAAGAACATGGATGTGCCGCAGAGCACAGTACATATTTTCACAAATAACTTTCTAATATGCTTGATTATGTTTATTCCTCTGGCAGGACCACTTTTCGGATCATGGGTTTTGCATAATACGGGCGTCGTTATCTCAGCTTCAAGCATAATCAACGGTTACCCGCCCCTTTTTGTTTTCCTCCTGCTTTTCATATATCCATTTACTTGGCTGGAGTTCCTCTCGTACTCGCTTGCCTTTTCTCAGAGCTTTTGGCTCCTTTGGCGCCTAATCCAGCGCAGAGGCAGAGAAGAGATAAAAAACACGGTGCTGTTTATCGGAGTTGCTGCGCTACTGCTATTGATAGGCGCATACATAGAAGCATGGATAATCGCACAGTATGCTTGAGGGCTTGTCATATTTATTTGCTGATTTTCGTGACTTCCAAGGTTATGTCCAGTGTCTTTATGCTGTCGGTTATTTCTCCCAGGCTCACAAGATCAACGCCTGTTGAAGCGTATCCCAGAATGTTGTCCTCAGTGATCCCTCCACTGGCTTCCAAGAGAACTTTTCCTAGAAAACCTTTCTTTTTGAGAATGCTGATTCCTCTTCTTATCTGCTCAGGCGAGAAATTATCGAACATAATAATGTCTGCACCAGCCTTCGCGGCTGATAGGGCTTCCTCCACTGTTGATGCTTCAACCTCGATCTTCTTGCAGAATGAAGCGTTTTCCTTAGCTTTTTTCACTGCTTTTCCTACGTCTCCAACAACGGCAATGTGGTTATCCTTCAACAATACTAGGTCGTCTAGATGAAGCCTATGAGTATCTCCTCCACCTATCATGACAGCTTTCTTATCGAAATATAGAAGCCCCGGCGCCGTTTTCCTTGTACAAGCCACTTTTGTCTTGAGCTTGGCTCTTGCAAGTTTATGAATAAGCTTTCTAGTGGTTGTGGCTATGCCGCTCATGCGTGAAACAATGTTCAGCAATGTCCTTTCAACAGAGATTAGCACGCGGGCATTTCCAGAAATTTTCATCAACACCTGTTTTTTCTTGATGGCGTCTCCGTCTGAAACTAACATTTCCACGTTAAGTCCTACGCTTTTCAACAAGACTTCTGCTTCTTCCATTCCTGCGGCAACGCCTGTTTCTTTGGCTATAACATGAGCTTCTGCTATGCTTTTAGCAGGAACAACAAGCGCGGTTGTTATGTCTCCCTGTCCCAGATCTTCAGCTAGTATTCTGCGAAGCTTTTCTTCTAAGATGTTTTGAGGCAGGAACATACTGTAAACATCTGGCTTCTCAGTTTAAAACAGTTGCTTATCTTCTTGCGACCTCTAGCACGGCTGCAGCAGCGTTCTCTAAGCCATCATATTTCAATACTTCTTTCTGAACATGCTCGAGTCTCTCAGCTATTTTTTCATCAAATACCTGCCTAACTTTTTTTAGAAGCTTTTCTTTGCTCAAGTCTTCCTGCAACACG